>JAYOEF010000083.1:0-15752 GCA_038106605.1 Alphaproteobacteria bacterium
ATCGCGGCCACCGCGGCCGCCGCCGCATCCGCTTCGGAGCGGTGCTGGGCGCGGGTGTCCCTCGCGGAAAGTCCGGCATTCTGGCCGGTCAAAGTCCGCCACAGCGCGTTATCGAGCCGTCCGGTCTGAGGCAGGCCCATCTGCTGCTGGAACTGCGAGACGGCGAGTAGCGTCCGCGCTCCGGGTACGCCGTCTGCGGGGCCCGGGTCGTACCCGAGGCTCCGCAGCGTCTCCTGAACCTGCTGGATCTGTGAGGCGTTCAGCCCATCGCCGCGCGACTGGGCGGTTAATGACTCAGCGAAGGCCGTGCTCAATGCAGTTGCAAAGACTAAAATCGATATTGCGCAAAACGCCCAAAATTTTATGAGAAAGCTTGAAGGAAACATTGAAAAAATCATTCAGGAAGAGGCTTTTGCCAGCATTCTCAAGGGCGATAACTTAGCCTCTATCGCGACGAGGTTGGTCTGAGCGTCTCCTTAGCTGCTCTGTATTGATCCTATAAACCGCGCAAAAAGCGCTTAATGCATCCAAAAAGCCAATGAAATGCGGTTGGCTCAGTATACCGAATTAACCGGCATAAACAACGTGTTGTATAAGGTTTATTGGGTTGCAAAACGTATCCACACGAGTTATCACTCATCAATATGGTGTGAATAGGCTATAATGGAATATAAAAATGATGTAAATATTGGCTGGCCGATTTGACTCGGGAGCTTTCTGAAATGATCAAGCGTTTTAGAGGTTTGGGGCTCGTTGCAGTAGTGGCTGTATCGGTGCTGAGTGCGGTGTCACCGGCCAGCGCGCAGATACAGACGCCGGCGCAACCGCAGGCGGTCCAGGATGCGATTGCGGCGGCGAACTCTCCGAACGCCCTCCAGATCCTGCAGGACCTGGTGGCGGCGAACCCCACGCTCGCAGCGCAGATTGCCGCGGCGATGGCGGGCGCCAACCCGACGATCGCGGCGTCCGTCGCCTCTACCGCGGCATCGACCGCCGCCGCGAGCGGTGCGCCGGAAGCGGCCGCGACGATCGCCGCGAACATCACCCAGCAGGTCGCCGCGGCCGTTGTCAATAGTCCGGACGCCGTGGCGCAGGTTGCCGCCGCGGTCGTGGCGGCTGTTCCAGCGGCCGCCGTTCAGGTCACCGCTGCGGTCGTAACGGTTGCGCCGCAGGCCCTCAACCAGATCTCTAATGCTATCGTACAGGTTGTGCCGCCTGCGCTTGCGCAGACCATCGTCCAGACGGCGACGCAGACAGCGCAGATTGTTACCATCACGACGGCTGCGGGACAGACGCCGACGCCGCCTCGTCCTCCAATCATTACCCCGCCCGCATCTTAAATAGACGTGGTTGCAATCATTTAGAGAATTAAAACTAGTGCACCAACTGTCTGACTCCGTTAACCAATTGACAATTATTAACGCGGCAATTTGCCGGGTGCGTGGCAAACAACCGTTGAGGGGGACGGACGTGCGTTCGTTGACCATGATTCGCAATTCGATTCTCGCAGGCGCGGCTTTCGCCGCGCTCGTGCCGTTCGCGGCTTACGCCCAGACCGACAGCCGCACGACCACGGTGATGGACCGGCCGCGCGAGGAACTCGACGCGCAGGGCATCCGTCAGGGCAGCTTCCTGATCTTCCCGTCGATCGAGGCGAAGATCGAGACCGATGACAACATCTTTGCGACGACGAACAGCACGATCAGCGACAACATCCTCACGGTGTCGCCCAGCGTCCGTACCGATTCGAACTGGAACTCGCATTTTCTCTCGGTCAAGGCGGGCACCGACGTCGTCAACTACCATCATTACAACGCCGAGGATTACTCGGACTATTCCCTCGGCGCCAACGGCCGGGTCGATATCCAGCGCGACATGAACGTGACAGGCGGGGTCACCCGCGAGAAGCGGCATGAGGATCGCAGCTCTCCCGACGACGCCGACGGCAAGGAGCCCACGGCCTATACGATCAACGGCCTCGACGCGGGCTTCTTCAACAAGTGGAACCGCGTAACGCTGAATGCCGACTTCGGCATGCGGCAGAGCGACTATCGCGATGTCGAGACCAGTGCAGGCGCGGTGACCAACAACGACGACCGCGACCGCAACGAATTCAAGTACAGCGTCCGCGGCGGATACGAGATCCAGCCGGAGTACGAGGCGTTCGCACAGCTGATCTATACGAACGTCGATTACCGCGAGGTGCTCGACGACGCCGGCGTGAACCGGGACAGCAAGGGTTACGAGGTCCGCGGCGGCGCCCGCCTCGATTTCACCGGTCTGGTGTTCGGCGACGTTTTCGTCGGCTATCTGAGTCGCGACTACGACGATGCCGCACTAAAGACCGTCGACGGCATCGCCGCCGGCATCGACATGACGTGGAACGTCACGCCGCTCACCACGCTGAAAGGCGGGCTGACGCGCGAGGTTTCGGAATCGACCCAGACCGGGACTTCGGGTCTCTTTTCGACGACCGTGAACGCTTCCGTCGATCACGAGCTCCTGCGCAACCTCATCCTTTCGGGCAAGCTCGGCGCGACGAAGGACGAGTACGAAGGCATCACCCGCGAGGACGATACCATTCGGGCCGGGCTCGCGGGCAAGTACATGATGAACCGTAATCTGTATTTCACGCTGCAGTACGACTACGTCTCCAAGGATTCGAACGTCGTAGATGCGGATTACACCAAGAACACCGTATTTCTCCGCATCCGCGCGCAGATGTAGGGCGCCGGGACGCGGCTTCCCGTTCTGCGGTTCGATAGCGAAAGAGGTCGATGAGGACCTCCGGTCCATTTAAGACGACGTTTGCCGCGCGTGCCGGGCTTTTCCTTGCGGCGCTGCTGATCGCATTCGTTTCCCTACTGTCCCCGAGTACGGCCTCTGCGCAGACCGCGCCCGGTTCGAGCTACCAGCTCGGCAGCGGCGACCGGGTGCGGGTCACCGTGTTCGGCCACAAGGATCTCTCGGGCGAATTCACGGTCGACGGGAGCGGCAACGTCTCGCTGCCGCTGGTCGGTAACGTGAAGGCGGGCGGCCTCTCGCTCCGCGAGTTCGAAGGCAACATCATCGCGGCGCTCAAGCCCGACTATCTGAAGAACCCGCGGGTCAGCGCCGAGGTGCTCAATTACCGGCCGTTCTACATCATCGGCGAGGTGAAGAAGCCCGGCAGCTATCCCTACGTCAACGGGATGACCGTCGTTAACGCCGTCGCGCTTGCCGGCGGATACACTTACCGCGCCCGGGAAAACCAGCTTCTCATCATCCGCGCCACGGATAAGTCGCGCACGAAGGAACCCGCGAACCACGATACGGCCGTTCTCCCCGGAGACGTGATCGAGGTTCCCGAGAGGTTTTTCTGATATTTCTGCTATAAGACCGCGGCCGGGTGAGACCCTGAAACGGTGTGGGCGCGTCGCGTGATTCAGGAAGGTCAATGGCGATAAGCAAGTTTCCGGCTCCCCATATTTCGCACGACGGGAAGGTCGCGTCCCAGCGATGGGGCTTCCTGCGTCCGGAGAGGGACGTAGATCTCCGTGAGCTCGGCCGCAAGCTGTGGCGCCGGAAGAATGTCGTTCTGGGCATCACGGCCTTCGGAAGCGTGGCCTCCGTCCTTGTGCTCATGCAGATGACGCCGCAATACACGGCGCGTTCGACCGTGATGGTCGATCCCCGGCAGGACAAGATCCTCAACATGGAGGCGGTCCTCTCGGGCCTGCCCGCGGACCAGGAGACGATCGAAAGCGAGATCGAGGTGCTCACCTCGCGCGGGCTCGCCGAGCGCGTGGTGAAGAAGCTCTCGCTGTTCGGCGACCCCGAGTTCAACGCCCGCCTGCGTCCGCCGACGGGTTGGGAAGAGCTGCGGGCGGCGCTCTCGCCCCGCAATCTGCTGCCCGAAGAGTTTCTCGATCTCATCGGCGTCGCGCGGATCGGCCCGCCGATGACCGAGGAGCAGCTTCTCGAGAACGAACGGATCGCGACCATCGACCAGCTTCTCGACAAGGTCGACGTGAAGCGGGTCGGACGGTCGCGCGTCATCGGCGTATCGGTGAAGCTGGCGGACCCGGGCCGGGCCGCGCAGGTCGCGAACGCCATCGCGGACCTCTACATCGTCGAGCAGCTGGAGGCGAAGTTCGAGGCGACGAAGCGTGCCACGGAGTGGCTCAACGACCGGCTGTCGGGTCTCCGCGTGGAGGTACAGCGCTCCGAGCAGGCGGTCGAGGCGTTCCGCAAGACGTCCGGCCTCGTCGAAGGCAAAGGCGTGACGCTCGCCTCGCAACAGGCGTCCGAACTGAACTCGCAGCTGATCCTCTCGCGCAGCAAGCGCGCCGAAGCCGACGCCCGGCTGCGCCAGGTCGAGGGACTGCTCCGCCGCTCGGCCAGCGCCGACTCGGTCGCCGAGGTTCTCAATTCGCCGCTGATCCAGCAGCTCCGGACGCAGGAAGCGGAGGTCCAGCGCCGCGCCGCGGAGCTCTCGCAAGAGTTCGGCGAGAAGCATCCCAAGATGATCAATGTCCGTGCCGAGATCGCAGACATCCGCACCAAGATAAATGGCGAGGTCAACAAGATCGTCCAGGGACTGCGCAACGAGGTCGCCGTCGCGCAGGCGCGGGAATCGGCGCTCCGCGAGAGCCTGCAGGGGCTCGAAGCGCAGGTCGCGAGCCTCAACCAGAGCGAGGTCCAGCTCCGCGCGCTGGAACGCGAGGCCAAGGCAAACCGCTCGCTCTACAAAAACTTCCTCAGCCGCTTCAAGGAAACGTACGAGCAGCAGGAGTTCCAGAAGCCGGACGTCCGGATCATCTCCCATGCCGACCGCCCGACGTCTCCCTCGGCGCCGAAGAAGGGCCTGATCGCGGCCTTCGCCTTCGTGCTTTTTGCGGCCCTCGGGATCGCGGTCGCCTTCGTGCTGGAATCGCTCGACAAGGGCTTCCGGAGCATGGAGGAGATCGAGGGCGCCACCGGGATTCCGGCGCTCGGCCTCGTGCCCGCGCTGACGGGCCTCGCGGCTCTCCGCAAGGAACCGCAGGACATCGTGCTCGAGCGGCCTAACTCGGCGTTCAGCGAGTCCGTCCGCGCGCTCCATGCCGGCATCCTGCTGTCCAACGTCGACAACCCGCCGCGCACCGTCCTCATGACGTCTTCGCTGCCGAGCGAAGGCAAGACTTCGCTCTCGCTCTCGCTCACGCGTCTCGTCGCGCGGACCGGCGCGAAGCGCGTGATTATCATCGACTGCGACCTGCGCCGCCCGCTGGTCCACCGCCATCTCGGTATGGACATCGGTCCCGGACTCGTCCAGCTGCTCGCCGACGAGGTGACGATGGAGCAGGCCGTGCGTCGCGACACGGCCTCAGGCGCATGGGTCCTGACCGCGGGCGGCACGCCGGCGAACCCCACAGACATCATCACGTCGGAGCATTTCTCGCGGCTCCTCGGGACGCTGCGCAGCACGTTCGATCTGGTCGTGATCGACTCCTCGCCGGTTCTGGCGGTGAGCGACTCGCGCATCCTGTCGCGCATGGCCGACAAGACCATCTTCGTCGTCCGCTGGGCGGAGACGCGGCGCGAGGTCGTCCGTCTCGGCCTCAAGCAGATCGTCGAGGCGGGCGCGGACCTCGCGGGCGTCGTACTCTCGATGGTCAACGTCAAGAAGCACTCGCGGTACGGCTACGGCGACTCGGGCTACTACTACGGCCGGTACCACAAGTACTACACGGACTGAGCCGTGGCGGGTGCTGCGCAGAGGCCGGCAGACCGGTGGAGCGCGATCGTCTTCGCGCTCGTACTGGCCGGATCGGTCCTCGCCCTCGCCCTGCCGCTCGGCCGGGCGCTTCTTCCGACGCTTTCCGGAATCCGTGCGTTCGACGAGATCGCGCGGAACAAGCCGGCCGGTGAAGAAGCCCTCCGCAAGGCGGCCGCCGGGCGCGAGCGCGCGATCGCCATCGCTGACTGGTCGCAGTTCCGTTTCGAGCTGGCGGCCCTCTACTTCACGCTCGGAACCGTCGCAGCTTCGCCCGAACTTGCCGATGCCTACTACGGTCGCGCGGTCGCGACCGCCGAGGATTCGCTCGCACTCCGCCCCTATGACAGCGCGACCTGGATGCGTGCCGCCGTCGCCAGGCAGCGGCTGGCGCGCCAGGCGACCCGCCGGTCGGCGGACCTGGTCGCGATGAGCGCCGCGATCCAGCCCAACGAAGCGGTCAATGCGCCGGTGCGCCTGGCGCTGATCCTCGACAACTGGTGGGCCTTCACCGATCCCCAGCGTAAGGCTGTCCGCGGCCAGGCGGCCGCCGCGTTCAAGGCCTATCCCGTCGAGGTTTCGCTCCTGACGCTGAACCTCCGCTATCTCGCGCTGCTCAGGGGAATGATGTCGGACTCCCCCGCGACGTTGATGGTCTTCGAAAAGCATGTCGGCTGGGTGAAGTACGACGAAACCCAACGGCAGGCGGCGAAGGCGAAAGCGGAGAAAGAGGCCGCCGGAAAGGCCGTCGGAAAGTAGGTCGCCGTCTCGGCGCGGCGCTTTCCCGCAGGCTTTCGATTCCGTTAGATTGGCGCCTCGTCCGATCCTCCCGACAGAAACAAGGCCCGTAGCCGCGATGCCCGACACGCTCACCCTCCGCCGTCCCGACGACTGGCACCTCCACCTCCGCGATGGCGAGATGCTGCGCGCCGTGCTGCCGTGGACCGCGAAGGTGTTCGCCCGCGCGATCGTCATGCCCAACCTGGTGCCGCCGGTGACGACTGCGGCGGCCGCCGCAGCCTACCGCGAGCGCATCGTGGCGGCGCTTCCTGCTGGCTTGGATTTCACGCCCCTGATGACGGCCTATCTGACCGACGCGACCGATCCGGCCGATCTCGCGGCCGGGCACGCCGCGGGAATTCTGACCGCCGCGAAACTCTATCCCGCCGGCGCGACGACCAACTCCGCCAACGGCGTCACCGACGTCGCGCGCATATCCGCGGTCCTCGCGAAGATGGAAGAGATCGGCATGCCGCTTCTCGTCCACGGCGAGGTGACCGATCCGGCAGTCGACATCTTCGACCGGGAGAAGGTCTTCATCGAGCGCGTGCTGGCGCCGACCGCGGAGCGTTTTCCCGGGCTCCGCATCGTCTTCGAGCACATCACGACCGAAGACGGGGTCGCCTACGTGACGGGCGCGGGGCCGAACGTCGCCGCGACCATCACGCCGCACCATCTCGTCATCAACCGCAACGCGCTGTTCCAGGGGGGCATCCGGCCGCACATGTACTGCCTGCCGGTGGCGAAGCGCGAGCGGCACAGGCTTGCGCTCCGCGCCGCCGCGACGTCGGGCGATCCGTCCTTCTTTCTCGGCACGGATTCGGCGCCGCATCCGATGGCCGAGAAGGAGTCCGCCTGCGGCTGCGCCGGCATCTTCAACGCGCCGTCGGCGCTCGAGGTCTATGCCCAGGCGTTCGACGAGGACGGCGCGCTCGACCGGCTGGAGGCCTTCGCCTCGCTCAACGGACCGGCCTTTTACCGCCTGCCCGCGAACGAGGGGACGGTCACGATCCGCCGCGGTGTGCGCGCATCGGATACGCCCGTTGTCGCCGGTACGGCGACGGTCCTGCCGTTCGACACGGGCAAGCCCGTCGGCTGGACAGTCGCGGCGTAGGGCTGGAGGCCCGGCTCAGCCCTCCGCGGTCTCGGTGACGACGCCGCCCGGGTTCTCCAGGATCAGGAAGCAGTCGAAACGCTCGAGCTTCGGCCGGTTGCCCCAGTGTTTCTCGGCGCGGTCGAGCCATGCCGCATCGTGGCCCCGGTTCGCATCCTCGAGCGACTTCCAGAGGTAGATGCCCTTGGTGTCGAGCGTCTCCGGATCGCGCACGAACATCTTGCGGACGAGACCCGGGAAGTCGGTTCAGCGCTCGAAGGTGGATGCGGCGTCGCGCACCATCTCGTCGCGGTCCATGCCGGGATGCCGTTTGAAGGAAACGATTTCGGTGATCATGCTGCGCTCCTGGGTGTCGTAAGGCACGGCAATCTTACCCGCGTCGCCGGCGCCGGCCAACGCCGCCCGCGGCGTTCAGGACCCGTTGAGGCGGAGCGAGACGTAGATCGTGCCGGCATCCTCCGCCAGCGGCGTCTGTTCGAAGCCGAGGCGGTGGCAGATGTCGAGCATGCCGGCGTTCTCGGCGAGCACGTAACCGAAGATCTCCTTCGTGCCTCGGTTCCGCGCGTAATCGATGATCCGGTTCATCAGGAGCGAACCGAGCCCATGGCCGGACAGCGCCTTGCGGACGATGATCGCGTACTCGGCGCGCTCGTTGTTGGGATCGGAGATGATGCGGACGACGCCGAACAGCTCGGTCCTGCCCGGGATGCCTGGCTCGGTCAGCACCAGCGCCATCTCGCGGTCGTAGTCGATCTGGGTGAAGCGCGCGGCGTCGACATGCGACAGCGCCTTCCGCGGCACGGCGAAGCGCAGCCGCACCTCCTCGGGAGTCAGCTTGGCGAAGGCGGCCTGAAGGGAAGGCTCGTCCTCGGGCACGACCGGGCGCAGCAGCAGCGTCGGAAGGCCCGAGACCGCGATCGTCTCCTCGAGCTCTTTCGGGTAAGGGCGGATCGCAAGCCGTTCCGCGCCGCGCCCCGTGGCGGGAGAGAGGCGGACGCGTGCGTCGAGCGCGATCACGCCGGTCGCGTCGGCCAGCAGCGGGTTGATTTCGATCTCCTGGATCTCGGCGAAGTCGACGGCCATCTGGGCGATCTTGATCAGCGTGAGCGCGGTTCCGTCGATGTCGGCAGGCGCGAGGCCGCGATAGCCGCGAAGCTGACCGTAGATGCGCGTGCGTTCCATCAGGTCGCGGGCGAGATGCATGTTGAGCGGCGGCAGCGCGAGCGCGGTGTCGCGCGCAACCTCTACGGCGGTTCCGCCCTGGCCGAACATCAGGATCGGACCGAACTGGCGGTCGGTCGTCATGCCGGCGATCAGCTCGAACGCGCCCGGCCGGTGGACCATGGCCTCAACCATGAAGCCGTCGATGCGCGCTTCGGCGCGCGCCGCGCGCACGCGCTCGAGCATCGCCTCCGCGACGGATTCGACCGCAGCCGACCCTTCGATGTCGAGTTCGACGCCGCCGACGTCGGTTTTGTGGGTGATGTCGGGCGAGAGGATCTTGAGCGCGACGGGCCCGCCGATGCGTTCCGCGGCGGACGCCGCCTCTTTTGCATCTTTCACGGCGAAGGCTTCCGCCGCCGGGATATCGTAGCAGCGGAGCAGCGCCTTCGATTCCAGCGCCGTCATCCATTCGCGCCCGTCGGCAAGAACGCCGGCAATGAGGCGCCGGGCGGTTTCCAGCTCGGGCATGAAGTCTTCCGGGATCGACGGCGGCGTCTCGATCAGGCTCGTCTGGTTGCGCTGGTAGGTGACGAGATGCATGAAGGCGCGGACCGCATGCGACGGCGTCGGATAGGTCGGAATACCGTTGTCGGAGAAGAGGTCGGAAGCTTCCCGCGCCGACCGCCCGCCGACCCAGCTCGTCAGAACGGTGGGCGCGGCGCTGTCCGCGAGTGTGTCCACGACGGCACGGGCGCCCTCGAGCCCCGAGACGATCGCCGTCGGCGAATTGAGAATGAGGAGCGCATCCTGGTCGCCGTCTTCGAGCAGGATGCGGAGCGCCTCCGAATAGCGCGATCCGGGCGCATCGCCGATGATGTCGACCGGGTTGTTTCCGGACCATGTCGGCGGCAGGACCGCGTCGAGCCGCGCTTTGGCTGCCGGGGGGAGGGCCGCGAGGCGGCCGCCCCGTTCGATCAGTGTGTCCGTGGCCATGACGCCGAGACCGCCGCCGTTGGTCAGGATGGTGAGGCGGTCGCCCTTCGGCATGCCCGCCTTGCCCAGCGTCTCCACCGCATCGAACAGCTCTTCGAGCTCGTAGACGCGGAGCATGCCCGCGCGCCGGAAGGCGGCGTCGTAGACGGCATCCGATCCGGCGAGCGCGCCGGTGTGCGAGGCCGCGGCCCGCGCGCTTTCGGCGAACCGGCCGGATTTGACGACGATCACCGGTTTCGAGCGCGCCGCGGCGCGCGCTGCCGACATGAATTTCCGCGCGTGGGTCACCGCCTCGACATAAAGCAGGATCGCGTGCGTTTCGGTGTCGTTGGCGAGATAGTCGAGCATGTCGCCGAAATCGACGTCGCACATGTCGCCGAGCGAGACGAGGTGCGAGAAGCCGATGTCCCGCTCCGCCGCCCAGTCGATTATGGATGTCACCATGGCGCCCGACTGGGTGACGAAGGCGATGTGGCCCGCCGACGGCGTGAGGTGGCCGAAACCGGCGTTGAGTCCCGCGGGAGGCGCCATCACGCCAAGGCAGTTCGGCCCGACGATGCGGAGGAGGTGGGGGCGCGCGGCGTCGAGCATGGCCTGGCGCAGCGACGCATCGATCCCGGCGGTGATGACGATCGCGGCCTTCGCGCCGCGCGCCCCGAGCTGGGCGATCAGGCCTGGCACGGTCTCCGGCGGCGTCGCGATGACGCCGAGGTCGGGGGTCGTCGGCAGCGAGGCGATGTCGGGATAGGCCGCGACGCTCTGCACCTGGGCGTATTTCGGATTGACCGGCATCACCGGACCGTCGAGGCCGGCTTCGAGCAGGTTCCGGGTCAGAACCGCGCCGAGCGAACCCGTCCGGTTGCTTGCGCCGATCACGGCGACGGACCGGGGCCGGAAGACGTGCTCTAGGTTACGGATCGTCATGGGGAGTCCCGATCGTTTCGTCCGAAACCGACAGGGCCGACGATACTGGACATCGCGGCGCGCGGCGTGCTCAATCTTCCCATATGCATATGACGGCACGGTTTCGCAACGGTACCGGCGCGAGCCGCCGCGAAGACGGCGGATAACGGGAGGAATGACATGGCCGACGGAACGGTTTCCGCTGCGCTCGCCCACTGGGCGCCGCGGCTTGTGGCGAACGGGGTCCCGCTCACCGATTTCCAGGAGGTGACGGCCGAGATCGCATTGTGGGACGACTGGTGCCGTGCTTGGTCGGCGCGCGCGGCGATCCATGAGGAGATGGGCCGCGAGGCGCTTGCGCAGGGTTTCAGGCTGTCGGCGGCGGAGCATCTGACGACGGCGGCGGTCTGCTATCACTTCGGCAAGTTCCTGTTCGTCCACGATCCGGCGCAGCTCCGTATCGCCCACGACAAGGCGGTCACCTGCTATCGCGATGCGATGGCGTGGAAGCGGCCCCCTGCCGAGCGCGTGGCAATCCCCTACGAGGGCGATACGCTCTACGGCAATCTGAGGAAGCCCGAAGGCATTGAGCGGCCGCCGGTGCTGATCATGTGCGTCGGCCTCGATTCGACGAAGGAGGAGATGGACGCCTACGCGCGCCCGTTCCTCGAACGCGGCATCGCGGTCCTGCCCTTCGACGGGCCAGGGCAGGGAGAGGCGGAGTTCGACCATGCCATCCGCGGCGACTACGAGGTCCCGGTCGGCGCTGTGCTCGACTGGATCGACGGGCGCGACGACCTCGATACGGGCCGCATCGGCATCTGGGGCGTCAGTCTCGGCGGTTACTACGCGCCGCGCGCCGCCGCGCACCATCCGCGCCTGAAGGCCTGCATCTCGCTTACCGGTCCGTTCAACTGGGCGGAGGCGTGGGGGACGCTTCCCGCTCTGACGAAAGCCGCTTTCACGGCACGGAGCCACAGCACGTCGGAATCGGAGGCGCGAGACCGCGCCGCCGCGCTTTCGCTCGACGGCGTCGTCGGCAATATCTCGTGCCCGCTCTACGTCGTTGCCGGAAAGCTCGACCGCGTCATCCCGTGGGACCACGCAAGACGCATCGCCGAGGGCGCATCGGGCCCCGTCGAGTTCCTCGTGCTCGACGACGCCGGCCATGTCGCCAACAACCGCACCTACAAATATCGCCTGCAGACCGCCGATTGGATGGCGGTACGGCTCGGCGCGGCCGGCGGCTGATCGAAAAAAACCGGCGCGACGGCGTCAGCGCAGGGCTTCGTCCAGCAGGGAACCCGCGAAGTTGGCGGACTGAAGGTCGCAGCCCCTGAGATCGGCCCGGATCAGCGTCGCCTGCGCGAAGTTCGCGCCGGCGACGATCGCCTTCTGCATCTTCGCCTCGGTGAGGGAGGCGCCGGTGAAGTCCGCGCCGGAGAGGTCGGAGGGCAGTTCGCGGCCGGTCGCCTTACCGTGTCCGTCGCGCAGCACGAGCGCAGAGAGGTCGGCGCGGCAGAGGTCGGCGCCGTCGAGTTTCGCGCCGACGAGGCGGACGCCCCGGAGGTCGGCATCGGCGAGGTTGGCGCCGCTCAGTCTCGTTTCCGACAGATCGCAGTTCGCGAGACGGCAGCCCTTGAGCTTGGCGCCCTGGAGATTTGCGCCGGCGAGTTCGGCCGCGCTGAAATCGTGATCGCTGAGATCGAGTTCGCGAAGGTCCAGCCCGGCGAAGCGGGCAGGCTCGCCCTCGCGCCCGCCCGAGGCGAGCCAGAGCCGATGCTGCTGGAGGAGGGCGGCGATCTTGCCCTTGGGCTTTACGGTATCGGCATCCTTGCGTGCTTCGAGCAGCACGCAATGGCTGAGGTCGACGCCGTCGAGATCGACACCGCGGATGTCGGCATGGGACAGCGATGCGCCATGGAGGTTCGCGCCCTTGAGGTTCGCGCCGGAAAGCACGGCACCGTACAGCTTCGCTTCGGCAAGGTTGGCTCCGCGCAGGTCCGCATCCGTCAGGTCGACCGAATGCATATGCGCCCCCGTCAGGTCGGCCCAATTGAGATTGCTGGCCGACAGGTCGGCATGATCCATCTTCGCGGACGGAAATTTCGCGTTTTCCATGTCGGCGCGCGACATGTCGGTGCGTGAGCTCGTGCGCCCGGCGGCGATGTAGGTTCCGGCGCGGAGGTCGGCACCCTCGAAGTTGGCGCCAGCAAGCATAGCGCGATGGAAGCGCGTTCCGCGGACGTCCGCATGATAGAAGGTGGCAAGCCGGCAGTCGGCCTCGTTGAATGAGGCGTCGAACAGGTCGGCGCGCGTGAAGTCGGCCTTTGCGAGATTGCAGCCGTCGAAAATCGCCCGCGGGGCCCGCAGCTCGATCAGGGGCAGGCCGCGGAGGTTGCGTCCAGACAGGTCGCGGGATGTCACGTCGCCCCGTTCGCCGCCCCGATGCAGCGTATAGAGGGCGTGCGCGCGGAGAATTGCGGAGAGTTCGTCCCTGTCGTTCTGTGCAGTCATGTCGCGGGGCCGTGCGAAGGTTCGCACCGACACTGGGCGAGGGTGGTTAATGGGCGGTTAAAACGCTGGCGCCGCCGCGCGGACGGTGAAGCGGGATCAGCGGGCCGTCTCAGCGCGCCGGGGCGATCCTGAGAATTTCGCCTTCGCTCTCGTCGGTGGCGGCATAGACCGCGCCGTCCGGCCCCACCGCGACGTCCCGGATGCGGCGGCGCAGTTCGGTCAGCAGCCGTTCCTCGCGCGCCACGCTGTCGCCGTCGAGCTCGAGCCGCACCACCGCGCCGGAGCGGAGGCCCGCAATCAGCAGGTTGCCCTGCCACGCCGGAAACAACGACGCCCCATAGAAGGTCATGCCACCCGGCGCGATCACGGGCGTCCAGGTCGCGATCGGATCGGCCATGCCGGGTGCGCTGCTCCGTCCGCTGCCGACGGGCGCGCCGCCGTATTCGACGCCGTGGGAGACGAGCGGCCAGCCGTGGTTCGCGCCCCTGGCCGGGATATTGATCTCGTCGCCGCCTTGAGGGCCGTGTTCGATGGTCCAGAGCCTGCCGGTCACCGGATGGATCGCGGCGCCCTGGACGTTGCGGTGGCCGTAGGACCAGATTTCCGGGCGCGCGTCGCTGCGCCCGACGAAGGGGTTGCCGGGCGGCACCCTGCCGTCGTCGGTCAGCCGGATCACTTTGCCGAGATGGGAATCGAGGTCCTGCGCCTGGCCGCGGAACTCTCGGTCGGAGCGTTCGCCCGTGGTGACGAACATCAGCCCGTCGGGCGCGAAGACGACGCGCGAGCCGTAGTGGCGGATGCTGGCGACCTTGGGCAGCTGGCGGAAGACGATCGCGACGCCTTCGAGCGCGGTGCCGGCATCGTTGAGCGTGCCGCGCGCGACCGCGGTCGAGTTGGTGCCGTTCGGTCCAGGCTCCGAGAAGGAAAGATAGACGAGGCGGTTCCGGGAGAAGTCCGGATGGAGCGTCACGTCGAGGAGCCCGCCTTGTCCCCGCGAATCCACCTCCGGCACGCCCTTCACCGGCGGCGACAGGCTGCCGTCCTTCGCGACGATGCGGAGCCGTCCCGGTTTCTCGGTGACGATGGCGCGCCCATCCGGGAGGAAATCTATGGCCCACGGCCGGTCGAGCCCGGATGCGTAGGTCGTAACGCGGATCTCGCCCGCGGCGGAGGCAAGCTTCCGGTCGACGGCGCCCGCCCCGGAGGGCGGGACAGCCGCGAGCAGGGCCGCGATCGCGAGCGATGCGGCGGAGGTCCGGATGCGGGCGGTGGCGGCGTGGCGTGTCATGGAACGGTCCCGTCGGCTGGTTCGTATGGACTCACGGGCGGCGCGCGATTATCTGTCGCCCGACCGCTCAGGGAGAGAAGCATGGCCGTCGTCCTTCACGTCGAACTCACGCTCGTGCCCGGCCGGCGCGATGCCTATGTCGCCCGCGCGCAGCGCCACCGGGCGACGGTTCTCGCGACCGAGCCGGGGTGCAGCCGCTTCGATATTTCGATCCCGGAGGATGTGGACAACGTCGTCCGTCTCTATGAGGTCTACGACGACATGATGGCGTTCGATCACCATATGGAGACGCCCCACATGCAGGAGTACCGCGCGGACACCCAGCCGATGATCGAGAACCGGCGTTCCGCGCGCGCGATCATGGCGAACGATTAGGGGCGAACGGGTAGGGGCGGCGCATCCGCCGCCCCGTTTCCGATAGCTCAGTTCGTGCGCCCGATCAGCGCCATCGCCTTCTTGAGGAGAGGCTCGGGCGTTTCGTAGAAGCGTTCCAGCAGCGCCT
Organism: Alphaproteobacteria bacterium; assembly: GCA_038106605.1. Lineage (GTDB taxonomy): Bacteria > Pseudomonadota > Alphaproteobacteria > MPNO01 > UBA830 > JAYOEF01. Next base: position 14,999 of record JAYOEF010000083.1, read on the forward strand.
GCGTCTCGTCGCCCGAGAGAGGCTGGAACTCCACCTTGATGCGCTCCGCGTCTTTCATCATCTCGGGATCGGCGAAGGTGGCGAGCATCGCCTTGCGCAACGCGGCGATGCGTTCCGGCGGCGTTCCGGGCGGCGCGGCGAGCGGGCGGGCGAGCTGGGTCTGCCGGAAGATCAGGTCGAGCACTTTTGCGTCCTCGGGCGCCTTCGTGCGCTCGTAGAGCCGCGTCGCATCGCCGAAGTAGGGGACCGCCTTGTCCGGTCCGAACTGGACGAAGACCTTGAGGTTTCCCGACTTGATGTCGTTCGCGTAGGAGCCCTTCACCGAGCTCTCGAACATGCCGCAGCTTGCGTGAACCTCGCCCTTCTGCATGGCGAGCGAGACGTCTTTGGTGCCCTTGTAGCCGTAGATCACCTTCACCGGCGCATCGAGGTAGTTCTTGAGAACGAGCGCGTGCTGGCTCGTGATCGCGGCGGGGGCGGTGGAGCCGAATATCAACGGCTCCTTCGCCTTCATCAGGTCGTCGAGGGTGCGGATGTTCTGCCCGCCGCCCTTCCAGATGGTGCAGCTCGCGATGTCCTGGTGCATCGAGCCGATCCACGCGAACTTGCGCGGGTCGTACTTCGCCTTGTCGTTGCCGAACAGCGGCTCGAGCGCCGTCGAGGCGGCGAACACGCCGAGCGTGGCGCCGTCCTTGGGCGCGGCGTTGAACAGGTAGTTCGCGACCTTCATCGAGCCCGCGCCCGGCATGTTCTG
>JAYOEF010000003.1:0-63526 GCA_038106605.1 Alphaproteobacteria bacterium
GTCCTGCAGGGCGGGACCTGGTCGGCCGGGCGGCGCGTCGCCGCGGCGGCGCGGCCGGGTGGGCCGCCGCCGATCGCTGTCGCCAGCGACGGCACGCTTTTCTGACACTCCGTACGCCTTACCGAAAACCTCGAAGAGAGATCACGATGGAAGCGACCCCTATTGCAGGCACCGGACGACAGGTCGAGGTGGTCAACCACCCGCTGGTCCAGCACAAGCTGACGCTGATCCGCGACGTCACCACCGGCACCGCCCAGTTCCGCCAGCTCGTCCGCGAGATCAGCCTGCTGCTGGCCTACGAGGTGTGCCGCGACCTCGAGGTCGCGACGATCGAGATCGACACGCCGCTCGAACGCATGAAGGCGCCGATCCTCGAGGGCAAGAAGCTCTGCGTCGTCTCGATCCTGCGCGCGGGCAACGGGCTCCTCGACGGCATGCTCGACCTCGTTCCGTCCGCGCGCGTCGGCCATATAGGCCTCTATCGCGACCCCGAGACGAAGGTGCCGGTCGAGTACTACCTGAAGCTTCCGGACCGGTTGGGCGAGCGCGTCTGCATCGTCGTCGATCCGATGCTGGCGACCGGCCGGTCGGCGTCCGCCGCCGTCCACCGCATCAAGCAGGCGGGCGCGACGCGGATCAAGTTCGTCTGCGTCCTCGCCGCGCCGGAGGGCCTCGAGCGCTTCACCAAGGCGCACCCCGACGTGCCGGTGATCGCCGCGGCGATCGACCGCCAGCTCGACGAGCACGCCTATATCCGCCCCGGTCTCGGCGACGCGGGCGACCGGATGTTCGGAACGAAGTAGGCGAGGATCGGCGCGCTAGCGCTTGCGGGTATCAAGCCGCGGGTCGACCGCGGCCTGTATCAAGCCGCGGGTCGACCGCGGCGGGCGAGAATGGCGCGGAAAAGGTCGAGCTGGCCCTGCGTGGTCGCGTCCCAGCTGAAGCGTTCGGCGTAGAGGCGCGTGGCGTTGCGATCCGGCAGGTTCGCGAACAGCTCCTTCGCGGCCTCCGCGATGGCGATGCCCGAGCGCTCGCGCATTAGCCGCCCGGCCTCGGGCGCGGCAACCACCTCGGGCGTGCCCCAGACGTTCGATGCGACCACGGGCGTGCCGCAGGCCATCGCCTCCAGCAGCACGTTCGCCCAGCCCTCTCTGCTCGAGGCCAGCACCAGGATGTCGGCGGCGCCGTAGAGATCGGGGAGCTCCTCGTGCGGGCGGCGGCCGAGGAACTGCACGCGGTCCGTCACACCCAACCGGTCGGCGAGCGCACGGAGCTTCGCCTCTTCCGGCCCCTCGCCCGCGATCAGCAGCGTGTGGCCCGGCAGGTGCGGCAGCGCATCGATGACGAGGTCGTGCGCCTTCCGCTCGATCAGGTGCCCGACGGAAATCAGCGTCGGTCCGTCGAGGCCGTAGCGCGCGCGAAGCGCGGCGCGGTCCTGCATGCGGAACATCTTCAGATCGACGCCGTTCCGGAGAACCGTGACGCGGTCCGCTTCGACGCCGAGCTCGACCATCTCGTCCTTGAGCGCCTGGCAGACGGTGATCATTCCGTCGGCGCGAGCGGCGGTCCACAGGATCTGGCGGCGGGGGAGCGCATGGCGCGGGATCAGGTTGATTTCTGTGCCGCGCGCGGTGACCGTGAACGGCTTCCCAAGCCGGCGCGCGATCAGCGCCGCGGCGACGCCGTCGGGATAGAAATAGTGCGCGTCGATCAGGTCGAAATCGTAGCCCGAGGCCAGCAGGCGGCGGACGGCAGGCCCCAGGTGTCGCGCGCGATGCGCAGCAGGTTGAGCGAGGGCACGACGACATGCTTCGTGCGCGCGAGCGCGACGCGGCGCAGCAGCACGCGGCGTCTGAGCTGGCGGGTCGCCTCCTCCGGCCCGAAGCCGCTTTCCATATGAAGATGCGGGATGCCGGCGAACAGGCGGTTCACCAGCGCCCACTCGATCGAGCCCCAGTTGTAGGTGACGAGCATGTCGGGGGCGAGGCCGCGCAGGTGGCCGCGGATGCGGCAGAACGTGTCGGCGCTGCGGCCCTTGGCGAGGTTGAGCGGCAGGCGGGTGACGTCGGCGGCCGCATAGACCCGTTCGATGCAGTCGAACCGGTCGTTCATCGCCGCGATGGTGTGGCGGTAGCGGTCGGGGAAACGATTGATCACCGACGAGATGCGGAGCTGGACGCCGCCGACGTCGAAGCCCGGGAAGACATGGAGGATGTGCCGCTTCGCGCCGGTCATCGGCGACACTCCCGGCAAGTCCGAGCGCCGCGCGCCGAAAGGGGAGGCAGCGGAGCGCGAATATGATATGTGTCGGGACCTTGGCGTACCCGAGACGAAACGGCGACATGCTCGATCCGGCAGACTGGAGCCCGGCCGACACCGGCACGGGCGAACCGCTCCTCCTGGTGACGGTGGACACGGAGGAAGAGTTCCCCTGGTCCGAGCCGGTTTCGCGCGCCTACACCTCGACGCGAGCGATCACGGCGCAGGCGCGCGCGCACCGCATCTTCGAGAAATACGGCATCCGCCCGACCTACGTGATCGACTTTCCGGTCGCCAGTCAGGACACTGGCTACGGGCCGCTCAAGGAGCTCTACGACGGCGGGCTGTGCAGCATCGGCACCCACCTGCACCCGTGGGTGAACCCGCCGTTCGACGAGGAGGTGTGCAACCGCAACTCCTATCCCGGAAACCTGCCGCGCGACATGGAACGCGCCAAGCTCGACCGGCTGACCCGCGAGGTCGAGGACCGCTTCGGCTTCCGCCCGACGATCTACAAGGCCGGCCGCTACGGCGTCGGCGCCAACACGGCGGCGATCCTGGCCGAGCTCGGATATGCCATCGACACCAGCGTGGTGCCGCGCACGGATTTCCGCATCGACGAGGGGCCGGACTTCCGCCACTGCGGCGGCAAGCCCTACTGGTTCGGAAAGGGGGAAGCGAAGATTCTCGAGATCCCGCTCTCGGTCGACTTCACCGGCGTTCTCGCGGGGCTCGGCTGGGACGGGTGGAACCGCGTGAATTCGCCCCTGGGCCGGCGTCTGAAACTGACGGCGCTCAGCTCGCGGATGCGCATCCTCGACCGCGTGATCCTGACGCCCGAGGGCATCACCCACACGGAACACCGGCGCCTGACGCGGGCTATGCTGAGGTCCGGACATCGCGTTTTTAGTTTTACTTATCACAGCCCCTCGCTGGAGCCGGGATGCACGCCCTATGTCTCCAGCGACCGGGACCTCGGCGTGTTCCTCGACCGCCTCGACCGCTATTTCAACTGGTTCGTCAACGAACTCGGCGGGCGGCCCGCCACGCCGTACGAGATCCTCGACCTCGCACGCGGACAGGTCACCCGCCCCTGAGCGTCAGCCCCCGAGTTGATTGAGCAGCGCTTTCGCCTTATCAACCGCCTCGAACTTCACGCCCGACTTGAGAAGGTCGCCGACCACCCTCTTCGCTTCGGCGTTCTGGCCCGTCTTCTGCAACGCGACCGCATAGTGGTACTGGATGTCGCCCTGCTTGGGCGCGAGGTCGTGCGCCTCCTTCAGGAGCGCGGCACCCCGCTTCGCATCGACGCCCATGTCGACGAGGATCCAGCCGAGCGTATCGATCACCGCTGCCGACTTGGGCGCGCTCTTGTGCGCGCGCTCGGCGTAGTCGACCGCCCGCTTTTCGCCCTTCTGCTGGTAGAGCCATGCGAGGTTGTTGAGGAGAACGGGGTTCTCCTTCTCGTTGGCGAGCAGCTTTTCGGACTCGCGGATCGCTTCGTCGTTCTTGCCGGCGGAGAGATAGGCGCTCGCCAGCACATGACGGACGCTGCGGTCGTCCTTCTTGTCGACCCAGGTCTGCAGCTCCTTCATCGCCGCGTCGGCCTTGCCCATCTGGCGCTGCGCGTTGAAGCGCCGGATCGCGAGGGTTCCGATGTCGGACTTCGCCATCGCCTTGCCGTAGACGTCGGCCGCTTCAGCGTACTTCTGCTGGCGCATCAGCACGTCGCCGGTCAGCAGCTCGCCGTAGTGCGAGTCGGGCTGCGACTTGCCGAGATCGGCGGCGAGCCTGAGCGCCTCGTCGTACTTCTTCTCGGCCGATTCCAGCTCGATCAGCGCGATCTTCGCCGGCAGGTACTTGTCGTCGATCGCGATCGCGTCGGTGAGCGTGCGCCGCGCCGAATCCGGATCCTTGGCGGCGATCTGCGCACCGGCCACGAGACCGAGCACGGCCGCGGATTTCGGATTGAGCGCCGCGAGCCGCTTGTAGGTCTGGACCGCCGCGATCGGATCTCCCGCCGCCGCCTGCGACCGGCCGAGCGCCTCAAGGACGCGCGGATTGTCGGGCTGGGCGTTGGAGAGGTCGCGAGCAACCGAAACCGCCTTCTGGAACTCACGGTTCCGGCCGTAGAACTGGATCAGCCGGAGGCTCGGCGTCAGCGACGTCGGGTTCGCTTCAGCCGCGCGCTTGAGCCACGAGACGACCTCGTCGCCCTTCTCCTCCTGCGCGGCGATGTTGGCGAGCGCGAGCATCGCGCCTATGTGCTTCGAATCCTTCTCCAGGATCGTCTGGTATTCCTTGCGCGCTTCGTCGACCCGCTTCTCCTGCAGGTCGAGCTGGGCGAGGTTCATCCGCGCGGGATGGAAGTCCGGCTTCGCCTTGAGCGCCGCCTCGAAGGTGGCGCGCGCCGCCTTCGTGTCGCCCTTGCCGAGCTGCGCCGCACCGATGAGGTTGTCGGCGAGCGGGTTGTCGGGCGAAGTTTCCTTGAGCTTTTTCGCCGCCTCCAGGGCGCCGTCGAAATCGCGCTTCCGCAGCTTCACGAGCGCCAGCAGCACGGTGGCCTGGCGGGCCTCGGGATCGAGGTTGACAGCGGATTCGAGCTGGCCGACGGCAGCGTCCGCCTCACCCAGCGCGAGGTTGCCGAGCGCCTGCTGCATCTTGATGTAGGCGACATCGGGCGCGGCCTCGGAGGCGCGGCTGAAATAGGCCGTGCCCTCGTTGAACTTGCCGGTCTGCATGTAGGCGCTGCCGAGGAGCGTCAGGAGCTGGGCGTCCTTGGTGTCTTCCTTGACCAGCTGTTCGAGGATCTTGATCGCGCGCTCGGGCTCGCGCTTGCGGACCAGCGTGGCGCCGAGAAGCTTCCGCGCCCGCTCGTTCGACGGCACCGCCGCGACGTAGCGCTCGAGGTTTGCAACCGCCTGCTCGTACTGGTTCAGCGCGTAGTTGATGGCGCCGCGCAGGAACACGCTCGGCATGTGATTGTCGAGGAAGTTGCCCGCCTGCTGCAGGGTTTCCTGCGCCGCGACGTAATCCTTCTTCTTCGACAGCGTGAGCGCCTGCAGGTAGGAGGCGAGCGGATGCTTGGGCACGCGCCGGAACACGGCATCCAGGTCGCCCTGCGCCTCGGCGTCCTTGCCGAGGTCAATCAGCGACGCGGCGCGGCCGAGAAGGGCAAGGAGGTTGCCCTCGTTGACCTTGATCGCGCGCTCGAACTGCTGGATCGCGCCCGGCAGGTCCTTGTTGAGGCGGCGGAGCTCGCCCTTGAGCACGAGGGCTTCCGGCGAATCGGGGTTGCGCTTGAGCGCGTCGTCGATCTCCGCTTCGCCTTCGGCGACCTTGCCCTGGCTGACGAACGACTGGGCGAGACCGATCTTGGCGCGCACATCATCGGGCTTCAGCTTGTCCGCCTCGCGCAGCATCTCGCGCGCCTTGTCGAACTCGCGGAGACCGAGCAGCGCCTGGCCGCGCACGATCAGCGCATCGGGCCGCAGCTCCGGCTCGGTGACGTCGGCCGGCAGCTCGTCGATCGCTTCCTTGTTCTTGCCCTGGAGGAGATAGGCGCGGGCGAGCAGAATCTTGATCCGCGTGTCCTTGGCGCCGCGCCGGATGGCGGCCTGGAATTCCTTTTCCGCCGACGGACCGTTGCCGACGCGGAGGTAGATCTCGCCGAGGAGCTGGCGCGCGGCGACGTTGCCGGGATCGGCCTGCAGCGCGTTCTTCAGCTGGATGACCGCGGCGTTGCCGTCGCCCTTCTTGATGAAGGCGCGGGCTTCGCGGAGGTATTTCTCCGACTTCTCCTTGTCGACCGACGCGGCGTGCGCGGGTACCGGCGCCGCCAGGTGCAGCCACGCGAGACCGAGAGCGATCGCGGTGCCTTTCATGAGCCTGCCGGCCATAATCTGGTTCATTCAGGCCTCTCCCTCTGTTCCCGGTCTTGCCCGGACCGGGCGACTGTAGTGCGGTGTGCCTGTCGATAGCGCCTACAGGTTAATCCACCTTGAATCCATGCTGCTTCATCAGGTCGTAAAGCGTCGGGCGGCTGATGCCGAGCAGTTTGGCGGCCTGGGTGATGTTTCCCTCGGCCCTTGAAAGAGCACGTGGGATCTCCCGTCTTTCCGCCTCTTCCCGCGCCTTCGCGAGATTGAGGATCTCGGCTTCCCCGTCGACGTCCTCGAGATCGAGGTCTTCGGGCGTGATCCGGTTGCCCTCGGCCATTATGAGCGCGCGTTTCACGCGGTTTTCCAGCTCGCGCACGTTGCCCGGCCATTCGTAGCCCGAGATCGACGCCAGAGCCTCGCGCGTGTAGCCGCGCACCGACTTGCCCTGCTCCTCGGCGAATTTCTGCAGGAACGACTGGGCGAGGAGCTCGGCATCGCCGATACGCTCGCGCAGCGGCGGAATGTTGATCACCATTTCGCTGAGCCGGTAGTAGAGGTCCCCGCGGAACGTTCCGGCGGCGATCATCTCGTCGAGCTTCTGGTTGGTCGCGCAGATCACGCGGACGTCGACCGCGATCGCCTGGCGGCCGCCGATGCGCTCGAACGTGCGCTCCTGCAGGAAGCGAAGCAGTTTCGCCTGGATCGCCGACGGCATGTCGCCGACCTCGTCGAGGAAGAGCGTTCCGGAATCGGCAAGCTCGACCTTGCCCTTCTGCTGGCGGACGGCGCCGGTGAACGAGCCCTTCTCGTGGCCGAACAGCTCGCTTTCGAGAAGATTCTCGGGGATCGCCGCGCAGTTGATCGCGGCGAACGGCTTGCCGGCGCGCGGGCTGAGGTCGTGGATCGCCCGCGCGAACACTTCCTTGCCGGTGCCGCTCTCGCCGAGCAGCATCGTGGTGACGTTGGTCGGCGCGACCTTCTCCACCAGACGGCAGATCTTGAGCATCTCCGGATCCGCGCAGATCACGCCGTTGAGCGCGACGTTGTCGCTGCGCTGGGCGAGGCGCCGGTTCTCCTGCTCGAGGTCGTAGAGGTGGAGGGCCCGCTGGATGATGTGGCCGAGTTCCTCGGACACGATCGGCTTGCGGTAGAAATCGTAGGCCCCGAGCGCGATCGCCTTGAGCGCGTTCTCGTGGTCCTCGTTGCCGGTCACCACGATGACCTTGGTCTCGGGCGCGAGCTTGAGAATGGCCTCGACGGTCGCGAGACCCTCGGTGGCGCCGTCCGGATCGGGCGGCAGGCCGAGATCGACGGTGACCACCGCCGGCGTCTCCGACCGGAACTGGGCGACGGCCTCGTCGCGGTCTCCGGCGACGGAGACGTCGTAGTCGTCGAAGCTCCAGCGCAGCTGGCGCTGGATGCCGGTATCGTCGTCGACGATCAGGAGTTTCCGTTTGCTCTCGCTCATTTCACCGCTGCGTCGCTCGTCGCTTTTTCCGTCATCCCGATCGCCGGAAGACGGATCGTCACCGTCGTCCCGACCCCCGGCTCGCTCTGCACTTCCAGCCGCCCGCCCTGCTCGCGGACGTATTCGCGGCTCTCGAAGGCGCCGATCCCGTATCCGCCGCCCTTCGAGCTGCGGAACGGCTTGAACAGCTCGTCGCGGACGAAATCCGCGTCCATGCCGCTGCCGTTGTCCTCGACTTCGATGACCGCCTCCCGTCCGCGCGAGACGAGCCGCACCTGCACCGTGCCGTCGTCGCCAAGCGCGTCGAGCGCGTTGTCGATCACGTGCGCCATGACCGCGCCCAGCCGTTCCTCGTCGATCACGACCGCGATCCCGTCCGCGGCGCTCGCGAAGTGCAAGCGCCCGTTCGACCGGGCGTTCCGTTCGACAATCTTCCGAAGAAAACGCGAAAGGTCGATAGCCGCGGAGGCCGCCGCTTTCTTTCCGCCCTCGTGCAATCGTACCAGATGATTGTTCATTTTTTCCACCGATTCACTGACGGTGCGAAGCATATCTCCCTGGAACTCGGGGTTGTTCTTGTGCTTCTCGGCATTCTTGACCATGAGCGACAGCTGGCTCACCAGGTTCTTGATGTCGTGGAGCACGAAGGCGAAACGCTTGTTGAACTCGTCGAACTGGCGGGCCTCGACGAGGGCGCGGGCGGACTCCTGCTCGGCGAGGTAGCTCGCCGTCTGGCGCCCAACCGTCTTCAGGAGGTCGTAGTCCTCCCAGTTGAGCTCGCGCAGCACGCGCGGCTGTCCAAGCATCAGGATGCCGAGAAGCTGGTCGTGGTGCAGCAGCGGCACCACCAGCCATGCGCGCGGCGGGTCGCGCGTATCGCGCAGCCAGTCCGGGATGACGAGATCCTCGTAGACGTGGGGTTTGTCCCGGTACTCGTCGAGATTGATGACCCACTGCTGTTCCTCGAGGAACTGGACGAAACGCGGATCGGCGGTCTGGGTGCCCTCGACGACCCGGCTGTTCCAGGACGTCAGCAGGTCGAACTCGCCGTTCTGGCGGTACATCCAGAGCGTCCCCTCGGGGCTCTCGACGATGTCGGCGAGGCCCTTGACCACGCGTTTGGAGAGCGCGCGCCCCGACGCGACGGAGGAAATGGTGCCGATCAGCCGCAGCCATTCGTGGCGGTAGTCGTAGCGGTAGGTGAAGAAGTACTTGTTGATGATGACCTTGAGCCACGCACGGAAGCTGCCCGAGAACAGCGTGAGCACGAGGAGGATCAGCGCCGCGAACAGGAACACGACCTGCATCGCCGGGCCCCACTCGCCACCTCGTGCCCGTCGTCGGCGATGCAGCGGATCAGCTGCGGATAGCGCTCCGCCACCCAGCCGAGCGTAAAGAAGGTGGCCTTGGCACCCGCTTCCGCGAAGAGGTCGAGCACGCGCCCGGTGTTCTGCTCGACGCGGCACGGCAGCGAATCCCAGTCGTCGCGCGAGATGGTCTTCGCGAACGCCGAGACCTGGAAATAGTCCTCGACGTCGACCGACATCGCGTTGACGACGCTACCCGCCACGGCGGGTTTCGTTTTGGATGCCGCGGTCACGTCAGCGGGCGCCCCGGAGCGTGGCGACGCGCCTCTGCAGGTCGGCCAGGGATTCGCGCATGCCGGGCGCGAGGTCGTCGAGCAGCAGGTTGCCGCCGGGCGGCGGCACCGGCCGGGCGGACGCACCGGCTTCCTCGGCGATCTCGCGAGCGACGTCCTGGACGACATGCTCGTCGATGACGTGCGTGTCCTCGAGCGATCCGTAGAGCAGCAGGCGGCCGCACAGGGCGTTGATGCGCCGCGGTACGCCCTCGGTCACCGTGTGGATGTAGTCGAACGCGCTCTCGGTGAATTCGGGATCGCCGGTCCAGCCGACGAGCTGCAGGCGGTGCTCGATGTAGCCGCGCGTCTCGTCGGGGCCGAGCGGCTCGAGATGGCAGGTCGCGATCACGCGCTGGCGGATCTGCTCCATCTCCGGGCGCGCTAGCTTCTCGCGGAACTCCGGCTGGCCGAGCAGGAAGCACTGCACCAGCGGCCGGTTGTCCATCTGGAAGTTGGACAGCATGCGCAGTTCTTCGATCGCCTCGAACGGCATGTTCTGCACTTCGTCGATGACGAGGACTACGTGCTTGCCCTCGACCCGGCGCGCGATCAGGAAATTCTCGATGTCCTTGAGGATCGAGGCCTTGTCGCGCTGCTCGACCGACAGGCCGAAGGCCCGCACAACCATGCGCAGCGTGTCGTCCGAGCCGAGCTGGGTAGTGACGATGTTCGCCGAGACGAACTTGCTCTGGTCGATCTGGCTCAGCAGGTGCCCGACGATCGTCGTCTTGCCCGCGCCGACATGGCCGGTGATGACGATGAAGCCGTCGCGCTCGTTGAGGCCGTACGTCAGGTATGCCATCGCCTTCTTGTGCCCCAGGCTCGGAAAGTAGAACCGGTGGTCGGGGCTAAGCTGAAATGGGCGCCCCCGAAGCTTGTAGTGCGACGCGTACATGACCTGACACTCAGAAGGTGCGGTTAAGGCTCAGTATAACGGTATTACTGTTGAAATTCTTAGTCCCTTCTGTGGACTGGGTTCTAGCTGCGGCTCAGATCGAGCGCCAGATTCGTATTCTGGGTCAGGACGTAGCTGAGACCGCCGGACACGGAAGCGACGCGGTTCTTGCGCTGGTCCTCCGTGCCGAAGTCGCGGAAGGAAAAGTCGACGGCGAACGTGCCCGACAGCCGCGAGCTGAACGGCCGCGAGGCGGATAGGGTTGCGCTCATCACCCCTTCCTGGATGCCAGCCGAGCCCGTCGTGCGGCGCTCCCATTCCATCGAAGCGACGTAGGTGGTGAGCCTCCGCGCCGTGGACAGCAAGATCGTGAGAACCGACTGGTGGAAGAGCGAGGTCTGGAAGTCGAAATTCTGGTTCGTCACGTCGAAGATCTGTCCCGTCCGGGAATCGATCAGCACGCCGGCGCCGTTGTTGACGAGAAAACCGCGATCCTCCTGGAGGAGCTCCTGCGAGCTCGTCAGCTGTTTCGAATAGCTCGCGAAAATCGATGTCCGGTTCGGAAGCGCATAGTTCGCATCGAAGCCGATCGTCTGGGTCTGGCGCTCAACGCTGTAGGTCAGCTCCATCGACGACCGGGAGTTGGGCTACCACGCGAAGCCGGCGTGCCGGGTGTAACCGCGCGGCTCGTCGGACAGTGTCGGATCGTGGATGTTCTCCCAGCCCACCGAACTCAGCAGCGAAAATGTGGGCAGGACGCGGAGCCTATAGTTGGTCGTCACGGTGCGCTGCTGATCTGGCTGGCCAACGCGATCCGCCTCTTCGCCGATCCTCTCGCCCTCTATCCGGTGTGGCACGACAACGACTTCAACGCGGTCTCCAGTTCGTTCTTCGCGGTCGCCAACGCCGCCAGACGGCTCAGTGCCGATCCACAGTGCGTCTACGAATATGTGTTCCAGGGCGCGACCTACGGCGACCGTACGGTGTTCCGCGAGGTGCGCCTGCTCGCCGCACGGACCGAGCTCATGCTCGGCGACGAGGTGTCGGAGCGGACGGTGCATGCGCCGTTCGCGCGCGAGGTCCGCGACCTGCCGATCGAGGGGCACCTGGAGACCTGTCTCGCCAATCTACACCGCTATTACGACGCCATCGCGAGCGCGTCGGCGACCGCGTCGACACCGCGCTATCGGGCGGCTACGACTCGCGGCTCACGCTCGCGCTGTGCTGCGCGCACGGTATCCGCCTATCGGTCCATGTCTACTGTAACGCGAACGATGCGGACGTGCGCGTCGCGTAGGCCATCGCCGCCGCCGAAGGTTTCCCGATCGAGCATGTCAACAAGAGCGACGTGAAGCCGGTGCCGTCGGATGCATTCGCCGCGATTTTCGAGCGCAACCTGTTCGGGTTCCAGGGCCACCCGGCCGACGGCGTGTTCGAGAACGGCACCGTCCTCGCCACCCGGCTCCGGCGCTGCGCAGGCGGACGGGTCGCGCTCAACGGCGGCGGCAAGGTGTTCCGAAACTTCCTCTACCTGCCGAACCGGTCCTTCACCGCCGGCCAACTTCTGTGGATGTTCAAGGGCGCACTCGATCCCGAATGGTGCACCGGCGCATTCGACGAAAACGTCTACCTGTCGAACCTCGGCAAGAAGGTGAAGTGCGTGCTCGACGTCGAGAGCGACCGGCTCACGCACACCGACATCGAGGCGCTCTAAGCGCTATTCCGCTGCCGCTACTGGATGGGCAAGAACAACAGAGTCAACAACCGGTTCGGCCCGGCACTGACACCCTTTATCGACGTGAACGTCGTTCCCGACGCAGTCGCGATCCCTCTGCGCTAAAAGAACTCCGGCCGGTTCGGGGGCCGGATGATCGCGCCTTTGAGTCCCGAACTTGCCGCCTACCCGTCCGACTACGGGCACTCGTTCACTGAGGACCCGCCGCTGGCCCGGCGCCTGCGCGACTAACTCACATACGCGCGCCCGCCCCGGCTCCGTCGGATGACCTTCCGCATCAAGAACCGCAATCCGGTCGAGAGGCCCTACTAGCTTTCCGACGCCTATGTCGGGCGCGTCGTCGATCGGTCACTGCCCTACATGCGCCAGTTATTCCGCATCGACCGCGTCAACAGCCTCGACCAGCTCAACCGCATGCTCACGCCCGAACTCCTGTTCACCCGCACGCAGCCGGACACGCTGCGGACAGCGCGACCCATTACATCAGATGGCGGGCCCGCCGTTGCATCGGCGGGGTTTCTGACCTATTCCAGTGGCGTTTTCCGCGCGCCTCAGGGAGCCGACATGGCCCGCACGTTCCATCTGATCGCCGCCGCCCGCCCGAACTTCATGAAGATCGCGCCGATCTATCACGCGATGGCGGCGGACGATTGGTGCGAGCCGATGATCGTGCACACGGGCCAGCATTACGAAGCGAACATGTCGGATAGCTTCTTCGAGGACCTGCAGCTTCCGACACCGCATTTCCACCTCGGCGTCGGCAGCGGCACGCACGCGCAGCAGACCGGAAGCGTGATGATCGCCTACGAGAAGATCCTGCTGGAGACGCCGCCCAACGCGACCATCGTCGTCGGCGACGTGAACTCGACGGTCGCGTGCACGCTCGCCGCCAAGAAGCTCTGCCTGCCCGTCGCGCATCTCGAAGCGGGTCTCCGAAGCCGCGACTGGACGATGCCGGAGGAGATCAACCGCATCGTCACGGACTCGATTTCCGACGTCCTCTGGACGCCGTCGCCCGACGGCGACGAGAACCTCGCGGCCGAAGGCGTCGACCCGTCGCGCGTCACACGCGTCGGCAACGTGATGATGGATTCCTACGAGCTGATGCGCCCGCGCATCGAGGCGGAGACTCCGCGCACCGCGTTCGGCCTCGACGCTAAGGGCTACGGCATCGTCACCCTGCACCGGCCGAGCAACGTCGACCGCAAGGAGACGCTGGGTCCGCTCGTCGACGCGCTCACCTCGGCGGCGAAGAAGGTGCCGCTACTGTTCCCGCTGCATCCCCGGACGCGCGCGAGCCTGCAGAAGCACGGGCTGCTCGACGGCTTCCTCGCCTCGTCCGGCATCCATGTCACCGAACCGATCAACTACATCCGCTTCATGGGCCTCGTCCGCGAGGCGGCGCTGGTGATCACGGACTCGGGCGGCATCCAGGAAGAGACCACCTATCTCGACATCCCATGCATCACGCTCCGCGAGAACACAGAGCGGCCGATCACCCTGACCCAGGGCACCAACCGGCTGGCGAAGATCCCGGATCTCGAGGGCTATGTCGACGAGGTGCTGGCGGGCAAGTGGCCGTCGGGCGTGCGCCCCGACCTGTGGGACGGGAAGACGGCGTCGCGCGTGCTCGCCGACCTCAAGCGCCGGCTCGGCTAGCGAATTCTCTTCAGCAGAATTCTCAGCGGGGCCGCCGGCCGGAACTCACGAAGATCTCGAGACCGCTCCACTCGGGCCAGCGCGCGGCGGCGTCGGCGAGCTCGCGGTGCATGCGGATATGCGCGAGCGTGCGGTCCGGCCGCTTGATCGAGCGCGACACCGTCGGCCACAGGCGCGGGGCAGGAGATGCTTTGGTGCCCTTCCACCACGGACGCAGCACCTTGTCGTGGAGCGCGAAGTCCGTGAGCCCGGCGCGCTTCATCATCTCCTCGATCACCGGCGGCGTGAAATACCACCGGTGGTCCGACTGGTAGTCCCACCACTCCGGGCCGCTCGAGATACGCCCCGCCGACTGGTAGTTGCCGGTTTCGACGAACAGCGTGCCGCCCGGCGCGAGCCTCGCGACGACCGACCTTTATTACCACCTGCTCGCGATCATCGTGCAGGCACGGCTCTGCGTCGAACGCGCGCTGGCGGAAGGCCCGCCGGTCCAGGTCGCAGCCGCGACGGAACAGTAAGCGTTGGCAGCTGGGACCAGCGAAGCGGTCGCCGCCGCCCGCAGCGCCACGGATGCGCAGAACGTCCCATCCGGCCACAAGCTCGGCGGCGCGTCCGGATACCTGATTCAGAGACGATAGGGGCGGCAGCGCGCGGCAGGGTCTACAGCCGTTCAGACCCCGTGATACTCCCGGTACCACTCAACGAAACGCGGCACACCGACATCGATCGGTATCGTCGGCTCGTAGCCGAGGTCGCGGCGGATCGCCTCGATGTCGGCATAGGTCTCCTTCACGTCGCCCATCTGCATGGGCTCCATGACGGTCTGCGCCTTCTTGCCGAGCGCGTCCTCGAGCACCGAGATCAGGCGCATCAGCGGTTCCGAGCGGTGGTTGCCGATGTTGTAGACGCGGTGCGGCGCGGCGCCGTTCCCCGCGGGCGGATTGTCGAGCGAGGCGACGACGCCGGTGACGATGTCGTCGACATAGGTGAAGTCGCGCTTCATGTCGCCGTGATTGAAGACGCGGATCGGTTTCCCCTCGGTGATCGCCTTGGCGAAGATGTAGAGCGCCATGTCGGGCCGGCCCCACGGCCCGTAGACCGTGAAGAAGCGGAGCCCCGTCTGCGGCATGTCGTAGAGATGGCTGTAGCAGTAGGACATGTGCTCGTTCGCCTTCTTGGTGGCGGCGTAGAGCGACACGGGCGAGTCCGTGCGGTCCTCGACAGCGAAGGGAAGCTTGGTGTTGCCGCCGTAAACCGAACTCGAGCTTGCGTAGACGAGGTGCTCGAATCCGTCCATGTGGCGGCAGAGTTCCAGGATCGACATGTGGCCGACGAGGTTCGCGTCGACATAGGCGAACGGATGATCGAGCGAGTAGCGGACGCCGGCCTGGGCGGCAAGGTGGACGACCCGCTTCACCCCCCTGAGATCGCGCGCGAATGCCGCGAACGCATCGCGGTCGGCAAGATCGATCTCGTGCATCGAAAAGCCGTTCCTCGCCTTGAGGCGCTCCAGCCGGGCGCGCTTGAGGGCGACGCTGTAGTAGTCGTTGACGTTGTCGACGCCGACGACTTCCTCCCCCCGGTCGAGCAGGCGCATGGATGTGTGGTAGCCGATGAAACCGGCCGCGCCGGTGACGAGAATGGCCATGCCGCTGGAACCCCGAATCTGCTCAGTTGCGAAAAATTGTGAGGACTTTCCTTAACATAAAGGTATGGCCGTAATATTCCGAGTTCTGAAATCTGCCGTTCCGACCTGCGTAGTCTGAGGGAGGTGTCGATGCGGCCAGGTTTCACCCGTGCCCGATCCGGACTCGCACTCGCCGCCGCGACGCTCGTCCTAGCGATCGCTCCGCGGGCGCGGAGCCAGGATACGCCGCAGGCACTGGCTCCGGCCTACAATCCGCACACCAAGAGCTATTTCGAGCTCCGCACCGACCTGCCCAAGCCGCCGCAATGGCGGACCGCGGAGGCCTTCGCGCGCACCAAGGTCTACAAGGGCACGCGCGGGCACCTCGCCGTCGTCAAGGACCTCGAAACGCACAGTTTCCTCCAGGCGAACTTCCCGCTCTACGAGGAGGCGTGGATCGGCCTCCGGTTCTACTGCAGCATCCGCAAGCTCCTCTGGGTGACCGGCGACGAACACCCCCTGAAGGCGTTCAAGATGTGGGCCAAGCCGTGGCACCGTACCAAGGTCACCTGCACCACCGAGAACATCCAGTACATGCCGGTGCACTACCTGCCGCAGACCAAGGGCTTCCGCTGGCAGGTGTCCGGACCCGAGAAATACTTCGTCAGCTATTTCGTCGAGTATCCCACCGGCAAGGAATAGCCCGAGGGTGTGCGGCGGCAGCGCCGTCAGGCGAGCGCCGGGATCACCTTTTCCCCGAACAGGCGCATCGAGCGCTCGGCGTCGGCGAACGGCAGGTCGCTGAAATTGATCTGGAGCGAGGCATCGTCGAAGCCGCCGATGGCGTCGCGATAGGCGGTAATGCGGTCTATGAGTTCCGTCGGCGTGCCGACCCAGGCCGCGCCCTTCTCGACCTGGCTCTCGAACGTCTCCTTGTCGAGCGCGGCGATCATCCGGTCGTAGCCCTTGTAGTTGTCGGACGAGGCGCCGTCGACCCAGTCCTTCGCGGCGTCGACCAGCGATTTCAGGTAGCGGTTCACGGGGTCGCGAGCGATGCGGAACGCTTCCTTCCGGTCCTCGTGGCAGAACATGTGGAAGGCGAGCATGATGCGGCCTTCGCCGGCGTGGCCCGCGGCCTTCCAAGCCTCACGGTAGACGTCGATCAGCTCGCTCATCTGCGAGCCGCCGATCGGGATCGCCATGATCCAGTTGCCGACCCGGCCCGCCTTCTCGAACGATTCGGGCGTGGTGAACGCCGCCGTCCAGAACATCGGGCGCGGCTGCTGCGTCGGACGCGGCAGCGAGGTGACGCCCCGGAAACTGTGGAACTGGCCCTCGTCGCTGACGTTTTCGCCGGTCAGCAGCAGATCGATCTGGCGCATGCCCTCGTCGAAGCGCGCGACGCTCTCGTCGAGCGAGATCCCGAACCGGTCGTACTCGTTGGGCAGGAACGCGCGCGCGAACCCGACCTCGAGACGGCCGCCGCTGATCGCGTCCAGCATGCCGATCTCGCCCGCGAGCTTGAGCGGATTGTTGAAAACGGGCAGCACGGCGCCTGTGACGATGCGCGCCTTCTTCGTGCGCTGCGACAGCGCCGACAGGAAGACGATCGGGTTCGGGCTATAGCCGCCGTAGGGATGGAAATAGTGCTCGACCGTTCGGACATGGGTGTAGCCGTAGACGTCGGCGAGCTCGGTGAGCCTGAGGCACTCGTCGAAATACTGCGCGCCCGACTTCTGCTTCGGCCCGACCGCCGGGAAGAACTGCATCCCGAATTCCATTGTCCGCTCCCTGTTTTCCGCCGTCCCGCGGCGGGCCGAATACATCCGCGCCCCGGCGGTTCAGCGAACCCTAGTGCGGCGATTAATCCGTGTACAGATCATTATCGATCTCCTACAACGGAACCGCTGCATCCTGTCCATCACGATGACGGAGTCCGCCGTGAGCGGGGATCTGAAGCGGCTGATCTCGACCTACGACCTCGGCTCTGCGCCGGGCCACCTGATCCGGCGCGCCCAGCAGCGCGCCGTCGAGTTCTATGTCGCCGAGGTCGGCGAGGATGGTCCGACGCCGCAGCAGTTCGCCGTGCTTCTCAACGTCTTCCAGAACCCGGGCATGAGCCAGACCGACCTCGTCCAGGCGAGCGCGATCGACCGCAGCACGCTCGCCGAGATCTTGCGCCGGATGGTCGCGCGCGAACTCGTCTCGCGCACGAGGAGACCCGGCGACCAGCGCGCCTACGCGCTGTCCCTGACGGCAGACGGCCTCCGGATGCTGGAGCATGCCTTCGCCGCGGCGCTGCGCGCCCAGAGCCGCATCCTCGAACCGGTGCCGCCCGCGGAGCGGCCGGCGGCGATGGCGATCCTCGCGACGATCGCAGGCTTCGGCGGCGGCGACGCCGAATCCGCGGCGTTGGCGGCCGGCGATTCCGCTGGCAAATCCGCTGGCGACGACGCCTGATTCGCGCATAATCCCGCCGTCATGCAGACAGCATCGCCGGATCCGGTTCCCAATGCTGCGGCGAACGCGCGGCTCCGTCCGCCCGCCGTCGCCGTGGTCGTGCCCTGTTACAACGAGGAGATCTCGATCGCCGGCGTGGTCGCCGCGTTCCGCGCGGCTCTCCCCGAGGCGACGGTCTACGTCTACGACAACAATTCGACGGACCGCACCGCCGAGGTCGCCGCCGCGGCGGGCGCGCAGGTCCGGCGCGAGACGCGCCAGGGCAAGGGCAACGTCGTCCGCCGCATGTTTGCCGACATCGACGCCGACATCTACGTGATGGCGGACGGCGACGGCACGTACGACGCCGCAAGTGCGCCGCGGCTGATCCAGCGCCTGGTCGAAAACGACCTCGACATGGTGGTCGGCACGCGGCTTCAGTCCGACGCCAGCGACGCCTTCCGCCTCGGCCACCGCTTCGGCAACCGCTTCCTGACGCAGTCGGTCAACGGGCTGTTCGGCGCGCAGCTCGTCGATATCCTTTCGGGTTACCGCGTGCTCTCGCGCCGTTTCGCCAAATCCTTTCCGGCACTCTCCTCGGGTTTCGAGACCGAGACGGAACTGACCATCCATGCGCTCGAGCTCCGGACGCCGCTCGCCGAGGCCGAGACGCCTTACGCGACGCGGCCCGAGGGATCGACCAGCAAGCTCAACACCTACCGCGACGGCTGGCGCATCCTGCGCACGATCGTGAAGCTCGTCCGCGAGTTCCGTCCCGTCCTGTTCTACGGCACCGGAGCGGGCGTGCTCGCGGCGATATCGCTGCTCCTCGGCATTCCCGTGATCGTCACCTATCTGGAGACCGGCTTGGTGCCGCGGCTGCCGACGGCCGTGCTCGCCACCGGCACGATGCTGCTCGCCTTCCTCAGCGCGACCTGCGGCCTGATCCTCGAAAGCGTCAGCCGCGGCCGCTGGGAGCAGAAGCGGATGGCCTACCTCGCACTGCCGTCGGTCCGGTCGGCGCTGCGCCGCCCGGCGTGATCCGCGCGATGCGCCCCGTGATGCGCCTTGGGCCGCGCCGCGAAAGCGCGCTGAACCGGACGCGCGCATGGCAAAGCTGTTCTATGCCGTCGCGTTCCTGGTCACCTACGGCTCGCTCTACCCGTTCGACTTCTCGCTGTCGGAGCTGAGCGGCGAGGCGACCCGTCGCTTCCTGTTCGAATGGTCGCTGTTCACCGGCCGCGGCGACGTGCTCGGCAACGTCGCGCTGTTCCTCCCCTACGGCTTCTTCAGAATGCTGGTGCGCAAGCCCGGCCGGTCCGAGGCCGCGAAGCTCCTCTGGCTCAGCGTCTGGGGCTTCGTCCTCGCGACCGTGGCGCAGGTTTTCCAGCTTGCGCTGCCGTCGCGCGACGCCGCGCTCGGCGACGTGCTCTGGAACATGCTCGGGCTGTCCGCCGGTCGAGCCAGATGATCCCGCTCGCGCTCGCCGGCTGCTGGTTCGCGGTCGAGCTGGCGCCCTTCGTTCCCTCGCTCGATTTCCAGTTGTTCAAGGACAGCATCCGTCCACTGTGGCAATCGCCCGGCTTCGAGTTCAGCGGGTTCTTCCGCGCGTTCGTCGCCTGGATGGTGGTCGCCTGGCTCGCCGCATCCTTCGTGTCGCGAGGCTCGCTGCCGTTCCTGCTCGCTGTCGCCATGGCGGGCGTGGTCGCCGCCAAGATCGTCATCGTCAACAACGTCGTCACGCTGACCGACGTCGCCGCGCTCGCCGCCGGCTATGTCGGCGCGCTGGCGATGGCGGGCCGCGGCGACCGCCAGGCCGGCATCCTCCTACGGCTGCTCGCGGCGAGCATTGCGATCTCCGCTTTCGCGCCGTTCACGCTGACGGAGACGCAGACGTTCCACTGGGTGCCGTTCGCGGGATCTCTCGGCGGTTCGATGCTGATCAACGCGAAGGTGATCGCGGGCAAGATCTTCGCGGTGGGATCGATCTACTTCCTCGCGATGCACAGCGGCGTCCCGATCCGCCGCGCGATGGTTCCGGTCGCCGCCGCATTACTCGCGATCGAGATCGCGCAGGTCTGGGTCGGCGGGCACACCGCCGAGATCACCGACCCGATCCTCGCCCTCGTCGTCGGCTACGTCTTTTCCGCGCTCGACAAACGCGACGCGGCGCAGCGGCCGGGGCAGACCGTGGCGGCCGAAGCGATGCAGGCCGTCCGTGCGGACGACGCGCGCGGATACGGAGCAGAGCGCCGGGAAGCGCCGGCATCCGGATACCCGACGGAGGACCGGCCGGAAGACGGGACGGAAGATGGGGAGAAAGACCGGGAGGAAGACTGGCGTGACGGCCGGGGCTCGCCGCTCGACCGCGACCTGCTGGTGCCCGGCCGGCGGGGCACGATCGCGCTGGTCCTCGCCTGCTCCGTCATCGCGTACGCGATGAGTGCGGCCCTCGGGCTCCCCGGCGTTCCCTACAATTTGCGCGAGCTGTTCGGCGGATCGAACGCGTGGTGGCGGCTCTTCTTCTTCGCGGCCGCGATCTTCTCGTTCGGCATCGGCGGCACAATGGCGGGCCACCGGACGGCGCGGAGCGGCGCGCCTTGGACGAGCCTGCCGGTGTCCGCGACCCTCGCCTGCTTCGCCACTTACCTCCTACTGTCGGTCTGCGTCACCTCGGAGAGCATGGACGACATCACCGGCTCGTCGAACACCTGGTACTACGTCACCGAGCGGAACCTGTGGGGCGAGACCGTGGCGTCGCTGTTCCGCACCGTCCTGTGGGAAGGGATCGTGGCCGCGGTCGAGCGCGTCGTCCGCTTCGTCGCGCTGCTCGGCCCGCTTTTCCTGTGGACCGCCGTCGTCACCGGCGTCTATTTCCGCACCACGGATCCCGACCTGCCGTCCGCCGGCGCCCGGGTCCGGACCTTCCTCGCCTGCGGCGCGGGCTACGTGCTCTGCGCGCTGCCCTGGCTCTACGTGTTCCCGATCATCGCCTTCAATCACTCCTCGACCGATAACCTCAACGAGCTGATCCAGGACAACGGCGCGTGGCTCTATCCGCTCCTGATCCTGTTCCCGCTCAACATGGTGGCGGTGGCCCATGCCACATCGGTGAGAGGCGGCCGCGCCGTGGTCCGGGCACTTTTCTTCGTCGCCGTGTCGCTCCCCGTGGGCTGGTACCTGTTCCGCAGCGGGCTCTCCGCGCCGGTCGAGAAATACGGCCTCAAGTTCACCGGCGCCGATTTCCTCCTCGGACCCGACCGGAAGGAGCTGCTGCCGGGCTGGGTCCTGGTCATGCGCTACACGGCACTTCAGCTCGGCGCCGTCGCCGCGCTGGCGTTCGGGATGCGGGTCCTGCTGACCCGGCGGACGCACGCCGCGCGCGAGGATATGGCCGTGGATTCGACAGCGGATTCTACAGGGCTCGACGGGGGATTTGACAACCGAGGTATAAGCCGCGATCATCGGAAATAGGATCAATTGATACTTATAAACGAGTTCCCGATGGACAGGCAGCGCATCAGTTACGTCGATCCCGACACGCTCGAAGACCCGGCGATGCGGGCCGAGATGGAGCGCTGCCGCACGCGCGGCACGCCGCGCCCCGAGAGCCAGGCGACCCGCGCCCACGTGCCGGCCGCCTTCTGGTCCTTCGCCAACACCTGGCAGACGGTGTTCCACGAGGGCGTCGCGGACCATACGATCAAGGAGCTTTGCCGCGTCTACGTCTCGCATTCGGTGAAATGCGAATTCTGCGGCAACCAGCGGTCGATCCAGTCGGCGAAAAAGGGACTCGTCGAGGACGACTATCTCGACCTGCTGAACTTCGAGAAGTCGTCGCGCTACGACGCGCGCCAGAAAGCGGCGCTGCGCTACACCGAGGCCATCGTCTGGGACCTCGCGTGCGACGATGCGTTGTGGGACGCGCTTTACGCGCACTACTCGGAAGCAGAGATCGTCGAGATCGGATACTTCGTGGCGATCACGATGGGCCAGCAGCGCTGGCTGCGCACCCTCAACATCGACCATCACTAGGTGCTTCCCGGCACGGGAGCGTCGATGGCGCCCGGCACCGAGACGCCCGAGGCGTGGGAGGCCTTCAAGTCCTCGCCGGACTACTGGGCGAAGCGGGGCGGTTCCCGGCCCGGCGCGGGAGGGGCGGCCGAGTAGGAACGGGCGGATTTCGCGTTAACCGCCTTCCTGTTCTCTGTTATTGTTTCCAAAACGCCGAAAAGGCGTTGCGACAAGAAATGACAGGGAGCGAACCATGAACAAGCGGACTCTATCTGCCGCTGCATTCGCGGCGACGATCGCCTTCATTGCGTCGACGGCCGGGACTGCGGAGGCTGCGCTCAAACGCATCACCATCGGCACCAACCCCCAGGGATCGACCTATTTCCTGATCGGCAGCGGCCTCGCCAAGCTGTTCCAGGAAAAGCTCGATATCAAATCCACCGCGCAGCCGCACGCCGGCTCGTCTGTCTACCTGCCGCTGATGGAGGCGGGCGAGATCACGCTCGGCCTCAACTCGTCGCTCGATTCGGGCCTCGCGTTCAACGGCATCGCTCCCTACAAGGACGCGACCAAGAGCGTGCGTTCGATCGCACGCATCTGGATCCTTCCCTACGCCTATTTCGTGAAGGAGAATTCGGGGATCAAGACGGTCGCCGACCTCAAGGGCAAACGCGTCGTCGTCGATTTCAAGACCAACGTCTCGCTCGGCCAGGCCAACAGGACGATTCTGAGCACCGCGGGCCTGAAGGACAGCGACGTCACGGCCATCGATTCGGGCGGCGTCGTCGCCAGCATCAACATGGTGATCGAGGACCGCGTCGACGCGGCGCCCGTCGCCATCGCCATGCCGGCGATGCGCAAGGCGCACGCGACGGTGCCCGACGGGCTCCGCATCCTCTCGCTCGGCCCCGCCGCGAACGACGACTTCATGAACAAGGGCATGGCCGGCCTCTACACCTATCAGGCGCGCAACACGAAGACCCTGCCGTTCGTCCGCGAGAACACGCTGATCGCCGCGTTCGACACGTACCTCAACGCCGGAACCTCCGTGTCCGACGAGGATGCCTACGCCCTCGCCAAGACGATGCACGGCAACTGGGCGCAGCTCCAGAAGGACTACCCGCCGCTGCGCGCGACCAAGATCGAGGCGCTGACGCCGAAGAACAATCCGATCCCCTACCATCCGGGGGCGGTGAAGTACTGGAAGGAAGCCGGTCTCTTTACGGCCGAGAACGAAAAGCACGACGCCGCCCTCAAATAACCGTACGCGCGCCGCGACAGGCGCGCGTCATGAAAGCAGACAGGCAGGAGAAGACCCGATGCTGAAGTTTAACGGGGGACTGCTCAAGTTGTTCCTCGCGCTCATTCCCATCATCGGGGTTGGCTGGATCTTTTCCGTCACGGATTACTTCGGGGTCGCGCTCACGTTCCAGCAGATCGTGGGCGGCATCCTCGGTCTCGCCGTGGCGGCAGCCGTGCTCAAGTACCCCTACGGCAAGACGCCGGGGGCACTTGAGCTTCTCCTCGCCTTCGCCGGCCTGCTCTCGTGGCTGTGGATGGCCTACAATTTCGAGGACTGGATCGTCACCGCCCACGAACGCACGCCGGAGAAATGGATCCCCGGCGCAATCGCCCTGATCCTGATGCTCGAAGGCCTGCGAAAGTCCGCGGGCAAGATCATCGCCGGCCTCGTCTGGGTGCTGATCCTCTACGCCTTCTTCGGCGATCTGCTGCCGGGGGCGCTCGAGGCCGAAGTGTTCCCGCCGTCGAAGACCGTCCTCTATCTCTATTCCGACAACAACGGCGTGCCCGGCATCGTCCTCCAGGTCGTGGTCAACCTCGTCCTCGCCTTCATAATCTTCGGCAAGCTGATGGAAGTGAGTGGCGGCACCGCGTTCCTCACCGACCTCGCCATGGGCTGGATGGGCGACCGGCGCGGCGGACCGGCGAAGGTCGCGGTCGTGGCCTCGAGCGCCTTCGGCACAATCTCGGGCTCGACCGTCGGCAACATCATGTCGACGGGTATCGTCACCATCCCGCTGATGAAAAAAACGGGCTTCAAGCCAGAATACGCGGGGGCCATCGAGGCGGTCGCCTCGAACGGCGGTCAGATCGCACCGCCGGTGATGGGCGCGACCGCGTTCATCATCGCGGAGTTCCTGGAGATTCCCTACCAGGAAGTCGTCATCGCCGCGGCGATCCCGGCGATCCTCTACTACGTCGTCCTGTTCCTGCAGGTCGACGCGGTGGCGCGGCGCTACGGCCTGCGCGGCCTGCCGAAGGCCGAGCTGCCCAAGGTGATGAAGACGCTCAAGACAGGATGGATCTTCGCCTTCCCGCTGATCATCCTGCTCTACATCCTGTTCTGGCTCGGTTACCAGCCGGGTCTCGCGGCGCTCTATTCGGCGGCGAGCCTGATCGTGCTGATGGTCCTAAGGGACCGACGCCTTCCGAGCCTCGATCACTGGAAGAACTTCATCTTCGGCAGCGGCGAGATCCTGATCCCGCTGATGCTGATCGCCGGCGCCGCGGGCATCATCCTCGGCGTGCTGAACTCGACCGGCCTCGCCTTCCAGCTCAGCCTGATCCTGACCCATCTCGGCGAGAACTACGGCATCATGGCGATGCTGCTGCTGACCGCGCTGATCTGCATCATCCTCGGCATGGGCATGCCGACGGCGACGGTCTACATCGTCCTCGTCTCGGTGATCGGACCGGCGCTCGTGAAGATGGGCATGGTGCCGCTCGGGGCGCACCTGTTCCTCTTCTATTTCGGGCTGATCAGCATGCTGACGCCGCCGGTCGCCATCGCCTCGATGGTCGCCGCCGAGATGGCCGGCGCGAACATGTGGAAGACCGGCTTTGTCGGCATGCAGCTCGCGGCGACCTCCTACCTGCTGCCCTTCCTGTGGGCCTACAACCCGGCCGTCATCCTCGAGGGGACTACGGTCGCGATCGTCTACGTGCTGCTGACTTCGCTGTCGGCCGGCCTGCTGCTCGCCCATTCCGTCACCGTGCTCGGCATCGGCAACATGGCGGGGTGGATCCGCGCGATCGGCATGTACGCGCTCTGCCTCATCGTCGGATCGTCGACGGTCTGGCTCGGGCCGGAGAACCCAATGACGCTGGTCATGGCGGCCGTCGGTTTCGGGATCGTCTTCTTCGTCACGCGGACGGTGCGCCAGATGCTGCCGACGCCCGCGGAATAGGCGATCCGCGGCACACCTGAACGGACCCCGCCGCCGCCCTTGCCTCGCACAGGCGGCGGCGCCACATTCGGGCCATGACCGCACCCTCTCTCAACGCCGATCTCCGCAGCCGCGCCGTCGTCGAAGCCGCCGCGCTCGACTGGCAGCCGAGCCCGTCGCCCACCGTCTGGCGCAAGCGCCTCTATCTCGACGGGCCGAAGGAGGCTGGCCGCGTGACCTCGATCGTGCGCTATAACGCCGGCAGCGCGTTCCCGTCCCATTCCCATCCCGACGGCGAGGAGATCCTCGTCCTCGACGGCATCTTCTCGGACGAGCACGGCGACTATCCCGCGGGCACCTACCTCCTCAATCCCGACGGCACGTCGCACGCGCCGTCGTCCGCAGACGGCTGCATCCTGTTCGTGAAGCTGCGCCAGTACGCCGGCGCGGGCCGCGCGCAGCTGCGGATGAACTCCAACGCGCTGCAGTGGCAGCCGCGCGGAAGACCCGGCGTCTGGCACAAGCCGCTCTACCGCCAGGGCGGCTACCGCGAATGGACGGCTCTGCTGCGCTTCGACGCGGGTGCGGAAACGCCCTATCATGACCATCCCGAGGGCGAGGAGATGTACGTGATCGAGGGCAGCGTAGAAGACGAGGACGGAGTCTATCCGGCGGGCACGTGGCTGCGCTCGCCGCCGGGCTCAGAGCACCGGCTGAGCTCGCCCGACGGCGCGACGGTCTATCTCCGCTTCGGCGGGATCGAAATCGCGGAGGCCGCATCGTGAGCCCGCGCGTCATCCGCCACGACGACGTGCCGGAGGAAACGTTCCCGGGCGGCGCCACCTACCGCACCATCGTCGGCGACGAGGCGGGCTCGACGCCCGTCCGCTGCGGCATCCAGACCTCGCCGCCGGGCTACGCCACGCCGAACCACTCGCATCCCTACGACGAAGTGGTCACGGTGCTGGAGGGTCGCGGCGAAGCCTGGTTCGAGGGAACCGACACGCCCGTCGAGATGCTTCCCGGCACCACGATCCTGTTCCCGGCGAACACGGTCCACGGCTTCCGCACGGTGGGCGACGCGCCGCTCCGCACCTACGGCATTCACGCCTCGCCGGAACGTATCGTGGAGATCCACGAAACCTGATCAGTCCGCCATCACATCGGACACCTTCACCGCTTCTCCGACGCGGTGCAGCGGGCGCCCGGAATCGGTAATCGCGACGACGACGACGATCTCGTCGGCGCGCGGCGCATCGGGCAGCGAGACCTCCATCGCGTCGAAATGCGAGAAGGTCCAGATGTCCTCCTTGTGGTGGAGCGGACAGTCGATGGCGGTTCCAGGGCCTCCGATCTTCTTCGCCGACGGAATGATTGACGGCGCCGGCCCGACCGCAGCGCGGAGCGGCTTTCCTAGCGTCGGGTGCATCACCGCGGCCGCATGCTCCTTCTCGCCGAGTTCGCCGACGATGGCGGCCTTGCCGAAGCTCTGCACGCCGTCCGCGCCGATGCCGAGCGCCGCCATCGCCCTGCGTCCGAGAAGGTCGCCGAGCTCGGCGCCGGCCGCTTCGAGCAGCGGCAGCTCCTTCGAGAAGCGCCCCGCATAGGGATTCTTGATGACCGCGATCGCCGCGCACTGGCGCGTCGGCGGATCGACCGGCACGCCGATCTCGGTGCGGGTCTCCTCGACCACGGTGACGATCTTGCGGATCGATATGTCGGACATGCGTGACCCCCGCTGTTGGCGCCGTTCCGGCGAGTATGACATGATCGGGCCCGTCGGCGTAACGCGGCTTCGACCGCCACCCGACCGGAGGAAACACCGTGACCGAAGCCGCCCCGCCTGCCGCCCCGACTGCCCTGGCCGCGCTCGACCTGACCGCGGAGGAGCGCAACGTCTACCCGCCGCCCTACGACCACGCCTGCGACGGCCGCTTCCGCCGCGTCCTCGGCGAGCGGTTCGGGCTGACGCATTTCGGCGTCAACCTGACCGAGCTGCGCCCGGGTGCAGCCTCGTCGCTGCGCCACTGGCACGGCGCGGAGGACGAGTTCGTCTACGTCCTCGAAGGCACGCCGACGCTGGTGACCGACACAGGCGAGACGGTGCTCGCGCCCGGCATGTGCGCCGGGTTCCGGGCCGGCTCGGGCGACGGTCACCGGCTGGAGAACCGGTCGGCCGCCATCGTCCGCTATCTCGAGATCGGCAACCGCTCGGCGGCAGAGACGGTCGAATATCCCGATGCCGATCTCCGGCTCGAGAAAGGCCCCGGCGGGCGGAAATTCCTCCACCGGGACGGAACGCCTTATTGATCTCTCCCCTCGCGTCCGCGCTGGCGTACGCGGCGCGCCACGGCACCTGGGTGATGGCGGGCGGGCTCGTGGCCGGTTTCGCGGTCCCGCCGCTTGCCGCCGCGCTGAGGCCGTGGCTGCTCGAGACCATCGTCGTCATCCTCGCGGTCGCGATGCTCCGCCTCGACGTCGCGCGCATCCGCGCCTTCTCGCGGCGGCCGCTGACGATCTGCGCGATCGTCGCCGTCAATCTCGTCGCCTCGCCGTTGGCCGTATGGGCCCTGCTCCAGGCGATCCCCGCGCCGGTCCCGATCTTCCAGGGCATCGTGCTGATGGCGGCGGCACCGATGGTGACGTCTGCCATCGCCATCGCGGCGATCCTCGGCCTCGATTCCGCGCTCGCGGTCTGCGTCCTCGTCGCGAGCTACGCGGTCGTGCCCGTCACCCTGCCGGCGTTGTCGCTCTGGCTCATCGGCCTCGACCTCGGGGTGGGCTTCGCGGAGCTGTTCACCCGGCTGTTCTCGACCATTGCGCTTCCGGCGGCGATCGCGTTCGTCCTGCGGCGCTGGACCCTGCCGCCCGGATCGATTGCGCGCCACGGACGCGCGCTGGACGGCATCGGCATCGTCGCGATCGCGCTGTTCTGCATCGGCATCATGGCCGGGCTTCGCGACTTCGTCGTCGAGCGGCCTGACGCGGCGATCGCGACGCTCGGTGCCGCGATCGCGGCAAATGTCGGCCTGCAGGCGTTCGGGGCGCTCGCCTTCCTCGGTCTCGGCCGGCGCGAGGCGCTCACCGTCGGCCTCGTCACGGGGAACAGCAATCTCGGGCTGATCATAGTCACCCTCGGCGACCGGGCGTCGCCCGAGCTCCTCGCCTTTTTCGTCCTCGGACAGGTGCCGATGTATTTCCTGCCCGTGTTCGCGCTGCCGGTCTACCGCAGGCTGCTGCCGCCATGAACGTGCTGCTGCCGCTCGAGATCATGGGACGGCGGGCGCCATGGCTCCTCGCCGCGGGCGTCTTCGGCGGTATCCTGTGGCAGCCGCTCGCAGACGTCCTCGCCCCGTGGCTCGAAGCGCTGATCGTCATGAACCTCGCACTGTCGATGATGCGGATCGAGCCGTCGGCCCTCACAGGCTACCTGCGCCGGCCCGGCCTGATCGCGACGATCTTCGCCGCCAAGATGCTGATCGCGCCGCTCGTCGTCTGGGCGTTCACGCGGATCGCGGGCATCGGCGGCCCGATCGGCGAGGGCGTCGTCTTCCACGCGCTGACCGTACCGATCATGTCGGCGCCGGCGCTCTGCATCCTGTTCGGGCTCGATGCGGCGCTCGCCCTCATCATCACCGTGCTGGCCTATGCCCTCGTGCCGTTCACCCTGCCGCCGCTCGCGCTCTGGCTGCTCGGGATCGAGCTCGATCTCACGGTGTGGGAGCTGATGTGGCGCCTCGGGCGCATCGTCGGCGTGAGCTTCCTCCTCGCCGTCCTCGCCCGGCGTTTCCTCGGCCCGCGATTCCTCCAGGCGCAGGCGGCACGCATGGACGGGCTGATGGTGCTCGGCATGGTCGGCGTGGCGGTGTCGCTGATGTCCGGGCTTCCGGATTTCGCGGCGGCGAACCCGTCCTACACCGCCTTGGTGACGGCAACGACCTTCGCCGCCAACATCGTCCTCCAGATCGCCGGCGCCCTCGCCTTCTGGCGGATGGGGCGGCAGGCGGCGGTCACGATCGGCCTGATCACCGGGAATACCAACGTCGCCATCGTCATGGCCGCGCTGTCCGAGAGCGCGCCTTACGAGCTGCTGGTCTATTTCGTGGTCGGACAGTTCCCGATCTACACGCTGCCGCTGGTCGCGCTGCCGGTTTACCGGCGGTTGGCGGGACGATAGGGCCGGGAGATAGGTCGGGGCGTCAGACCAGCCGGAACAGAACCGGCAGAAGCCCCGCGCCCTGCAGATACCCGATCCCTTCGATCACCGGTATGACGAGGAGGAAGCAGCTGCTTTCGATGAAGGTCGTCGTCACCAGCGTGGGACGGATCGTGACCCACTCCGCGCCCCGCCATTTGCCGAGCGCCGGCAGCCAGCGCGGAACGTCGGCCGCAAAGGCCGCGAATTCCCCGCCGAACCTCTCGCGCAGGAACTGCTCCTCTGAGAGGATGACGATATGGAAAATCCCGAAGGTGATGGCGGACAGCACGATCCCGGCTGAGACGCTACCGGTCCACAGACCGGCGCCCGCGGCACCGATCACCGAAAAGACATAGAGCGGATTACGGACGATCGAATAGGGCCCGGTCGCCACCAGCGTGACCCGCTTGATCCCGGAGATATAGAGCGCCGTCCATGTCCGCCCGAGGATGCACAGCAGAATGAGCGCCGCGCCGACGCCCTTCATCGCGTAATGGGCCGGCGTGCCGTCGCGCGTGACGGGCGCCATGAAAAGCATCAGGAGCGCCGCCGCAACGATGCCAATGAGCAGCACGAGTTTGCGGCGCCGCTGTACGGCGGAAAGATTGATCCCGCTCACTGTTCCTCCAGGTCCCGCCGACGAAATTCCGGTCATCGCCCCCTCGGGTCGCGGGCACTATACCGTATTGAGGATTCGGGTCCGCTTCTTTAGGAAGCGCAGCAGGAGAAACACCGCCAGCGACAGGCCCAGCCCGACCGGCCAGGCCAGATCCTCCCGCACCCAGTCCAGAAGCGGCTCACCCGCGACGACGACGTCGACGAGAATCTCCATTATGAAAAATGCCAGAGCGACCGCGAGCACGCCGTTGTATTCCCGTTTGAGAACGGTCCTCCAGGCGATCGGCCTGTGGGAGGGCGTCCATCCGGAGAGCCGCGGGACGAAAGCGGGCGTCTTCCCGGCCCAGTTCAGGAAATCGGCACCGAACTGGCTCTCGAGGAAACTTTCCTCCGTCGCCATGATCCGCTCGATGTAGAGCCAGTAGGCGAGACAGGTAAGGAGCACGTACCACCAGACCATCGTCGCCATGACGACCCCGGCGATCCCGAGGAAGTTCCCGAGATAGAGCGGATGCCGGACCATCGAATAAAGGCCGGTGCGGTTGAGGGCGTCGGCACGCTGTTCGGCGACGTTGCGGCCCGAGGTGCCGGGGGCCGCCTGCGCGACGACCCACCAGCGGACCGCGAGGCCCGCAACCGAGATGAGGTAGCAGACGAACACCCAGGCGTCGTGCATCCGGTCTCCGACCAGCGCCTCGACGTGCCGCGCCTCCTGCAGGGCGGGGATCAGCGGAACGAGAAGCAGGAGCGGCAGATAGCTGCGCCAGCGAAAGAGGAAGGCGCCGTCGCGCACGAGGCTGTCGGTTATTTTCATCAGCAGGTTCCGGAATAGATCGCCCGATCGTAGCTCTGGCCGTCGCCGCATACGGGTACCTTACGACGGGCAAAAAGAAAAGGCGGCGAACCCGCGCCCGCCGCCTTTCCCGAAAGCTTGGGAAGCATCCGCTATTCGGCGGCGACCGCCACTTCGCTTCGCTCGGCCGCGATCCTGCGGTCGATCATGGCGCGCGCCGCGATGGCGCCGGCGTCCTGGATCGTGTCGATCGTCGGGCGCTCGTCCCAGTTTTCCTGCTGCTTGTTGAAGACTTCCCAGTCCTGGTGGAACGCTGTGAAGATCTGCTTGTACTGCATCTCCGTCATCTCCGGCGTGATCGGCTTGCCGGGGATCTGGTAGGCGTTCGACCAGAAGTAATGGGTCGTCGTCTCGGTCTCCGGCGTGACGAAGTTCAGGTTGTGGAACCCGAACCCGTTCCGTGGCACGTCGAGCTCGATGTCGGTGAAGCCGAACTCCTTGCCCCCGGCCGCGCCCGGCGCTGCGCCGGTGAACAGGCGCACCGCGCCCGGCATGCGGAACTCGATGATCTGCCAACGGTCGACGATGTCTTTGTCGGTCCAGCCGCCCATCTTCTGGTAGGTCGGCGCCGGCGGCTGGCCCACGGTCCAGCGCGCGACGGTGACCGAATCGTCGGTCTTGAGCGTGCGGATCTTCGCCGCCTCGGCGACGGCAGCGTTGCCGATGGTCGAGCGATGGACAAAGCCGAGATGCGACAGGTCGAGGAGGTTGTCGATGATCAGCTTGTAGTCGCACTTGACGTAGAAATAGGTGCCCTTGTCGCCCCAGTCGTCCGCGACCTTCCACGGATAGGGGGTGATCAGGCTCTCGTCCGCGAGCGCGGGATCGCCCATCCAGATCCAGGTCCAGTTGTACTTCTCGACAAGCGGGTACTTGCGCACCTGGGCGCCGGGCGGCACCTGCGACTGGCCGGGCACGTGCACGCACTTGCCCGACTCCGCGAAGCGGAGGCCGTGGTAGTAGCATTCGAGCTGGTCGCCGACGACGAAGGCCTTCGACAGCGGCATGCGCCGGTGGCAGCAGCGGTCCTCGAAGGCTATCGGCGTGCCGTCCTCCTTGCGCCAGAAGGCGATGCGCTCGTTGCAGATGGTGCGCGCCATCGGCGTCCGGGAAATCTCCTCGGGCTGGGCGCAGACGTACCAGGTGTTCTTCAGGAACATGCGTTTCCTCCCGCGTTGGACCGCGGATACCGACCGATTTCGGCATTCCATAGTCGTTAGTAGTCTATTAAATTCGCCAGTGGCTGGCAAGGTTGCGGGCCCCCGCGAAACGCCCGGCAAACCGCGATTTCGCGAAGACGGAGGCGGCGGGTACGGCAGGAGAGGAGGGGAATTCCCCATGGAAAATCGCGCGTTCTACCCCGAGAAGATGCAGCCGCCGCTGGGCAAATACGCCCATGGCGTGGAGGTGCCGGAAGACGCCAAGCTGACCTTCGTCGCCGGCCAGGTGGGGATCGATTTCGACGGCAATCTGCCCGAGGATTTCGCGAGCCAGGCGCGCAACGCCTGGAACAACTGCATGGCCGTGCTCGAGCACAACCGGCTCCGCA
The DNA here is from genome assembly GCA_038106605.1 of Alphaproteobacteria bacterium. GTDB lineage: Bacteria > Pseudomonadota > Alphaproteobacteria > MPNO01 > UBA830 > JAYOEF01. Next base: position 32,026 of record JAYOEF010000003.1, read on the forward strand.
TGAGCGACGTGGTGAAGATCACGCACTTCATCACCGACCCCAAGAATCTGCCAGCCTACAACGAAGTGCGCTCCGAGTTCCTCGGCGAGAGCCGTCCGGCCTCGACGCTGCTGATCGTCGCCGGCCTCGTAGACCCGAAGTTTCTTGTCGAAGTGGAAATGATCGCGGCGTCTACGCGCCGCGGCTGAACGGCCTCAGCCCGCGTTCTGCAGGATCGCGTCGGCGATCTTCTCGCCCATCATGATGGTCGGGATGTTGGTGTTCGCCCGCGGCACGCACGGCATGATCGACGCGTCGCAGACGCGGAGCCCCGAGACGCCGTAGACCCGGCCCGCCGAATCGGTGACCGCGCCCGGATCGTCCGCCGCGCCCATGCGGCAGGTGCACGAGCCGTGCCACGTGCCGGTGACGTTCGCCCGGATCCAGTCAGCGATCGCCCCGTCGTCGGCGAGCAGCGTTTCCATGTCCGGCCCTTCGAGGATGGCATTCCGGATGAAGGCGCGGCGCACCGGCCCGCCGAGATCGGTGAGCTTCGCAGCCAGCCACGTCTTCAGCCCGTTCGCGGCGGTATACACGCCGACCTTGCGCACGCGCTCCGAATAGCAGGCGGGGAAGACGTCGGTCACCGCGGCGCGCACCTCGGGATGCGCGTGCAGCCGGCCGATCAGGCGGGTCGCACCGACGAGGCGCACGAGGTCGCGCTCGTCCGAGCACATGTTGAAATCGACGATGGGCTCCACGGACGGATCGGCCGAGGCGAGCGTCACTTCGCCGGTCGAGAACGATTTGTTGATCCACACCATGGTCGCGCCGATGCGGTCGCCGAGCGCGTGCCACGACGTCTTGTTGGTCGGCACGAGGAAAACGTCGCCCTCGCCACAGCCCTCGATGCCGGAGCTGTAGCGCATGCAGGCGATCATCTGGCGGCGCATGCCGCCCTGGAGCCGCGCCTCCGGGCGCATCCATGCCGCGACCGAGATGTTGGGATGCTCCATCAGGTGCTGGCCGACGCCCGGCCGGTCGGCGACGATGCCGATGCCGAGATGCGAGAGCTGTGCCGCCGGACCGATGCCGGAGCGCATCAGGATCGCGGGCGAGTGCGTCGAGCCGCCGGAGACGATCACCTCGTTCGCGCGGATCGTGCGGTCGGTGCCATGGCGACGGACGCGGAGACCGGTGAGCCGCCGCCCCTCGAACGTCAGCGTCTGCACCTCGGCCTCGTCGAGGATGTCGAAGTTGGGCCGCGCGCGCACCTCCTTCGTCAGGTAGGCGACGTTCGCCGAGACGCGCTTGCCGTCGATGTTGGAGACCGAGATCGGGAAATAGCCGTCCGTGAATTCCGCGTTCATGTCGGCGACGTACGAATATCCCTCCGCCTCGATCGCCTTCATCACGGCGGCGGTGTAGCCGGGCCATTCGTCGGGGAAGATGCGGCGCACGCCGATCGGCCCGTCCTTGCCGTGCCACGGCCCGTCGAAATCGCGGTCCGATTCGAGCTTCCGGAAATAGGGCAGCACGTCGTCCCAGCCCCAGCCGGCGGCGCCGCGCTCGACCCATTCGTCGTAGTCGGCCGGGCTACCCCGGTTCGCCATCATGCCGTTGATCGACGAGCCGCCGCCGATGACACGGCCCTGCTGGTAGAGCTTGCGCGCGCGACCGTCGGGCAGGTTTCCGGGCCGCGGCGACATCACGACGCGGAGATTCTGCCACAGGAATTGCGGGTCGTTGTAGGCGACGCCGGCGAACCCGTCCTGGAGCTGCGGCGGCAGCGCGTCGGGCGGATAGTCCTTTCCGGCCTCGACCAGAAGAACCCGTTTGGACGACCTTTCGCTGAGCCGTCCGGCGAGGACGCAGCCGGCGGAGCCGCCTCCGACAACGACGTAATCGTAGACCGTATCGCTCACGCGCGGACCTGCGCGGCAGCCGAGGGCGGAACTTTCATTAATGACCCGTTCAGCGCGTTGGGTTAATCGTTTCCGAGCATTGTCGACGTTCGGCGAGGCGCCGCAAGGGGTTTCGGGCGGCACGCGCGGGACGGCACCGGAGGGAACCCGTGAGAGGAACCTGTGATCGATAGGCTTCGCCGCTGTCTCGCCGCGCTGCTTCCAACGCTGGTCGTCGCGGGTCTCGCAGCGCCCGCAGTGGCGGCGGGCTGCGGCGACGCGGTCCGCTTCGGGACGACGATCTCTTCGACCGGCGCGCTCGGGCCGCGCACGGCGAAGTGGCGCGAGCTCACCATCGAGTTCGCGAAGATGGTCAACGAGAAGGGCGGGATCGAGGTGCGCGCCTGCGGCCGGCGGCTACCCGTCCAGTTCTACATCTACGACGACCAGTCGAACCCCGACGCGGCGGCCGCGCTCTACGAGCGGCTGGCGACGACGGACCGCGCCGATTTCCTGATCGGCCCGGACTGGACGCCGCATGCGCTCGCGAGCTATCGCGTCGCGGCGAAGTACAAGATCCCGATGATGATGACCAACGTCGACGACCCGCGTCTGTTCGACCGCAGGTCCGAATACGTCTGGGCGACGCCGATGCCGACGACCGCGGAATGGTCGACGCGCTATTTCGACATGCTGACGAAGCAGCTGCCGCCGCCGCGCACGATCTTCTTTGTCGCCGAAGACGATCCGGAAGCGAAGGCGCACAACGAGCTCTGGGCGAAGCGGGCCGCCGCCGCCGGGCTCCGCGTGCTCGCTTCGGAGACCTTTGCCGCCGACGCGGCGGACTTCACCGGCCTCGTCCTCAAGCTGCGGCTTCGCCGCCCGGACGCGATCTATATCGCGGCTTCGGACGGGCCGTCCGCCGCGCTGATCGCGCAGATGAAGCGCCAGGGCGTGCGCGCGATGAGCCTGCACCACGCCCTCCTGACCGCGCCGCTCGTCCGCCGCCTCGGCAAGATCGCCGAGGACGTGACCGGCGAGCTGCCCTGGTATCCCGGCGTTCACGGTCCCCACGCCGAGTTCGCGACGGAACTGCTCCGGAGCGCCGGCATAGACCTGTTCGAGAACCCGGCGGCGATGGCGCGCATCGCCGCCTACCTCATCATGGTCCAGGCCGTGGAACGCGCCGGCGCGGTCGACCGCGAGAAGGTCCGCCTCGCGCTCACCAAGGGCAGCTTCGAGACGCCCGCCGGGACCGTCGCGTTCGGCGAGAACGGGTTCCCGGCGCGCAATGGCGCGATGACGGTCCAGGTCCGGGACGGCCGGCCGGTCGTCGTGTGGCCGCCGGAGATCGCGACCGGCCGCTACGCCTGGCCGTCGCCCAGCTGGAACTGAGCCTCCCCTGACCGGCCTCCCCTGACCGCCCCCCTGACGTCCCCAGGGCCCGGCGCAACCCGGCAATCGGATTTCGGATCGGCCGCGCGGTTTCCGCGGACGGCCCGACGGTGCTATGTGTGGACGGCGCGGGCAACGCAGGCCACGCGTTTGCAGAAACGCAACAAGGGAGCGAGGGAACATGGGACGACTTGAAGGACGTGTTGCGATCGTCACCGGCGCGGGCCGGGGCATCGGCGCGGAATACGCCAAGGCGCTCGCCGCCGAGGGCGCGAAAGTCACGGTCACCGACATCGTCGACACCGATAACACGGTTAACATCATCCGCCAGGCCGGTGGCGAGGCGATCGGCGTCCGTTGCGACGTCACCAGACCTGACGACGTTAACGCCATGGTCGCCGAGACCGTCGCGAAGTTCGGCAAGCTCGACATCATCGTCAACAACGCCGCTCTGTTCGCCGACCTCAAGCAGCGTTCCTTCCTCGAGATTCCAGAGGACGAATGGGACCGCGTGATGCAGGTCAATACCCGGGGCGTTTTCACCTGCAGCAAGGCCGCCGTGACCGAAATGAAGAAGAACGGCTACGGAAAGATCGTCAACATCGCCTCGGGCACCGTCTTCAAGGGCGTGCCCATGCTGCTCCACTACGTCAGCTCCAAGGGTGCGCAGATCGCCTTCACCCGCGCCCTCGCGCGCGAGGTGGGCGAATTCGGCATCACCGTGAACTGCATCGCGCCCGGCCTGACGATGAGCGAAAAGGTCGTGAACGACGAGCAGTGGATGGCGGTGAAGGGCGGCAACACCGCCTCACGGGCGCTCAAGCGCGAAGAAGTGCCGGAAGACCTCCTCGGTGCCGTCGTCTTCTTCTCCTCGACGGATTCCGATTTCATCACCGGCCAGACGCTCGTCGTCGACGGCGGGTCGGCGATGCACTGACGGACGCTTCGCGTCGCATTTCGAAGGGGCGCCGAAAGGCGCCCCTTTCCGTTTCTACCGTCGGCCGCATTGAAACGAGGCAGCGGCCGGATGGATTCGCGCCGACGTCTGTTTACAGGTCATGGCGAACACCGACGCACACCGCGCATTGGCGCGAGACGAACACCGCGCGCTCGCGCGATACGAAGACGCGATCCGGCCGCACCGTGCGGCGTTCGGCGACCGGCATGCGCTGCGGATGCTGGGCGGCGCGGGACAGTATCCCGACGTCGTGCACCTGTTCCTCGTCCGTTTCGCAGCATCGGGCATCGCGATGACGCAACCGGTGGAAGGCTGGATCCGGCGCGCGGGCGAACGCTGCGGCGCGCTCGGCTTCGCCGAGCTCAGCGACGCCCTCGTCGCCCATGCCGCCGAGGAGGCGGGACACAACAAGCTGATGGCCGCCGACCTCCACGCGCTGTGCCGGCGCTGGAATGCAACCCATCGCCGGCAGCTCGATCCGGTCGCGCTCGCCTGCGGCGGCCGCTCCGGTGCCGTGCGGCGCTACGAAGAGATTCACGAGAACATCCTCGCGGGCGGCGAGCCCTACGCCCAGATCGCCGTGGAGTACGAGATCGAGAGCCTGTCGGTCCGCTACGGCGCGGAGCTGCTCGCCACGGGGGGACTGTCTGGCAGTCCGGCCGGCGGCGAGGAGCTCTCGTTCCTGCGGACCCATGTCGCTGCCGATGCAGGCCACAGCGCCTTCAACCGGCTGCAGCTCGGCCGTTTCCTCGCCTGCCATCCGGACACATTGCCTGCACTCGTCCGCGCCGGCGCGGCGGCGCTCGACGCCTACGGCGCGTTCCTCGACGACTGCCTCGCCGCGGCGCTCCATTCGGAGCCGGCGGAGGAAAGCCTTGCGCTCGACTGCGCGCTCCATCCGCCCCCTGGCCCGCACGACGGGCCGCAGCATGGGGTGGCGTCCCTGCCCTGCTGGCTGGCCGGTGCCCGGGCGCTGCGCACCCGCGTGCTGTACGACAACGGCCGGCGCCCGGTCTTTGCGCCACGCGGCGGCAGCTTCGGCGATGCCGATCCAGCCGATCTCGCATGCTGGCACTTCGTGCTCGCCGACGACGAACTCCCGGTCGGGACGATCCGCGTGCTGCCGGCGCCGGACGGCGCCGCCTGCAGCCTGTCGATGACGGACCGGACGTTCGGTACAACGGACGTGGAAGCGGCGCTCGCCCGCGAGGGGCTCCGGCGCAGCGACTGCGTCGAGGCGAGCCGCCTCGTGCTCGATCCCGGATACCGTCGTGGCGCGACGGTGCGCCGCCTGCTCGCCGGCGCCTGGGCGTTCGCCGCCGAATCCGGCGCGCGCGGAATCCTCGCTGCCGCCGGCACCTGCGACCGCCAGGACCGCATGCTCGCCCTGTTCGGCGCGCGGCCGCTCGCCGGAGTGCCCAAACAGCGTTCGGAGCGCTTCGACGACGACATGCGCCTCATGCTGTTTCCGGTCGACCCGGCCGCGCCGCCGGATTATCCCGAGATCGCGGTCATGCAGGGGCTCGTCGCCACGCGTTTCGCCCACGTGGGACGGCGCGACGCCGCGGCATAGAGAGCGGTACGGAAGCGGTCAGTGGACGACGCGGAGCGGCGGACGGCCATCCGGCGGCGATACCGGCCGGCGCATCAGCGGAAACAGGATGAGCCCGGCGAAGAAGCCGCCCGCATGCGCCTCCCAGCTGATGGCGCCGCCGCTGAGGAGCGCATAGCCGAGATTGACGATCATCATCACCAGCACGTACTGGCCGAAATCCTGCAGCGTCGGCTTCGAGTGCCCGTCGCGGCCGCGCATCAGCACGTAGGCGCCGGCGCCGAGAAGCCCGAACACGGCACCCGACGCGCCCACGAGGAACGCGCTCTCGCCCCAGTTCACGAACGCGTGGGTCAACGCGCCGATCGTGCCGGTGACCGTGAAGAACGCGATGTAGCGCCGGTTTCCGAGATGCGGCCAGATCTGGGGTGACAGTACCACCACCCAAGTCGCGTTGGCGACAAGATGGAGCCAGCCGCCGTGGACGAACACCGACGTCACGGCCCCGTAGAGCCAGACCGGGTCGAAGGTGCCGTCGCGGAACACGTCGAAAGCGAGCAAGTAGATCAGCCACGCATCGAACTCGGGCGGCAGGATACTGCGCACGCCCTGGACGATGGCGAGGAAGACGAGAAGCCGGACAGCGGCCGGCGGGAGCGAGATGGAATTATCGTTCATTGGGGGGCGTGCGGCAGGGGGCGCGTAGCGGCCATGAGTTCGAGTTGCGCTTCAAGCTCGTGGATGCGCGAAAGCAGACGGTTGAGCGTCGGCGCGACCTCGGCCTCGGTATAGCGCGGCGTGATGTGCTTCGGACAGTTCCAGTCGAAGGCGGCGACCTCGATCGTCCACGCCCGCTCGACCGGCGCGTCGTAGTCCCGGTCCAGAACCGCCTCCGGAAACGCCGGGTCGCCGCGCTCGACGAGCCGCGCGCGGCCCATGAACTTGAGGCGGCGCTTGTTCGGATAGTCGACGAGAAACAGAGAGACGCGCCCGTCGCCGTCGATATTGCCCGTGCTGATGTACTGCTTGTTGCCGGCATAGTCGGCGAAGGCGAGCATCCGCGGCCCCGTGACCCGCAGAAACCCGGCGGGGCCGCCGCGGTGCTGCACATAGGGCCTGCCGTCGGCAGTTACCGTGGCGATGTAGAAACTGTCGCGCGCCGCGATGAAGGCGGCCTCGTCGTCGCCGAGGACGTCGTCCTCCCCCGTGCTCTCCGCCGCCCTACGATCGTAGGAGCGGCGCGAGCCCGCCGTCTCCTGGCGGGCGCGGATCGCGGGCGTGAAGGCGAGTTCGGCGTATCGCGACGTCATGGGCAATTCCTCGGCAGTGCGGAGGGGTCGTGGGTGCGTCCTGAACTGGCATGTCCGCGGTCCCACAGCAAGTCAAATCGGCGCGAGCCCGGCGCGAGACCCTGGGTCAATGATGCCGGGGTCAATGATGAAGGACGAACAGGAGGAGGAACGGCAGCATGACGAACGAGACGGACGTCGACACGATCACCATGCCCGCGACCTCCTCCGGCTTGCGGTTGAACTTCTGCGCGAACAGGTAGCTCGAGACGGCGACCGGCATCGCGCTCTGCAGGACGACGACGGCGCGCGCCGGCCCCTCGAGCCCGAAGGCCCAGGCGATCGCGAAGCCGACCGCGACGCCCATCGCAAGCCGGAAGACGCCGAGCCCCGCGCTCCTCATCACCCCTCCCGACCGGAGCGACAGGAGCGAGACGCCGAGCGCGACGAGCTGCGCCGGAATCACCATGCCGCCCAGCAGGTTGACGGTATTGAAGATCCATTGCGGCAGCCTCAGGCCGGTGAGCTGCATGGCGACGGCGACGATGACCGCGTAGATCACGGGTGATCGCGCGAGCCTGGCGGGCGACCACGATCCCTCGGCGATCGCCGCACCGATGGTGAATGTGCCGATGGCGCCGAAGGTGAAATAGACGATGGCGAGCGCGAGGCCCTCGTCGCCGAAGGCGAAATAGCAGACCGGAAGGCCCATGCTGCCCGTGAGCGGGAAGATCAGCGCCGGCAGGTAGGACGGCACGTCGAGCCCGCGCACGCGGATCAAGAGCCAGCCGATCACCGTGAAAGCGGCATAGCAGGCGAGCGTCGCGGCGGCGAGCTCGCCCATCGCGCCGGGCGACAGCGTGACCTTCTGGAAGGTCGCAAGGATCAGGCAGGGCGCACCGATCTCGTAGACCAGCGAGGTGATGAGCCGCGCGTCGAACGGCGTACCCATCTTCGCCCACAACATGCCGAGCGTGACGCACAGGAATACGGGACCGACGATCCCGGCGAGGCTGACGACGACGTCCATCCCGCGCGCCCCTTACAGCACCACCGCCATGAGGAGCGGCAGCGTCGCGAGGGAGACCAGCGTCGAGATCAGGATCATGCTTGCCGTGTCGGCGGGGCTCCGGTCGAAGCGCTGGGCGAACATGTAGTTGTGGACGGCGACCGGCATCGCGCACTCGATGATGAGCGCGCCGCGTGCCGCGCCCTCCAAGCCGAAGAAATGGGCGAGCGCATAGCCGACCGTGAAGCCGGCGCAAAGCTTGACCACCGAGATGATCACGATGCGCGACGCGCCCTGCGCGTTCATGCGCGCGATGGCGACGCCGAGCGAGATGATCATCAGCGGGATCGCGAGCCCGCCGATCAGCTTCGTCGTGTTGGCGAGCCACGCGGGCGGTTCCAACCCCGTCACCATGAAGACCAGTGCCACTGCCACGGCGTAAATCAGCGGGTTGTTGTAGAGCACGTCGGCGGAGAGGCGTCCGGCATATATGCTCCACCCCACGGTGAAGCTGAACAGCGACGACATCACGAAGATGCAGATGCCGAGCGCGAGCCCCTCCTGACCGAAGGCGAAGAGACAGAGCGGCAATCCCATGTTGCCGGTGTTCGAAGAGGTGAAGACCGGAAGGTAGGTATGCGCGGGCAGCCGCAGCACCGTGATCACCGTGAGCCCGACCGCGAGGAAGCAGGCGATGGCGATGGCATACACGCCGGCCATGCTCGCGAACGCCTCGGGGCTGACCTTGAGGTTCGTCAGGGTAGAGAAAACGAGGCTGGGCATCCCGAGGTTGAGCGCGAGCGCGCCCACCATCCTGGTGTCGAACGGACGGCCGAAGCGCACCCAGCCGAAACCGATTCCGGCGCAGATGAAGACGGGCGCGATGACCGAGAGAATCTTGAATATCAAAGGGACTGCCAGAGCTGGAGTTGGGCGGGCGCGGAAACCTCGGCGCGAACCTGCGCCCCGCTGCCGCAATCTAGTCGATTTCGCGGGGTGGGGAAATCGGCCATGCCTGCCCGGGACGTCCTGCGGGTGGCGGCGCGCAGGCGGCGGATGCTAGGCTCCCGCAGACTTGCCTCTTGTCAGGCAGACAGGATGGCGCGCGGGAAACGGCGGGAGCGCAGCCGCGATGGACAGACCCATTCTTGTCACCGGGGCCCTCGGCCAGATCGGCTCGGCCCTCGTGCCCGCACTCCGGGAACGTCACGGCCGGGATGCGGTCGTCGCATCCGATATCCGGGTCCCCGGGCGCACTGCGACGTCCGCGAACGACGGGCCGTTCGAGCCGATGGACTGCACCAATCCGCGCGCCGTTGACGACGCCATCCGCCGTCACGGCATCGGCACGGTCTACCACCTCGCCGCTCTCCTCTCGGCAACCGCCGAGGAGCGCCCGCAGGCGGCGTGGCACGTCAACATGGACAGCCTGCACGCGCTCCTGGACGCGGCGCGGCGGTACCGCTGCGCGCTGTTCTTCCCAAGCTCGATCGGCGCCTTCGGCCCGACGACGCCGCGCGACGCGACGCCCCAGGACACGATCCAGCGGCCGACGACGATCTACGGCGTCACCAAGGTCTCGGGCGAGCTGCTGTGCGACTTCTACGCGCACCGCTTCGGGCTCGACGTGCGCGGCCTGCGCTTTCCCGGGCTCATATCGCACGACGCGCTGCCCGGCGGCGGCACGACCGACTACGCGGTCGAGATCTTCTATCACGCGCTCCGCTACGGTCGGTACTTGTGCCCGCTGGCGCCCGACACGCGCCTCGACATGATGTACATGCCGGACGCGATCCGCGCGATGATCGAGCTGATGGAGGCCGATCCGGCGAAGCTCCTCCACCGCAACGCCTTCAATCTCGCCGCCATAAACGTGACGCCGGACGAGCTCGCCGCCGCGATCCGGAAGCGGATGCCGTCGTTCGCCATCGAATATGACGTCGATCCGGCACTGCAGGAAATCGCCGACAGCTGGCCGCGCTCGGTCGACGACAGCGCAGCACGGACGGAATGGGGCTGGGCGCCGCGGTACGATCGCGACGCCATGACGGGCGAGATGCTGGAGCGCCTCGGCGCTCGCATCGGCTGCGGCACCTGAGTACGACGCGCGCGCCTGAAGAGGACTGAGGGGGGAGAACGCCATGCCGACCGAACGATTCGAAGCGCTGATCGCGGCCGAGCTCGATGCGCTCGACACAGCGGGCACGCGGAAGGGCGACGAGACGGTGATCGCGGGCTTCCTGCCCGCCGAAGGAAAACGCGGCCCGCGCTACCTGCTCGCGGGCGAGGGCGACCGGCCCTATCTCAGGATGAACGCCAATTCCTATCTCGGCATGGGGCTCCGCCCGGAGCTCGCTGCCGCCGAAGAGAAGGCAGTTCGCACCTATGGCGTCGGGCCCGGCGCTGTGCGCTTCATCAGCGGCACCATGGCGCCCCATGTCGAGCTGGAAGCCCGGCTCGCCCGCTTCCACGGGCGCGAGGCGGCGATGGCGTTCAGCTCGGCCTACGCGACGGTGATGGGTGTCCTCCCCGCCCTGATCGGCGAGGACACCGCCGTGATCAGCGACACGCTCAACCACAACTGCATCATCAACGCGATCCGCCTCGCGCGCCCGTCCGCGCGCCACGTCTATCCCCACAACGACATGGCGGCGCTCGAACGCTGCCTGACGGAGGCGGTGCGGACCTCGAAGCGCGCGGTGATCGTCACCGACGGCATCTTCAGCATGCGGGGCGACCGCGCGCCACTCGACCGCGTGATGGAACTCGCGCGCGCCTTCGACAGCGACTTCGAGGAGAACGCCATCGTCGTCGTCGACGATTCGCACGGGGTCGGCGCCTGCGGCGCGACGGGGCGCGGCAGCGAGGAGGCCTCCGCCTCTGCCCCGGTCGACGTGCTGATAGCAACGCTCGGCAAGGCGCTCGGCGTCAACGGCGGCTACGTCGCGGCGTCGGCCCGGATGGTCGCGTGGCTCCGCGAGAAGGCGCCGTTCTACATCTATTCGAACCCGGTCACGCCGGGCGAGGCGGCGGCCGCGATTGCCGCGCTCGACATCCTCGAAGGCCCGGAAGGCCGCGCGCTGCTCGGTCACCTGCGGGCGATGACGGCGCGCTTCGAGGCGGGGCTCGTCACGCTCGGCCTCGAGACGATCCCGGGCGACCACCCGGTCGTGCCGTTGCTGGTGCGCGACGCGGCGCGGACCAAGGCCCTCGTGGCGCATCTGCGCGCGAACAGAATCCTCGCGACCGGGATCGCGCACCCTGTGGTGCCGAAGGGGGAGGAGGAGATCCGCTTCCAGATCTCGGCCGACCATACCGAGGCCGACATCGACGAGGCGCTCGCCGCCATCGCGGCGTGGAACGCGGCGAACTAGAAGAGCGGAGCGAAGGCGTTACGCGTCGGCGCCGATTTCCTCGGCGAGCGCACCGAGATCGCCCATGTCCTCGATCATGCGCCGCCAGCGCTCCTCGCCGAAGCGGGCGATGAGCCTGTCCTGCGCCTGGTGCCAGAGCGGCGTCGCGCGGTCGAGCGCAGTATGGCCGGCGTCGCTCAGCGCGACGACGCGTTCGCGCCGGTCGTCGCCTTCGGAAATCTCGACGAGGCCTTCGGATGCGAGCGCCTTCAGGTTGCGCGTCAGCGTGGTGCGGTCGAGCGCAAGATGCTCGGCGAGGTGCGTGACCGACGCCGGGCCCATGAGCGCGACCGCGCCGAGCATCGTGAACTGGGTCGCCTTGACGCCGCTCGGCGCCATGATGTCGTCGTAGAACTCGGTGACGGCGCGGGCGGCGCGGCGCGCATTGAAACACGTGCAATGCCACGCAACTCGAACCTGGGTCGGTTTCTGGGACATCGGATCCTCCGCGAGAATATGTGCATATACACTATAATGATTCTGCGCGAATCGCCGAGCATGTTGATCGCGCCGTGCATTCCCCCTCGCTAAGCGCCCCGCCGCGCATTACATCGGAGCCATGAGGAAACCGTTCCGCTTCCCCCGCCCCGGCGGCTACTGGACGATCGCGCTCGCCATCCTCGCCGCCGTGGCGGTCCTTGGAGTGTGGCTCGATTCCGAATTTCCGGGCGCGCTCGACGGAGGCAACGATGCGCCGCTCCTCGTCCACCATGCGCTCCTGCTCGCCCTGATCGGCGCCGCGGTCGTCGCCGGCGCGCGCACGTCGGCGGGCACCGCGCTCCGCCACGCCGCCTGGTGGGCAGGCATCTTCGCGGCGGTTCTCCTCGCCTACAGCTTCCGCGACGACGTGCGCGGCATCGGCCGCGAGATCGGCGGGCGCATCAAGGGCGAACTGCGCCCCGACCTCGCGCTCACCTCCGAAGGCGGCGCGGTTTCGATCCGCCGCGGCGGCGACGGGCATTTCCGCCTCACCGCCGAGGTCGACGGCGTACCGGTCCGCTTCCTGGTCGACACCGGCGCGACGCTCGTCGTCCTGTCGCCCGCCGACGCGGCACGGATCGGCATCGACCCGGCGAAGCTCTCCTACGGATTCAGGACGCGCACGGCGAACGGCACGGCGATGACCGCGCGGCTCGCATTGGGAGAGATCGCGGTGGAGAATCTTCGCGTGCGCGACGTCGCCGCGGCGACCGTGCAGGGCGGGCTCGACGAATCGCTTCTCGGGTTAAGTTTTCTCGACCGGCTTTCGGGGTTCGAGGTCCGGGGCGACCGGATGATCCTGAGGCCCTGATCTCGCGTACTTTAAACAGGGCAGGCGCGACAAGGAGCCGAACGCGACGATGGTGAAACTAGACCGGATCTACACGAAGGGCGGCGACGCGGGCGAGACCTCGCTCGGCGACGGCACACGCGTCGCGAAGCACGCCCTCAGGGTCCACGCCCAGGGCGACGTCGACGAGACCAACGCCGCGATCGGTCTCGCCCGGCTCCACGCCGTGCCGGAGGAGGCCGGCGCGATCCTCGCCCGCATCCAGAACGATCTCTTCGACCTCGGCGCCGACGTGACGCGCCCGGGGGACGATGAAGGCGACGGCAACCTTCGCATCCGCGCCGTCCAGGTGACGCGGCTCGAAGCCGAGATCGACGCCCTCAACGAATCGCTGGAGCCGCTGCGCTCGTTCGTCCTGCGCGGCGGTACGCCGTTCGCCGCTTCGCTCCATTTCTCGTGTACCGTGTGCCGGCGTGCGGAACGCACGCTGTGCGAGCTGGCCGCCTCGGAGCCCGTGAATCCCGCTGCGCTGCGCTACCTCAACCGCCTGTCGGACCTGCTTTTCGTGCTTGCGCGGACGGCGAACGACGGCGGCCGCGGCGACGTGCTATGGCGTCCGGGAGGAACCGCAGAGTAGCGGCGAAGCGCCGCGACGGCGGCGATAGCGCTCAACCTTCGAACGCGTTAAGATCGCAACATGTCGAACAGAATCAGATGTTTTGCCGCCGCGGCCGCAATGCTTGCCGGGGCGACCGTTCTGCACCCCTCCCACGCCGGCGTCATGGAAGGCGTGCGCGATTTCCAGACCGGTCGCTACGCCGAAGCTCTCAAGCAGCTTGAGCCGGAAGCCGCGAAGGGAAACACGGACGCCCTCTTCATCCTGGGCGAGATGCATTCCGCCGGAAAGGGCGTCGAGCGCGACCAGGCCAAGGCCGCCGAGCTCTACGGCAGGGCGGCGGAGCTCGGCCATGCCAAAGCGATGCAGAACTACGGCGAAGCGCTGATGCTCGGCGAAGGCGTCAAGCAGGACATCCAGGAAGCGCTGAAGTGGTTCATCCTGTCGGCGCGCGCGGGCAACAACGACGCGGCCGCGTACGCGAGCCGTGTCGGCAAGTTCACCACCCGCGAGATGCAGGCCGAGGCCCGCATGAAGGCGCTCGACTGGGAAAAGGCTTTTAAAGCCAAGAAGGACGGCGCGAAGTAGCGCCTGGGTAAAGCCAAGAAGGACGGCGCGAAGTAACGCTCCCCCTCCCCTAGACCCTGCTTCCGGTCCCCGCGCGAACCGCCTCCGCCGTCATCCCCGAATTCCCCGCATGGTCCGCCGCCCAGAGCGCGACCGAGTCTCCCGCCGCGTCCGGCGTGCCGCCGATCGTGAAATCGCCGTCGTCGTAGATCGGCCGGCCGGAGCGGAAGGAGAACGCGCCGACGGCGAAGCCCGGCATCTCCGCCTTCACCATCTCGAGCATCAGCCGCGCGATCAGCGTGCCCTGGACGAGGAGGCCGGGATAGCCGCGCGCCTTCACGTAGTCGCGGTCGTAGTGGATGCGGTGACTGTTGAAGGTGACGGCCGAGTGGCGGAACATCAGCACCGGATCGGGCGCGAAGCTCCGCGTCCAAGCCGCCGCGGGCAGCGGCTTCGGCCCGGATGCGGATGCGGGCGCGGATGACGTTGTAGCTCCGGCGCCGCCGCCGGCCTTAGGCATCGGCGGGCGGAAGATGATGTCGTTCTCCTCGGTCACCGCGAGCCCGTCGTCGGTGTAGATGCGGTGCTGCACCAGCCCGACGACGAAGGCGCCCGTGCGGCCCTCCTTCGCCTCGAACGACACGACCTCGGATTCCTTCCGGATCGCGTCGCCGATGCGCAAGGGCGCGTGGAAGACGAAGCGCGCGCCGCCGAACAGCTTGTTCGGAAGCTCGGGCGCCGCCGGCAGCAGCCCCTCGTCCTTCGCGAGCCCGTCGGGCCCGAGCCGGGACGGCGGCAGCTTCGCCGTGCAGAACAGCCCGTGCCACAAGGGCGGCAGCGGGTCGCCCGGCCGCGGCGCGGGATCGTCTTGCCCGAAGGTCGCCATCAGCGCGGCGACCGGGGCGGCGGTGACGACGTCCTCGGCCGGAACGATCCGGCCGAGCGCCGCCCGAAGGGATGCGGGAACCTCAGACATGCCCTTTCCATAGCGCAGCCGCCGCCCCGCGAACAGCCCGCCTCAGGCGGCGGCCTCTCCGTTTCTCGGCTCGTCAGGTTCGACCAGCACACCGAGCGCGATCGCCTCGCGCCGGGCGGCACCCGCGAAATGCCCCATCGCGTTGGTCTGGCGCAGGAAGCCGAGCTTCTCGTAGAAGCCCTCCTTTCCCAGCACCGTGGTCAGATAGACCTTCAGATGCGCGAGACGGCGCAGCATCTCCTCCATCATCCGCCGGCCGACGCCCGCCCCCTGGAAGCCGCGGTCGACCGCGACGTCGACCAGCGTCCCGTCGATCCAGGCGAAACAGCAGAGGTAGCTGTTCGCGAAGGCGCGCCGCGTCTCCTCGGCGGTACGGTTGTCGAGCGGCGCCCGGGCGTAGATACCTGCAAGCGCCTCCCAGTCGATGACGTCGCGCGCGAAGGTCACGCGGACATAGGTCCGGCGATAGAAATCCTGGTCCTGCCGGTGTTCGATCAGTGCGCCCATGGTGGGTCTCCTTTCGGTGTGTCGGGCTTCGTGGGGGCTGGTGGACCGGGGAGCCCGGGCGGCGGCATAAAAAAATCCGCCGCGCGGGGCTCCGCGGGCGGACTTGCCTCTGTCGACGAAGGGGCTTTGGACTAGCTCGTCCGGATCCCTCCGATGCGCACGCGACCGTCCGCCCGCGAGCCTTTGGCGAGGCTCGCGACCGCAATAGCTCGGACGGCGACGGTCATCCAGTGCGTCATGGGGGCAGCCGATAGGCCCGACATGCGGGGCGATCAAGCGTGAAGGGCGGGCGCGGACACGCGGCGCCCGTGGCGATGTAGAAATGCCACGCCGGCAGGGGTGGCCTGGACCCGGGCCCGGCCGCCGCCGCCCGGCGTGCGCGCGAGGAAGCCGCGATCGACCACCTCCTCCCACACGGGCAGGCGCGGGCACGACGTACGCCAGGCACCCATCACCTCGTCGTAGGTGCGCGGTGCCGCCGCGACCCATTCGACGAGATCGAGGATCAGGGGATCGAGGATCGGGCGATCGGCTTCGGACATGTCGGCATCTCCTTCGGTACGAACCCTTCGACTCGCGTTTCGTTCAAACAACCCCATGCACACCGGGTCCGGGCGTGCGGCCGGGATGTTCTCCGCCGCCGTTCTGCGCTTCCGTTCTGCGCCTTCCTTCTGCGCCTCCTGTACGGCGCGCGCAAACCGGATTATCTTAGGATCAGCATCAGGAAAGCTGAGGCTACATGCGCCGTCTTCCGTCGCTCAACGGCATCCGCGCCTTCGAGGCCGCCGCCCGGCTCGGCGGGTTCGCGCGTGCCGCCGAGGAGCTCGGCGTCTCGCCGGCGGCGATCTCGCGGCTGGTGAAGCTGCTGGAGGACCGGCTCGGCGTCGCCCTGTTCCAGAGGGGCGCGAACGGGCTCACGCTCACCTCGGCGGGCCGCGCCTACCAGCCCGGCCTCACCCAGATGCTCGATGCGCTCGCCGCGCTCACCGACCAGGTCACCGCGCTGTCGGGAAAGCGCGTGCTCACCGTCGGCGTCGGTCCCACGTTCGCGATCCGCTGGCTGATCCCGCGCCTCGCCGAATTCCACACGCTGGAGCCCGACATCGACGTGCGCATCACCACGGGCGGCATCGCCGCGCCCTTCAGCGAGGACTGGACCTGCGGCGTGACGCTGGGCGACGGGACGTGGCCGGGGCTCGAAGCCGAGAAGCTGTTCGCCGCCGATCTCACGCCCGTCTGCGTGCCGCGCCTCGCGCGCAGACTGAAGAAGCCCGCCGACCTCAAGGAAGCGGCGCTCCTCCGCGTCGCGCACGCGCCCGACGACTGGCCGCGCTGGCTGGAGGCGGCGGGCGCTTCCCGGATCAGGGCCGACGGGCCGGAGTTCGGCTATTACGGGCAGGCGCTGCAGGCGGCGCTGGACGGGGTGGGCGTCGCGATGGGAATCCGCCCCTATGTCGACGACGACCTCGCGGCGGGACGGCTGAAGGCACCGTTCGCGCTCACCGTCCCCAAAGGACGGAGCTGGTATCTCGTCTACCGCGCGGCGCGCACGGACGAGCCCGCGTTTCGGGCCTTCCGCGACTGGATCGTCGGCGGCGCGACAACGGACTGACGGTCCCGGCTTCGGCGATCAGATGTCGATGGTCCGGTCCCAGATCCGCATCTTGCGCCGCGTGCCGACGACCTCGGCGACGTGGGCGCCCGGCAGCAGCAGCGGCGCGACGGCGATGTCGAACAGGTGCCCCAGGAACGAGGCGAACCGGCGGACGGCAGAAATCGGGGGAATTTCGGGCGGCGGATACATGGCGAAGACTCCCTACGCAACTCGGAGACCTCCATTGAAGCAACCGCGGCTTAACGTGGGGTAAATCCGCCGTCCGGGCACGAAACAGCCCGGAAATCCGGGGCGCTAGCGGCGTCAGATCCGCTCGATCACCGTCGCGATGCCCTGCCCTACCCCAATACACATGGTGCAGAGGGCGTAGCGGCCGCCGGTGCGCTCGAGCTCGTAGAGCGCCGTCGTGATGAGGCGCGCGCCCGACATGCCGAGCGGATGGCCGAGCGCAATGGCGCCGCCGTTCGGGTTGATGCGGGGATCGTCGTCGGCGATGCCGAGGTCGCGTGTGCACGCGAGCGCCTGGGCGGCGAACGCCTCGTTGAACTCCATCACGTCCATGTCGTCGAGCGAGAGGCCGGTCTTCTCCATCACCTTTCGGGTCGCCGGCGCCGGGCCGATGCCCATGATGCGGGGCGGCACGCCCGCCGTCGCCGCGCCGACGATCCGCGCGCGCGGGGTCAGACCGTGCTTCTTCGCCGCCGCCTCGGTGGCGAGGAGGAGCGCCGCGGCGCCGTCGTTGACGCCCGATGCGTTGCCCGCGGTCACGCTGCCGTCCTTGCGGAAGGCAGGACGAAGCTTCACGAGGTCGTCGATCGTGGTGCCGTGGCGCGGATGCTCGTCGGTGTCGACGACGATGTCGTCGCCCCGGCGCTGTGCGATGCGGACGGCGACGATCTCGCGCGCGAGACGGCCCTCCTTCTGCGCGGCCTCGGCCTTGTGCTGGCTCCACAGCGCGAACCTGTCCTGGTCCTCGCGCGTGATCTGGCGTTCCTCGGCGAGGTTCTCGGCGGTCTCGCCCATGGCGTCGACGCCGTACATCTCCTCCATCTTCGGATTGACGAAGCGCCAGCCGATGGTGGTGTCGAAGATCTCGGCGTTGCGCGAGAAGGCGGTCTCGGCCTTGCCCATGACGAAGGGCGCGCGCGACATGCTCTCGACCCCGCCGGTGATCACCATGTCGGCCTCGCCGGTGCGGATCGCCCGCGCCCCCTGCGCGGTGGCTTCCATGCCGGAACCGCAGAGGCGGTTGACCGTCGCGCCGCCGACCTCGAGCGGAAGGCCGGCGAGCAGGCCCGACATGCGCGCGACGTTGCGGTTGTCCTCGCCCGCCTGGTTGGCGTTGCCGAAATAGACGTCGTCGATCGCTTTCCAGTCGACCGAGGCGTTCCGCTCCATCAGCGCGCGGATCGGCACCGCGCCGAGATCGTCGGCGCGCACCTTCGAGAGGGCGCCGGCGTAACGGCCGATGGGGGTGCGGACGGCATCGCAGATGAAGGCGTCGGTCATGGTCTGTGTCCCGTTTGTATCCAGGTCGGCCCGAAGGCGGCGCATTGTTGTCGATGGGGCGGGGAGCGGCAAGGCGAAAAGGCGGAAAGCTTCTATCCCGGAATCCCCTTGAAAGGCCCGGTCGATTGGGCGAGCGTTGCCCCATGCTGCGTACCGCCCCACCCCGTGCCGACCGCCCTGCCCCCGCGCCCTATGCCGCGGGAGCCCGCGCGATCCGCGTCGGACGGGCGCCCGAAATCGCGATCGACTATGCCGGTTCGGGGCCGCTGATCGTCTTCCTTCACGGCATCGGCGGCGACCGTTCGACCTGGCGGCCGCAGATGGAAGCGTTCTTGGATCGCTGCACCGTCGCCGCGTGGGACGCGCGCGGCTACGGCGACAGCGACGACTACGACGGGCCGCTTCGATTTTCCGACATGGCCGACGATCTCGCCCGCGTGCTCGACGCCTTCGCCGTCGGGCGCGCCCACATCGTCGGCACCTCGATGGGCGGGCGCATCTCCCTCGAGGCCTATGCGCGCCATCCCGACCGCTTCGCGACGCTGACGCTCGCGGGCGTGCATGCACGTTTCGGCTCGTTCTCGCCGGAGGCGCAGCGCGACTTCGTCGAGCAGCGCCGGAAGCCGCTGATGGAGGACGGGCTGGAACCCGCCGACCTCGCGCCCCGGGTGATCGGCAAGCTCGCCGGACCCAATGCGCCCGAGGCGGCCCGCGATGCTGCCATCGCGGCCATGTCACGGCTTCACAAGGAGTCTTACATAAAGACGGTCACGGCGACGACGACCTTCGACCGCGAGGCGATCCTCGGCGAGATCGCGGTGCCGACGCTCGTCATCGGCGGCGAGTTCGACCCGCTGACGCCGCCCGCGCTGACCCGCAAGGTCGCCGATGCGATCCCCGGGGCGGAGTACCACCCGATCTACGACGTCGGCCATCTCGGCAACCTGGAGAACCCGGTGGAGTTCAACCGGCTCCTCGACAATTTCCTGTCGCGGTTCCAGGACCGGGCGAACGTCGCCGCCGACCCGGCGGTGCTGCTCGGCTGACGCGGCGGGGACTGGAAAAAAGAGAAGACACGAAGGGAAGGACAATGGATCTCGGCATAAAGGGCGAAATCGCCCTCGTCATGGGCGGCACGCAGGGCCTCGCCCTGTCGGCGGCGCATCACCTCGCCGAAGCGGGCGCCGTCGTCGTGATCAACGGCCGCGATGCGGAGAAGGGGCGCAGCGCGGCGGAATCCCTGCCGGGCGGCGCGCATTTCGTGCAGGGCGACATCACCTCCGTGACCGACCGCGAGAACCTGGTCGAGCGCTGCGGCGTGCTGACCGGTGCGACGCCCGCGATCCTCGTCACCAATTCGGGCGGCCCGCCGCCCGGCCAGTTCATGGAGCACAGCGAGGCGGTGTGGGAAGCGGCGCTCCGCAACAATATGCTCGGCCACATCGACATGACGCGCCGCTGCCTGCCCGGCATGCTGGATGCGGGCTGGGGGCGCATCGTCAACATCACCTCCTTTGCGGTTCGCGAGCCCTATCCCAACCTCGTCCTCGCCAACGCGGTGCGCGCAGGGCTCCACGGCGCGATGGCGACGCTTGCCCGCGAGGTCGCGGACAAGGGCGTGACGGTCAACAACGTGCTGCCCGGCCTGATGGACACTCCTGCATTACAACGGGTCTACAACGCCCAAGCGGCGCGCGAGAACATCTCCGTCGACGACGCGCGCGAACGCATGGCCCAGTCGATCCCGACCAAGCGCCTCGGCACCGCAGAGGATTTCGGCCCCGCCGTCGCCTTCCTGTGCTCGCGCCACGCCGGCTACATCACGGGCCAGAACCTCACCGTCGATGGCGGGCTGGTGCGGGCGTTGCTATAAGGCGCCGGGGAGAAACGGACGAATGCTTACGGGCGACATGCTGCGCCGGGCCGCGACGCGGTTTCCGGACAAGACGGCGATCATCTGGGGGGACCGGCGGACGCGTTACGACGCGCTGAATGCCGACGCCAACCGCTTCGCGCGCGCACTGCGCGCCATGGGCCTGACGAAAGGCGCCAAGGTCGGGATCATCTCGCGCAACCGCACCGAATACGGGATCGTGTTCTTCGGCGCGGCGAAGTCGGGCTGCGTCCTCGTGAACGTCTCCGTCCTCTACGCGCCGGCCGAGCTCGAATACGTGCTCAACAAGGCGGACGTCGAGGTGCTGCTGCACGAGGACCTGTTCGCCGAGAAGATCGATGCGGTGCGGCCGAAGTGCCCGAAGATCCGGAAATACATCTCCATCGACCGCGAGTTCGCCGATCTCATCGCGGGCGAATCCGCCGGCGAGCCCGACGTCGCGATCGACGAGCGCGACCCGTTCTGCATGACCTACACGGGCGGCACGACGGGCCTTCCGAAGGGCGCGCTCGCGAGCCACCGGGCACGCGCGGTCACCGCGCACACGGTGATGGTCGAGGAACATATCGACGAGCGCGACACGGTCGGCATCGTCACGCCGATGTTCCACATCGCGGCGCTCAACATCATGTTCCAGCCTGCAGTCCTCGCCGGCGCGACGACGACGCTGCTGTCGAAGTGGGACCCGAAGGACTTCGCGAAGATGGTCCGCGACACGAAGATGACGGCGAACTTCATGGTGCCGACCCAGGCGGGCATGGTGATCCAGGACCCGGATTTCGATGCCGCCGACTACGCCACCTGGCGCAAGGTCTCGTTCGCCGGCGCGCCGATGCCGGACTGGGTGCAGCGCGCCTTCTTCGAGAAGCTGCCGGAGGTCCGCCTCACCCAGATCTACGGCCAGTCGGAGATGGGCGTGATCGCGGTCCTGCCGCACTGGCACCTGCCGGAGCGCTTGGGCTCGGTCGGCCGGCCCGCCTACAACGTCGACATCGCCTGCGTGCTGCCCGACGGCGCGCCGGCGAAGCCGGGCGAGATCGGCGAGATCGTCTCGAAGGGCGACAACCTGATGACCGAGTATTACGGCGAGCCCGAGCAGACCGCGAATTTCTTCCGCCTCAAGGACGGCTGGGGCTGGTCGGGCGACCTCGCAACCGTCGACGCAGAGGGCTTCTTCACCCTCGTCGACCGCTCGAAGGACATGATCATCTCGGGCGGCGAGAACGTCTATCCGAAGGAAATCGAGGACGCGATCTACGAGCACGCCGCCGTCGGCGAGTGCGCGGTGTTCGGCATCCCCGATCCGAAGTTCGGCGAGGTGCCCGCCGCCTACATCCAGCTCCGAGCCGGCGCCGCGGCCACCGAGGACGACATCGTCGCCCACTGCGCGGCGCGCCTCGCGCGCTTCAAGCGGCCGCGGCTCGTGAAATTCGTCGACGGGTTCCCCAAGACGCCGATCGGCAAGATCCAGAAGAACATCCTGAAGGAGCCCTACTGGGAGGGCCGGGAGAAGAAGATATGACCGACCGTTACGCCTCCTACGAGCGCCTGAAGTTCGACCGCCCGGCCGACCGCGTCCTCCGCATCACGATGGAGGCGAAGGGCCGCCTGAATGCCGCCGACGAGACGATGCACGACGAGCTCGGTCGCATCTGGAAAGACGTCGAGGCCGACCCGGACGTCTCGGTCGCCATCCTGCGCGGCGCGGGCGACGCGTTCTCCGCCGGCGGCGACTTCGAGATGATCGAGAAGATGATCGACACGTTCGAGGTGCGCGCCCGCGTCTGGAAGGAGGCGCGCGACCTCGTCTACAACGTCATCAACTGCTCGAAGCCGATCGTGAGCGCGATGCACGGCCCGGCGGTCGGCGCGGGCCTGGTCGCGGGACTGCTAGCGGACGTCTCGATCGCGGCCCGGACCGCGCGCATCATCGACGGGCACACGCGGCTCGGCGTCGCCGCGGGCGACCACGCGGCCATCGTCTGGCCGCTGCTCTGCGGCATGGCCAAGGCCAAATACTACCTGATGCTGTGCGAGCCGCTGTCGGGCGAGGAGGCGGAGCGCATCGGCCTCGTCTCGCTCGTCGTCGACGACGACAAGCTGCAGGACACCGCGGTCGAGGTCGCAACCAAGCTCGCGCGCGGCGCGCCGTCGGCGATCCGCTGGACCAAGTACGCGCTCAACAACTGGCTCCGCATGATGGGCCCGAGCTTCGACACCTCGCTCGCGCTCGAGTTCCTCGGCTTCACCAGCCCCGAGGCGCAGGAAGGCCTCGCGAGCCTCCGCGAGAAGCGACGGCCGAACTTCGATCCGAACTCGCCGCTTTGACGGGCGGCGCGCCTTCCGAAACCGGCGGCGGCCGATTCCATAAAGGCTACCACTACGGCTGGGTCGTCGTCGGCGCGACCTTCGTCGTCCTCTTCTTCGGCTTCGGCGCGGCCTATTCGTTCGGCGCGTTCTTCGTGCCGCTGCAGACCGAGTTCGGCGCCGCGCGGGGCGAGACCTCTCTCGTCTTCTCGATCGCGGGCGGCCTCTTCTTCTTTCTCGGCATCGTGTCCGGGCGGCTGTCCGACCGCTTCGGCGTCCGGCCCGTCGCCGCGTTCGGCGTCGTCTGCGCGGGCGCCGGGCTGATCGCGAGCGGCATGGCCGAGACGCTGACGCAGGTCTATCTCGCGTTCGGCCTCGGCATCGGCTTCGGCGTCGGCTTCTCCTATGTGACCACGGTGGGGACCGTGCAGCGCTGGTTCGTCCGCCGCCGCGGCCTCGCATCGGGCTTCGCGGTCGCGGGCATCGGAGCGGGCACGGTGGCGATGCCGATCGCCGCCGCCGCCATGATCGAGGCATGGGACTGGCGGACGGCCTACATCACGATGGGGGTCGCGACGCTCGTCTGCGGGCTCGCGGCGGCCGCGTTCCTCGTCCATTCGCCGGAGCACGGCGCGCGCCTGTCGGCCACCGGCGAGGGCATGACGGCGGCGGAGGCGATGCGCACGCGGCCGTTCCTGCTGATCTTCACCGGCTACCTGTTCTCGTCCTTCGGCAACTTCGTGCCGCTCGTCCACCTCGTCCCCTATGCCGCCGACCGCGGCATCGATCCTGCGACCGGCGCGCTGCTGCTCGGGCTGATCGGCGTCGGCTCGACGGCGGGGCGCTTCGTCCTCGGCGGGCTCGCCGACCGGTTCGGACGGAAGCGCTCTCTCGCCGTCGCCTTCGCCGGCATCGGCGTCAGCGCACTGTGGTGGCTCGCCTCGGATTCCGTCTGGCAGCTCGCGGTCTTCGCGCTTGTCATGGGCACCTGCTACGGCGGCTACGTCGCGCTCGGCCCCGCCGTGGTCGCCGACTATTTCGGCACGCGCCACGTCTCCGCCATCCTCGGCGCGATCTACACCGGCGCCGGGGTCGGCATGCTGTTCGGCCCGACCCTCGCGGGCCTCGCCTACGACGCGCTTCGCAGCTATACCCTGCCCATCGCAGGATGCGCCGCGGCGGCGCTCGGCGCCGGGCTGATGGTCTTCCTCGCGGAGGATCCCGCCCGCTTCCGGGAAGCTCGTAATGGGGCGGCACGGGAAAGAGAACGATGACGAAGGTCTACGGCGATTTCGACCAGGCGGCGCTCGACCACCAGTACAGTGCGCGCGACACCGTGCCCGACATCGCCCCCTTCATCGCCGACTACGCACGCCTCAGCGAGGAAGCGCGCGCGGCGTTCGACTGCCGCCTCGACGTGCCCTACGGCGCGACGCCGGCGGAAGTGGTGGACGTGTTCCCGGCGGGCGAGAACGCGCCGATGATGGTGTTCATCCACGGCGGCTACTGGCGGATGCTGAGCCAGAAGGAATCCGCGTTCATGGCGCCCTGCATGACGAAGCTCGGCATCGCCGTCGTCACCGTGAACTACGAGCTCGCGCCCGTCGCCTCGATCGACGAGATCGTCCGCCAGTGCCGCGCCGCCGTCGCCTGGACGTGGCGCAGCGCGAAGAGCTTCGGCGGCGATCCCGGCCGCATCGTCGTCGTCGGCTCGTCTGCCGGCGGGCACCTGACCGGCATGATGGCGGCGGGTGGCTGGCACCGCGATTTCGGTGTGCCGGAAGACGTGGTCAAAGGTGCGATCCCGATCAGCGGGCTCCATGACCTCGAGCCGGTGCGGCTTTCAAACGTCAACGAATGGGCGAAGCTCGACCCCGCCTCGGCTGCGCGCAACAGCCCCGTCCGCCACCTGCCGGAGAAGGGCTTCCCGCTCGCCGTCACCTGGGGCGGCAGCGAGACCGGCGAGTTCAAGCGCCAGAGCCGGATCCTCGCCGACGCGTGGGCGGCGAAAGGCTGGCCGGTCGAGGCGTGGGAGACGACCGAGCGCAATCACTTCGACATCGTCTTCGACCTGTGCGATCCGGAGACGCGGCTGTGCCGCGCCGTGCGCCGCCTGTGTGAAGCATGAGATGCGGCGTGTGAGGCGGCGCCCAAATTGACTCCAATGCCATGACCGCACCGCCCGTTTCCGCCGGCGCCCCGCGGCTCGCCTACGCCGCGACCGTCGTGATGATGATCCAGCAGTCGCTGTCGACGATGGCCGGCCTCGCGCTCCCCGTCCTGGTGCCGCCGATCGCCGCCGAGACCGGCCTGAGCCCGGGCCTCGTCGGGTTCTACGTGCCGATCCTCTATGCCGGATCGATGATCTCCTCGATCGCCGGGGGCGGCTTCCTGCTCCGCTTCGGCGGCTTCCGCATCGGCCAGATCTGCCTCCTCGTCACCGGCACCGGCATGCTGATCTGCGCCGAGGGCCACCTCGCCCTGCTCGCGCTCGGCGGCCTGGTGATCGGCCTCGGCAACGGGCCGTCGACGCCCGCCGGCTCGCACGTGCTCGCGCGCTACGCCAAGGGCCGCAACGCGCCGATGCTGTTCTCGATCAAGCAGACGGGCGTTCCCCTCGGCGGCATGCTGGCCGGTACGCTGCTGCCTATCTTCGTCCTCCAGTTCGGCTGGCGCGGCGCGCTCGTCTGCGCGGCGGCGATGTCGTTCGCCTTCGTCGTCCTCGGCCAGCCGCTGCGCCGCGAGTTCGATTTCGACCGCCAGCCGGGGCGCACGCTCCGCATGCTCGACGTGCGCGCGACGCTCGGCACCGTGATCCGCGAGCCGCGCATCCGTGAGCTCGCCATGGCCGCATGCGTCTATACCGGCCTGCAGGTGACGTTCGCCTCCTTCTTCGTCGCCTTCGTCTCGATCCGGCTGGGCTGGACGCTGACCGAGGCGGGCGCCGCCTACTCCGCCGCGATGATGTCCGGCATCGGCTTCCGAATCCTCTGGGGCTGGCTCGCCGCGCGCTTCATTCCGCCGGTTTACATCCTCGCGATGCTCGGCGCGGGAATGGCCTGCGGCATCGTCGCCATCGCCTTCGTCGCGCCGGGATGGAGCACGGCCGCGATCTGGGGCCTCGCGATTCTATTCGGCGCGACGGGCATCGGTTTCCAGGGCGTTCTCCTCGCCGAGGTCGCGCGCATCGCCCCGCACGGGATGGCCGGCGTGATCACCGGGGGCATCGTCTTCTTCGCCTTCGTCGGCATGATCGTGTTCCCGGCCGCGTTCGGCCTGCTGCTTTCGCTCGGCGTCTCCTACGAGACCTGCTTCGCGGCGTCGGGCGTCTGCCCGGCGCTGGTCGCCGCGACGCTTCTTGCATCCGCGGTTCGCCGGAGCCGGAGCGGGCCGGGTGCATCGGCCTCCGCCGGCGGCTAGACTTCCTATCCCCTCGGACCGGACAGACCGCAAAGGACAGACACATGAGCCGCATCCGCACCACCATCGCCGGCAGCCTGCCGAAGCCGACATGGCTCTCCGATCCGGAGACCCTGCGCGCACCCTGGCGGCTCGAAGGCGCGACGCTCGCCGAAGGCCAGGACGACGCGGTCGCGCTGTGGCTCGACGGGCAGGAGTTCGCGGGCATCGACATCCTGACCGACGGCGAACAGCGCCGGCACCATTACATCTGGGGTTTCATCGAGCATCTCGGCCGCGTCGATTTCGCCAACCCCGCGCGCAAGCGGAGCCGCGGCCAGCGCTATTCCGCGGAGACACCGGCGCCCCGTGTGCTGGAAGAATGGGATTGGAAGGGGCCGGTGCTGGTCGATGCGCTGCGCTTCGCCAAGGCGCGGACCGACCGTCCCGTCAAGGTGACGCTGCCCGGGCCGATGACGGTGGCCGACAGCGTGTTCGACGAGGCGGGCAGGCGCTCCGACGCGGAGTTTGCCGCCGCTTACGCCGCGCTCCTCAACCGCGAATGCCGTGCGCTCTCTGCCGCAGGCGCGGACGTCATCCAGATCGACGAGCCCTGCTTCAACATCTATCTCGACGAGGTGAAGGACTGGGGCATCGAGCTCCTCGAACGCTCGTTCGAGGGCGTATCGTCGAAGCGCGCCGTCCATATCTGCTACGGCTACGGCACCGAGGTCGTGCTCAACTGGAAGAAGGGCAACACCGACTGGAGCCACTACAACGCGACGCTGCCGCTGCTCGCCAAGAGTTCGATCGACCAGGTCTCGGTCGAGTGCGCGGCCTCGGGCGTCGACCTATCCGTGCTCGACTGCCTGAAGGGCAAGGACGTCATGGTCGGCGTGATCGATGTCGGCACCGAGGAGGTCGAGACCGCATCCCTCGTCGCCGAGCGCATCCGCCACGCGATGGAGCATGTCGATGCGGACCACCTGATCGCCTGCACCGACTGCGGGATGGTGCCGCGCTCGCGTCACGCGGCGCAGGGCAAGTTGAATGCGCTCGCCGCGGGCGCCGCGCTGGTGAACGGCGAGCTCGGCAACTAGACGCAGTACCGAACGAACGGCAAAAAAGAAAGCGGCGCCCGGTGGGCGCCGCTTCCCGTTTCGGCAGGTGTCGCCGGAGCTTACATGCTGAGCGGCGAGAACTTCTGCGCCGAGGCTGCGACCGCCTTGCGCTCTGCGTCCGGCAGCGGGATCAGGCCCTTTTCGGCGAGGTATCCGTCGGGGCCCCACGCCTTTTCAGCGGTGAACTCGGCGACGTATTCCTTGATGCCGGGGACGACACCGACATGCGCCTTCTTCACGTAGAAGAACATGGAGCGCGAGATCGGGTACTTGCCGTCGGCGATCTGCTCGAAGGTCGGCGCATGGCCCTCGACGATGCTGCCCTGGACCTTGTCGGCGTTCGAGTCGAGGAAGGAGAAGCCGAAGATGCCGAAGGCGTCCTTGTTGGCGACGAGCTTCTGGACGATCAGCACGTCGTTCTCGCCGGCCTCGATGTAGCCGCCGTCCTCGCGGATGCCCTGGCAGATCGCCTGGAACTTCTTCTTGTCGGTCTTGGCCATCGCCTTGATGCCCGCGAATTCCTCGCAGCCGTGATCCATCACGAGCTCGACGAAGGCGTCGCGCGTGCCGGAGGTCGGCGGCGGGCCGAGGACCTCGATCTTCACGTCGGGCAGCGACTTGTCGATCTCGCTCCACTTCTTGTAGGGGTTCGCCTGGATCTTCGAGCCGTCGGCGTTGGCCGGTACGTCCTTGGCAAGCGCGAGCCAGAGTTGCTTGCGCGTGACCTTCATCGGCGCGGCGCCCTTGGCGTTGGCGACGACGATGCCGTCGAAGCCGATCTTGACCTCGGTGATCTCCTTCACGCCGTTCTTGGCGCAGAGCTCGACCTCGGACTTCTTGATCCGGCGCGACGCGTTGGTGATGTCGGGATGCTCGACGCCGACGCCGCCGCAGAACAGCTTGAGACCGCCGCCGGAGCCGGTGCTTTCGACGACCGGCGTCTTGAACTTCGTGGTCTTGCCGAACTGCTCGGCCACCGTGGTCGAGAACGGGAAGACGGTCGAAGAGCCGACGATGCGGATCTGATCGCGCGCCTGCGCGGACGCAGCCATCGCGACGGTCGCTGCCGCCGCAACCGCGAGAATACGGGAGAGTGTCATTTCGCCTCCAATTATGGGAGTTCCTGAATCCGGAGCGCGAGACGGTGTGCCACTCGCCGCGCCGACCGGCGCCCATCGCCGGTATCCGCAACCTAGACCGGGGATACGATGCTTATATGACGGTTGGGTGACAGTTTTATGACGGCGTCGCCGGGCCCTTGGATTCGGGGTGTGGCCTGAGCGAGAGCGGCCGCTCGACCGCGAGATAGATTGGAACGGACGCCGCGACCGAGAACAGGAGACCTGCCGGAACGAGGGCCGCATAGACGAGGACGGTCCCCGGCGGATCGACCGCCGGCAGGAACATGAAGAAGACCTGGAGGCCGAGCGAGTGGGTCAGGTAGTAGCTGTAGCTCATGTTCCCCAGGAGGCGCAGCGGCCGCCAGGAGAACAGCCGCGCCGCGGGTCCGGGCGCGTAAAGACACCGCCACAGCAGTAAAACGAGCGCAGCATTGAGGAACAGGTAATTCGGCGGCCGGGTCTGGATACCGAAGGTCGCGAGCGAGACCACGAACGCCGCCAGCGCTGCCCAGTCGATCAGCGCGTTTTCCCGGTCCTCCGTCCGCAGGCACGAAATCTCGTAGAGAAGGATGCCGCCGAGGAACATCGTGAGACGGAAGCGCCCGGCCTCGCCGAGATGGGCGAGGACGATGAAGCCCGCGAGGACCAGGGCGAACAGCGCGATCCGCCGCGGCGGCGCCCAGCCGCGCAGCAGGAGCCCGGCGACGAGCAGCGGAACCGCGATGTAGTAGAAGGCCTCGTAGCTGAGCGACCACGCCACCGTGATCATCGGCTCCATGTCGATCATGCCGGGCAGCAGCAGCAGGTTGACGGCGACGTAGTGCAGCACGCCGGTTTCCGGCAGCTTCGAGCTCTGCGGCAGCACCGCGCCGATGACGAGATAGAGCGCGAAGACGGCGAGAAACGCGGGATAGATTCGCTCGATCCGGCGCCAGGCGTAGGCCCGGTAATCGATCGGCCGCCGGATCACGGCGCGGTAGATCAGAAATCCGCTGAGGACGAAGAAGATATCGACCCCGGTGTTGCCGATGGCGTGGATCACTTCGAGGAATTTAGGCTTGCCGTCGAAATAGGCCGACATGCCCGTGGTGTAGTGGACGAAGAAGACGAGGGTGACGGCAATTCCGCGCAGCCCCTCCATCGGCAGCCAGCGTCCGCCGCCGCTTCCGCCGAGTTCGAACAGATTGAGGAAGCCCCTGATCATCGCGCTATTTTCCGGCCGTCGTCCCGTTCGAGGATATCAGAGGCGGAGGCGTCGACCGCGTTCCGGAAGGAGCCGGTCCGTTGGAACCGCACCGGTATGACCGGCAGGCCCGGTCTGGAACCGGGCTTGGAAAATGGTGCCGCCTGCGTGACTCGAACACGCGACCCTCGCATTACGAATGCGATGCTCTACCGGCTGAGCTAAGGCGGCTCCGATGCAGCTGCCGTGGCGCGAACTGCGGGCGAAGAGATAACGCCAAAAGATGCGGCGAACAAGTGCAAGAACTGTTAACCGGGGCCTGTCAGGCCCGCGCGGACGACCCGCCGGCGGGCCCTGAATCGGGTCCGGTATCCGGTTCGCTATCCTGGGGGCCGCCGTCGAGATACTCCATCTCGAGCTCGCTCTCGATCTCGTCGTCGAGCGCATCGTCCTCGGGCGCAGACGCCGCGAAACGGAGGCCGAGCGAGGAAGAGCGCGCGCGCGGCGGCGGCGCCCAGTGCTGGCTGCCGAGCGCGCCGCACTGGGCGCAGACCGGCGACCACGAATCCCAGACCGCGCCGCAGTCGGCACAGATCCACGCCGGATCGGGGCTTGCCGCGGACGCGCGGAGAAGCCAGGCGCGGATCGCCGCGGAATCGCCCTTTTCCTTCTCTTCGAGGTCGGCCATCAGGCGGCAGACGCGAGCCGACGGATCGTCGCCCGCGGCCTTGGACAAGTGGTTCCGCGCCTCGCCCCAGAGCTTCGCGGCGAGCGACGCTTCGGCGAGCGCGATGTGGCTTTCGGGGCTGTCGGGATTGAACGACAGGAGGCGCTCGAACCGGCGCACGCGCTTCAGCGGATCGTCTTCGCCGCCGACGGAGCCATAGATGCGCGCGAGCTCGGGGTGCGGCGTGCGCGCCCAGGCGTTGTGGATCATGCGGGACGCCGGGCGCGGCTTGCCGGTGCGCACCATAAGCTCGACCGTGCGCAAAACGGCGGGCAGGAAATCGGGCGCCAGCGTGTTCGCGCGGCGCGCGAACCGGAGCGCTTCGGAGAGATCTCCTTCCGCTTCCGCCTCGCCGCTGCAGCCGAGAAGAACGGCAGCGCGCTTGTCGCGCGCCGCATCGGCCGACACCGCCTTGCGCTTCACCGCCTCCTCCAGCGTCGACAGCGCGGCGCGCCAGCGCCCCTCGCGGATCTGCAGCTCGAACATCGTGGTCAGCACCCACGGCGTCTTCGGCTGGAGCTCGTAGGCGCGCTCCGCGTATTCGAGGGCGGCGCGCCGGTCGCCCTGGCGCTGCGCCTGCATCAGGAGGCCGCGCAGCCCGAGAAACGCCGTCTCGGACCGGCCGAGCATCTCGGTGAAGTAGCGCTTCGCCGCCGCCTCGTCGCCGTTGAGCTGGGCGGCCTGCGCCGACAGCAGCATGGTGAGCGGCGGCTCGTTCAGCAGCACGTCTGCCTTGCGCGCCTGGCGCTGGGCCTCGGCCGCGTCGCCGGCGGCGACCGCGACCATGCCGTGGGTCAGCGCGCGGTAACCGCGTTCGCGCCGCGACGTGCGCCGGCCCTCGCGGATGCGCCCGGGTGCGCGGCCGATTAGCCGCACGACGGAGAGGACGATCATCACCGCCGCGAACACGAGCGCGAGCGCGAGGACGAAGCGCCCGATCGACATCTCGATCAGCCAGCCCTGCCACTCGATCGAGACGCCGCCCGGCCGGTCGCTGAACCACACCGCTGCGACGACGACCGCCGCGAGCGAGAGGATCAGAAAGAAGGTGAAGCGGATCATTTTCCGGTTTCGCCCGCCGCACCGGCGAGGAGCCGTCGGCCGAGCGCCGCCGCGGCGTCGTCCGCGGCGAGCCGCGCCTTCGCATCCCCAAGCCACGGGGCAACGGCTTCGGCCGCCGGTCCCTGGAG
>JAYOEF010000084.1:0-10102 GCA_038106605.1 Alphaproteobacteria bacterium
CCGAGGAACTCGCGATCCCGCAGGTCATCGTGCCGCGCTTCCCGGGACATCTGTCGGCGCTCGGCCAGCTTCTCGCCGACCTCCGCCGCGATTTCGTCGTTGCCTGGGGCGGGCCGCTCCGCGATCTCGGCGTCGGCGAGTTCCGCTCGCGCGTGTCGGAGATGAGGAAGAACGCCGAGGCGCTCCTTCTCGCCGACGGGTTCGGCAGGGACCGCCATGCGCACAGCTTCACCGTCGACATGCGCTATGTCGGCCAGTCCTTCACGCTCTCGATCCCGGTCGAGCCGGGGGAGGCGGATTGGGATGCGCTGCGCGAGGGGTTCCACGCCCGCCACGAGCAGACGTTCGGCAGAGCCGATCGCCACAGCGAGGTGGAGATGGTCAACATCCGCCTGTTCTCGCTCGGGCTGATCGACAAGCCGGCGCTGGAATTCCCGGCCGCCACGGGCGGCGATGCGGTGATCGAGACGCGCCCCGTCTGGTTCGACGGAGGCTGGACCGATTGCCCCATCCTCGACCGCACGAAGATGGCCGCGGGATCTCGTCACACCGGCCCGATGATCATCGAGGAAGCCGGCGGGACGTCGGTCGTGCCGCCCGGCTGGTCGGTCCGCGTCCACGATTCCGGCTCGCTGATCTGCAGCCGCACCTATGACGACGACTAGCCCGGGCGACGATTGATCAGGGCCCAGTTACCTTGTCACCCAATGGAGGCGGGAGTAGCCTCCGCCGTTGAAACCCATACGAGGGCACACCCCATGACACCCGCCGAAACCGCTCCCAGCCGGACCGCCGATACCGAGGCCGTCGGGGCGATGACGCATGACGAATACTACAAGATCGCGGCTGACTGCCTGCCGGGCTCCGGCCTCGGCAGTTACTCGCTGCCCGACGACGTGCGCTTCGTCATCCACAAGGGCGAGGGCTCGCGCCTCCAGGACGTGCGCGGCCGCTGGTACATCGATTTCGTCGGCGGCGCCGGCGCGCTGATCCTCGGCCATGCCTACCCGACCGTCGTCAAGGCGGTGCAGGAGCAGGCGGCCCGCGGCATCCACTTCTTCGGCACGCTGAACGAGCAGTGCCTGATGCTCGCCAAGGAGCTCGCCGAGGCCATTCCGTGCGCTGACCGAGTCGCTTTCACGACCACGGGCTCGGAAGCGACGATGTACGCGATGCGCACCGCGCGCGCCGCGACCGGCAAAAGCAAGATCCTGAAGTTCGAGGGCGCCTATCACGGCAACCACGACTATTCGAACTTCTCGGTGACGCCCACCGCGCTGTCGAACTACCCGCAGGGCCGTCCCGACACCGGCGGCATGCCCGCGAACATGGTCGAGAACATCCTCGTCTCGCCCTACAACGATCTCGACACCGCGCGGCGCATCGTCGAGGAGAACCGCGACGATCTCGCGGCGATCATCGTCGAGCCCGTCCAGCGCGTGATCTTCCCGCAGGACGACTTCCTGCCGGGCCTCCGCAAGATCTGCGACGACAACGGCATCCTCCTGATCTTCGACGAGGTCGTGACCGGCTTCCGTCTCGCCTACGGCGGCGCGCAGGAATATTTCGGCGTGAAGCCGGACATCGCGAGCTTCGGCAAGATCGTCGGCGGCGGCGGCCCGCTCGGCTGCGTCGGCGGCCGCGCCGAGTTGATGGACCTGATGAGCCCGAAGAACCGCGGCCAGGCCAACTATTCCTACGTGAACGGCACGCTGCATGGCAATCCGGTCGCCTCGGTCGCGGGCCTCGAGACGCTCAAGGTTCTCCAGCAGCCGGGCTTCTACAAGGACCTGCATGCCTTGGCCGAGGACTTCATGAAGGCCTGCCAGGACGTGCTCGACCGCAACCGCAAGCCCGCGATCGTCACCGGCAAGGGCTCTTTCTGGCAGATCCTGTTCATGGCGAAGCCGCCCGTCGCCCACGCCGACGTGATGAAGTCGGACCAGGCCGGTTCGCGCGCGCTCGATCTCGCGCAGATGCACGAGGGGCTCTACGTGCTGCCCAACGTGCGCCGTTTCGTCTCGGCCGTGCACACGGCGCAGGATCTGGAGGACACGGTCCGCGCGCTCGACGCCGCCTGCAAGCGGACCTGATGGCCGGTTCGGACAGCGATCTCAAGGGCGGCGCCGTTCTCTTCTCGGAGATGACGCCGCCCGACGGCGCCGAGGACCGGTTCAACACGTGGTACGACACGCACCACATGCCGAGCCATGTCTACGGCGTTCCGGGCTTCGTTTCCGGGCAGCGCTACAAGGGCGACGACGGCCCGCACTACCTCGCGATCTACGAACTCAAGGCGCCGTCGGTCCTCACCGATCCCGAATACCGCACCCGCAAGTACACGCCCGATCCTCCGACGAAGAAGATGCTGTCGGAGGTCTCGGGCTTCACGCGCTACATCGGCGAGGAGCTGAGCTGCGCGAGGCGGGAAGGGGTTACGATTAACGAGGCGCTCGGAGCCGAGATCGCGATCGGCGTCTTCTTCGCGCTTCCCGACGACCGCGCCGCCGAGTTCGTCGATTGGTACGAGAGCGAGCACACGCCGATCCTGCTCGGGAACCCGCACTGGCACATGGTCCGCTACATGCGGATCGTCGATGCGAACCCGCAGCCGTTCACGCACATGTTCATCCATTACGTGGACGACATCTCGGTACTGCAGTCCGACGAGGTCGTCGCGGCGCGGGCGACCGAATGGAGGAACCGCCTTGCGGCCGAGAGCTGGTTCAAACCGCATCTCGTCCATTACCGACTGCGCGGGAAGCGCTATCACAAGGGCGAGCCCTGCGCTAAGACCTTCAAGCTCGAATTCTGACAACCTCAATTCCGACAAAACGCCAAAGGGAGAAAATCGATGGCCGTCAAACCGTGGAACAAGGAGCTTTTCGAAGCGGGTCTCGCCGTCCGCCGCAAGGTGCTGGGCGCGAAGTACGTCGATCCCCAGATCGAGAAATCGAAGACCGACGATTTCACCGCGACCATCCAGACGATGGTGACGGAGTACTGCTGGGGCGGTGCGTGGACGAACGACACGATCGACCACAAGACGCGCAGCATGATGAACCTCTGCATCCTGACCGCGCTCGGCAAGATGCACGAGCTCAAGGCCCATACGCGGGGCGCGCTCGTGAACGGCTGCACGGTCGAGGAGATCCAGGCGGTGCTCGCGCATGCCACGGTCTATTGCGGCATTCCGGCGGGCGTCGACGCCTTCCGCAGCGCGCGCGAGGCCCTCGACCAGGCGAAGGCGGACGGGCTGCTCTGACAGCGGTTCGACTGAATACGGGCCGGCCGGGGCCGCTACTTGATCACGAGACCCTGGCCGGTCGGCATTTCGAGGACCTGGTAGCCGCGGGCGGCGAAGAATTCGTCCTCGGCGCGTTTCTGTTCGGCGTAGGCCTTCCAGCCGTAGTCGTCGAGGAGGATCGAGCCGCCCGGCACAACGCGGTCGAACAGGATTTCGAGCGCGCTCATCTCGGCTTCGACATTGTTCATGTCGATATGGAGGAACGCGATCTTTTCGGGCGTGTTGCCGTCGAGGATGTCGGGAACGAACCCGCGGATGACGTCGACATTGCCGAAGGCGGCGAATCGCGCCTTGACGAAATCGTAGATGCCGCCCTCGAGCGCCGGATAGCCATGCAGCTTGTTCTGTCCGACATTTTCGAAAACGTCGAACATCGCGAAGCGCTTGTTCACGCTCGCGAAATCCAGGTATTCGACGAGGATGCGGGCGCTCGTGCCCCGGTGACTGCCGCATTCGACGAAATCGCCGTCGAGCGGCAGGACACGCCGCGCCGCCCAGCAGAGCGTATAGGCGCGCCAGATCGCTGCCCGTTCCGGCTGCTCCGTCGCTTCGCGGTCGAACGCGGTCATGAATTTCCGGTCGGAGAGGAAACTGAGGTTCTTTCCGAACGTGAAGAGATTGTCGCCCGTGAAGACGTCGCCGCAGTTGATGGAACTCAGGACCGACTGGAAGGCGCTGTAGAAGCGCTTTGTGTCGGAAATGCCGTAGAAGACGGTGCTGAGATGGTCCGGCATGGGAGAATCCAGAGCGGTTCCGGGAGGACCGGATCATCGCCCCGATATGGTGAACTTCGCGTTAACGAAGCTCAGTATTCCCGCAGAAGACGGCCGATTCCCTCGATGCGGTCCTCGATCCCCGCGCTCCGGAGCGTATGCCACAGCGTCGCCGAGTTGCTGGAGATCACCGGTTTTCCGAGAACGCGCTCCAGCGGCTCGATCGCGTCGAAAGTATTGAAGTCGGTGCAGCAGATCAGGACCGCTTCGGCCTCCGGCCGGTCGACCGATTTCGCGTGCGCGAAGACGTCGGGCGGCGGAACGCGGGAGATCTTCTGGATGCTCTCGAGCGACGTGTTGAGCGAGAGACCCGCCGAGGCGACGACCTCGATGCCGTGGTCTTCGAGATAATGGGCCTCGTGGGCGTTGGTCTCGGGCGTGTAGGGCGACGCCATGGCGATGCGGCTCACGCCGAGCGCCCGGAGTGCCGCGACGATCGCCTGCGCCGTCGAGTTCGCCGGCACGCGGCCCGCCTCGGTCATCGTGCCGAGCAGCCGGTCGGCGGGGCAGGCCATCGACCCCGCGGTGCAGGCGTAGGTCGCATAGTCCACGCGGCAGGCCGACAGGTCGCCCATGGCCCGCTTTACGTCGTCGAGCATCTCGCGGAAACCGTCGGCGGCAGGATCGGCATGCAGCGGCGAGCGGGTGAAATGGAAGCTCACACCGTCGGGCGCGGCGCGGTTGAACTCGGCTTCGTTGACCGTGTTGCTCGGCGGCACGATCACGCCGATCTTCGCGCGCCAGCCGATGGGTTTCAGGTTCTTCAGTTCGGGCATCGGAAATTCCGCAGGTTGCGAGTTTCCGGAGAATGTGTCGCCGGAGCGGATGCGACGCAACGTCCGTTGATCCCCCGGCAGGTCGGCTTATCATTTAGATCGGGAAAGTC
The DNA here is from genome assembly GCA_038106605.1 of Alphaproteobacteria bacterium. GTDB lineage: Bacteria > Pseudomonadota > Alphaproteobacteria > MPNO01 > UBA830 > JAYOEF01. Next base: position 4,967 of record JAYOEF010000084.1, read on the forward strand.
AGGAGACTGAACATGTCGACGTCGGAGAGAGTTCTGATTGCGGGCGCGGGGCCCGTCGGATGCGTTGCCGCCTTCTATCTCTCGCAGAAGGGGATACCCGTCACCATCGTCGAGGCCTGCACCACGCTGCCGCTCGACCTCCGTGCCTCGACGTTCCATCCGCCGACGCTCGACATGCTCGACGATCTCGGCGTCGTCGAGAAGCTGATCGCCCAGGGCATCATCTGCCCGATCTGGCAGTACCGCGATGCGAAAGAGGGCGTCGTTGCCGAATGGGATCTCGGCGTGCTCAAGGACGACACGCGCCATCCCTACCGGCTGCAGTGCGAGCAGTACAAGCTCACCAACATCATCGTCGACGAGCTTCGGGACCGGGACAATGTCGACATCCGTTTCCAGGTCCGGGCCACCGGCGCGAAGCAGGACGAACACGGCGTGACGCTCTCGGTCGAGACGCCCGACGGGCCCGAGGAACTCAAGGGGCGGTATCTCATCGCCTGCGACGGCGCGTCGAGCGTCGTCCGCGTGGGGCAGGGGATCGGCTTCCCCGGCCTGACCTTCCCCGAGCTCTGGCTCTGCGCCAGCACCGAGTATCCGTTCGAGGAGCATTTCGACAATCTGGCGCCGATCGCCTATGTCGCCGATCCGGATTTCTGGTTCGTGTTCGTCAAGGTGCCGGGCCTCTGGCGTCTCCTGATGCCGTCGCTGCCGGGCGAGGACGCGAAGTCGCTTGTCTCCGACAAGACGGTCCAGGCACGCATGCACCAGGTGTGCGACAAGCCGGGCGACTACGACACCTACCACCGCACGGCCTACGCCGTGCACCAGCGGGTCGCGGAGACCTACCGCAAGGGCCGCATCTTCCTCGCGGGCGATTCCGCGCACATCAACAACCCGCTTGGCGGGATGGGGATGAACGGCGGCATCCACGACGCGATGAACCTGTGCGAGAAGCTGGAGCGCGTGTGGAACGGCACGGCAGACGAGTCCGAATTCGACCGCTACGACCGCCAGCGCCGCCCGATCGCCGTCGAGTACGTGCAGCAGACGACGCTCCGCAACAAGGCGATGCTCGAGGACAAGGATCCGGAATCGCGCCGCAAGAAGCACGCGGAGATGAAGGCGACGTCGGAAAATCCGGAAAAGGCGCGTCAGTACCTTCTGCAGTCGTCGATGATCCTGGCGCTCCGGAACGCGGAAAAGATCGCCTGAGACCGGGCGCTATCCTCCAGCGCGGGGCGTGAACGCCTTGCGCTGTCCCGCCTGCACCATCAGCGGCATGACCTTGTCGATCCACTGGCGGCACTCGGCCTTGTAGTCGACCCACGAGATCAGCATGCCGTCGACGCCGATCTCGATCAGCTTGTTCATCTCGTCGACGATCTGCTCGGGCGTGCCGACCAGCGGATAGCCGCCGTGGCCCGCGATGAAGTGGAAGCGGAAGGCGTCGAGCACCTCCTTCGGCAGGGTCTTCGATTCCATGCCGAAGATTTCGAGCAGGTTATTCACCGCCTCGTAGTCGCCCTTCTCGACGACGTAGTGGTTGAGGTAGTCGCGCGCTTCCTTCTCCGTGTCGCGGCAGACGACGTAGACGTGGATCCAGCTCTTCACGTCGCGGCCCGCCTCGCGCGCCATCTTCTTCAGCGCGCCGATCTGCGCCTTGCCGCCCTCCAGGTCGCGCTCCTTCAGGATGACGAAATTCATGTCGGCCTGGGTCGCGGCGAAGATCTGGCCTTCCCTGGAGCCGCCGGCGTTCATCACCGGCGGCATCGGCTTCTGGATCGGCTTCGGCTCGCTCCAGACGTTTTTGGACTGGAACCAGCGCCCGTCGAAGTCGAACTCGCCCTCCGTGGTCCAGATCTTGCGGACGAAGTTCAGCCATTCGGTCGCGTACTCGTAGCGCACCGCGTGCTCGCGCCATTCGGCGCCGAACATCTCGAACTCGTTCTTGAACCAGCCGCAGACGACGTTGAGCGCGAAGCGCCCGCCCGAGATGTGATCGATGGTCGCGCACTGCTTGGCCGCCGCCACCGGGTGGGTGAGGGGGACGTGGGACGTCGCGAAGATGCAGGAATGGTCCGTGATCGCCGCCACCGCCGAGGCCCAGTTGTAGGTTTCGAAGGTGCGGTTGTTGAAGTCGGTCGGTCCGCCGTAGCCGCGCCAGCGCGCGACCGGAAGAAGCGCCTCGAAGCCGGCCCGGTCGGCCATCTTCACGACCTCCTTCGTGTCCGGCCAGTTCATCTCCCACGCATTGTCCACGGTCGTGATCGTCGAGCCGTGGCTGCAGTTCATGGCGATGATGCCGATCTTCAGCGGGTTGTCGTTGTAGAGCGGATTTTCCATGACCGGACGAGCCTCTGTGGGCATTGTTCTTCCTCCCTTTCCCCATGCAAATCTGCCAGTCGGCATCCGAAAGGACAACGGTTTGCGTATCCCCGGGGCCCGGTTATTGTCACCGGACGTACAGTGCAAAAGGGATGAGTATGGCTACCAAGGTTTCCTCCGATCCGGCCTCCCGCGTGGACTGCGGCAAGCAGCCGATCTGCGGCTGCATCGGCTTCTGCCGCGGCGAAAAATTCGGGACCGGCGTGCGCACCGGCGCCCAGTACATCGACGGCATCCGCGACGACGGCCGCCAGGTTTTCCATGACGGCGAGATCGTCAGCGACGTCACGTCGCACCCCGCGTTCCGCGGCGCGGTGCGCTCCATCGCCGACATCTACGACATGGCGTCGGCGCCCGAGAACCGCGAGCTGATGACCTACACGTCGCCGACCACCGGCGATCCCGTCAACCGGCACTGGGCGACGCCGCGCTCGAAGGAAGAGCTGGTGGCGCGGCGCAAGGCTCTGACCCGCACCGCCGAGATGACGGTCGGCCTGATGGGCCGCAGCCCGGATCACGTGGCCGGCTTCTTCGCAGGTTACGTCGAGGCGCCCGAGGTCATCGCCCGCGGCGGCCAGCAGTTCGCCGACAATCTCCTGAAGTTCTACGAGTTCTGCCGCGACCACGACGTCTACATCACCTATACGATCGTCCCGCCGCAGATCGACCGCTCCAAGCCGGCGCACCAGCAGAACCCGCCCGACCTCTATGCCGGGATCGTCGAGGAGCGCGACGACGGCGTCGTCATCCGGGGCGCGCAGATGCTCGGCACCGGCACGGCGCTGTCGGACTATGTCCAGCTCAGCACCATCCATCCGATGAGGCAGGGCGACGAGAACTACGCGATCTCGGTCGTGGTGCCGTCGAACGCGCCCGGCGTGAAGATCTTCTCGCGCCGGTCCTATGCCTATGCCGCGAACAGCGTGTTCGACTATCCGCTTGCCTCAAGGTTCGACGAGACGGATTCGCTCCTCGTCTACGACGACGTGTTCGTGCCGTGGGAGCGGGTGTTCGTCTACAAGAACGTCGACGTCGCGCGCGCCCAGTGGTTCGAGGCTCCCGCGCACATCATGGGCAACAGCCAGGCGCAGATCCGCTACATGACGAAGCTGCGCTTTCTGCTCGGGCTGGTGAAGCGCATCACCGACATGAACGGCATCGGCAACCTGCCGCCGGTGATCGGCCAGCTCGGCCAGCTCGCGACCTACGCGGCGATGTACGAGGGCCTCGTCTACGCGCAGGAGTCCGAGTGCTGGACCAACAGGAACGGCTACGTCCTGCCGAGCGAGTCGCATCTCTACGCCAACATGAACCTGCAGTCGGAAATCAATCCGAAGATGCTCGACCTCGTGCGCGAGCTGTGCGGCGGCGGGCTGATTCAGCTGCCGTCCTCGACCGCGGACCTCAAGCATCCGGAGATCGCCGAGTACGTGACCAAGTATGTTCAGTCGCCGGGCGTCCCGGGCGAGGAGCGCATCAAGCTCCTCAAGCTAGCGTGGGATCTCGTCGGGTCCGAGTTCGCCGGACGGCACGAGCAGTACGAGAAGTTCTATGCCGGTGCGCCCTTCATCGTGAAGACGCACATGCACCGCACCTACGACTGGAAGAAGGCCTCGTCGCTCGTCGATTACGCGCTCTCGGGCTACGACATCGACGGACGGAAGGGCTGACATGGCAGAGGTGGTTCTGGCGCTCGCATCGTCCCACAGCCCGATGCTCGGGAGTCCCGTGGAGGATTTCCTGAAGCACGCGGACAGGGACAAGGCGAGCCGGCACCACCTCGACCGGTCCGGCGCTGACGTCACCTACGAAGAACTCCTCGTCAAGGGCGATCCTGCCATCGCCGCCGAACTCGCACCCGATATCATCGAGGCGCGCGTCGCGGACTGCCAGGCGGGCATCGACCGGCTGGCGGAAGCGCTCGCGGCCGCGAAGCCCGACGTCGTCGTCATCGTCGGCGACGACCAGAAGGAGCAGTTCCTCGAAGACAATCTCCCCGCGATGCTGATCTACTCGGGCGAGACGGTCGACAACGACGTCCTGCCGCTCCCCGAGACGGCGCCCGCCTACTGGAAGAAGGCGCGTTCGCAGTTCCACGAGCCGGTCGAGCGGAAGACCTACCCGGTCGCCGCGGGGCTCGCCCGTCATATGACGGCATCGCTCGTCGCCGCGGGCTTCGATCTCAGCCATTCCGAGAAGCTGCCGCGTCCCATAGGCGAGGGCCATGCCTACGGTTTCGTCCATCAGCGGCTGATGCGCGAGACCGTCGCGCCGATCGTTCCCGTCGTGCTCAATACCTACTACCCGCCGAACCAGCCGACGCCGAAACGCTGTTTCGCGCTCGGCCGTGCGCTTGCGGACGCTGTCCGCAGCTGGCCCGAGGACATCCGCGTCGCCTTCGTCGCCTCGGGCGGGCTCAGCCACTTCACCGTGAACGAAGACCTCGACCGCACGGTGATGGAGGGCTTCCTCGCGGCGGACGGCGCGACGCTCGGCGCCATTCCGCGCGCACTCCTCAATTCCGGGAACTCCGAGATCCGTAACTGGATCGCCGTGGCCGGCGCGGCCCAAGGACTTTCTCCAGAGTGGCACGACTACGTTCCGTGTTACCGGACGCCCGCCGGAACCGGTTGCGGGATGGGCTTCGCGATCCTGTCAAAGCACTAGAAAAATAGCATTCTTAGGATACTATTGCGGCGGATCAGGGGGAGAAACCATGGAAATCCGGCGCCTTTACACCGTCATCGAAGA
>JAYOEF010000084.1:10202-15595 GCA_038106605.1 Alphaproteobacteria bacterium
GCGGATCAGGGGGAGAAACCATGGAAATCCGGCGCCTTTACACCGTCATCGAAGAGACGTTTCACGACATGGGACAGAAACGCGAGGAGCCGCTCCGCAAGGTCGCGGTCGTCGCCGTCGTGAAGAACCCGCATGCGGGGAAGGGCTATGTCGCGGACCTCAGCGACCTTACGGCCGAGAGCGAGGCGCTCGGCGCGAAGATCGCGCAGATGGCGGCCGAGCAGATGAAGCCCTACACGGTCGATTCCTATGGCAAGGCGGCGCTGATCGGCACCGCGGGCGAGCAGGAGCACGGCGTCGCCTGCCTGACGACGGTCTATGGAAATGTTCTCCGCGATGCGATCGGCGGCGGCAAGGCGTGGATCTCGTCCTTCACCAAGCGCGCCGGTCCCGGCGAGACCATCGACATTCCGCTCGCCCACAAGGATGCGCTCTACGTGCGCTCGCACTATGACGGCATGACGATCACGGTGCCCGACGCGCCTCTGCCGGACGAGATGTGCATCATCTGCTGCTTCGCCAACCGCGGCCGCCTCAACCACCGGGTCGGCGGCCCGCGCAAGGAAGACATCGTCGGCGAAGACGGCCTGAGATAGACAGGCTGAGATAAGGGAGACGGGACATGAAGACGGCCATCGTGAATATCGGGACCATTGTCACCGGCGACTGGCGGAAGCCCTTTGCCAAAGGCGACGCGATCCTGATGAACAAGGGCAAGATCCAGAAGGTCGGCACGGTCTCGGCCACGGATCTCAAGTCCTGCGACTTCGTGCTCGATGCGGGCGGCATGACGGCGATGCCGGGCCTGATCGACTCACAGGTCCATGTCGCGTTCGCGGACTACACGCCGCGCCAGCGCGCCATCGGCTTCCTCGAAAGCTACCTCCACGGCGGCATCACAACGTCGATATCGGCGAGCGAGGTGCACGTGCCGGGCCGTCCGACCGATCCCGACGGCGTCGTTGCATTGGCCATCGCGGCGAAGAAGAGCTTCGACAACTACTCGCCGGGTGGCATGCACGTCCTTGCCGGTGCGCTGATCCTGGAGCCCGGACTGAAGGAAAAGCATTTCAAGCAGGCGGCGGAGCAGGGGATCTGGCTCGCCAAGGCCGGGTTCGGCAAGTTCAAGTCGCCGTTCGAATACACGCCTTACGTCAGGATGGCGCAGAAGCACGGCATGATCGTCAACGTCCATACCGGCGGCGCCTCTATCCCGGATTCGTCGGCGATCACGGGCGACCACCTGCTCCACATGCGCCCCGACGTCTCGTTCCACGTGAACGGCGGGCCTGTCGCGATGCCGGACGCGGATTTCCCGCGCGTCATCAACGAGAGCGAGATCGCGCTCCAGATCTGCCAAGCGGGCAATATCCGCACCGCCCTGATGTGCCTCAACCTCGCGGTGAAGGCGGACGCGTTCGACCGCGTGATCTTCGCGACCGACACGCCGACGGGCACGGGCGTCATGCCCCTCGGCATGATCAAGACGGTCGTCGAGATGTCGTGCCTGACCGATTACCCGCCCGAGATGATGGTGGCCGCCGCGACCGGCAACAACGCAAAGGTCTACAAGCGCAACACCGGTTTCCTCCAGAAGGGGAAGGACGCGGATGTGATCCTCGTCGACGCGCCCCTCGGCGGCAGCCAGAAGACGGCGCTCGCGGCGATCAAGCATGGCGACTACCCGTCGATCCCGGCGGTCTTCACGGACGGCATTCCCCGCTATGTCGGCCGGTCCCGCAACACGCCGGCGTCGATCCGCCAGACGAAGATCGTCCAGAACAACGTGATGCAGGAGTTCGGGCCGGGCCGGCATACGGTGTGAGTCTGGGCGTTTGACAGGGCCGAAGAGCTGATCTAGAGTTCTGTACACAGTGTACGCATAGCGTACACATCAGAATCCAGGCAGCCAGATGGCGGAACCGGAACGGGAGGAGGACGGCAAGACGATCCGCTCGATCGAGCGGGCGTTCGACGTGCTGTCCTGTTTCGACCGCATCACCCCGCAGCTGAGCGTCACCGACCTCCAGAAGCGCCTGGGCCTCAGCCGGCCGACCCTCTACCGCATCCTCGCGACCCTCGAAGGCAAGGGTATCGTCCGCTCCTATGGAGAGCCACAGCGCTTCGAGCTCGCCCACGGCGCGAGCCGGCTCGCCGCCAACTGGATCGGCAGCGACGATTTCATCCGTGCCGCACGCCCCATCCTGCGGCGCCTGTGGCAGGAGACAGAGGAGACGGTCGCGCTGTTCGTCGCGGGCGGCGACGGCGACAAGATCTGCATCGATGAGCTCCAGAGCCCGCAGGCGCTCACCTTCACGCGCGGCGTCGGTTTCTCGGAACGGCTCAGCGTCGGCGCGTCGGGCAAGTCGATGCTCGCCTTCATGCCGGAGGGCGAGAAGATCGCCGAGCTCGACGAGGTGCGCGCCCGCGGCGTCTGCGTCTCAGAGGGCGAGATCATCGAGGGCGCGGTCGCCATCGCCGCGCCGGTGTTCGGAGCCGACGGCCGCGTCGCGGGCGGGCTCTGCCTGTTCGGGCCGGAAGTGAGGCTGCATGGCGAACGCCGCGAGCACTGCATCCGGAGCGTGCGGGCGGCGTCCGGGGAAATATCGCGCGCGCTCGGGTTCCGGGCGGCGGCCGCGGCGGAATAGGGGAGAGACGGATGGACGGCATGCAGGGCGGGCTTCGCCTCGATGCGCTGGTGGACGACCGGCCCGCGGACAAGGTGTTCCGCGTCGACCGCAACATCTATCTCGACGAGGAGATCTTCGAAGCCGAGATGAAGACCCTCTTCGAGGGCAACTGGCAGTTCATCTGCCACGAGAGCCAGGTGAAGAAGCCGGGCGACTACTTCGCGACCCATCTCGGCCGCCAGCCGATCTACGTCCACCGCCAGCCCGACGGCAGCCTGAAAGGCTTCCTCAACGCCTGCTCGCACCGCGCCGCGATCCTGACGCCGTTCCAGAAGGGCAACGCGAAGACGCTGACCTGCCGCTTCCACAGCTGGACCTACAAGTGCTCCGGCGAGTGCATCGGCATCAAGAACGAGGAAGGCACCTATCCCGCAGGTTTCGACCGCAGCGTCTACGACCTGAAGGAAATCGGCGCGCTCGGCAGCTATCGCGGTTTCGTCTTCGGCAGCATCTCGGCCGACGTTGCGCCGTTGGAAGAATTTTTGGGCGAGGCGAAGGCGTTCCTCTCCTTCGTCGCCGACCAGTCCGCGGCCGGGCTCGAAGTGCTTCCGGGTTCGCAGCGCTATATCGTCGGCGGTAACTGGAAGATGTCGACCGAGAACGCGGTCGACGGCTACCACACCAGCACGGTCCACCGCGTCTTCGCCAACACCGTCCGCCAGCGCGAAGCCCGCGAGGGTTACGCGGGCATGATGAAGACCGAGGTCGGCCGGCTTGCCCGCGAGGTCCGCAACGGCTGCTACGACCTCGGGCAGGGCCACATGGTGATCTGGGCCGAGCGCGACCCGGTCTCGACCTCGCCGCTATCCGAAGCGGAAGAGCGGCTCGAACGCGACCACCCCTCGGGCAAGGTCGACTGGATGCTGCGCCGCGGGCGCAACCTGATCGTCTTCCCGTCGCTGATGATCAACGATTTCGCGGCGACCCAGATCCGCATCTTCCGTCCGATCTCCGTCGACAAGACCGAGGTGACGATCTACTGCCTCGCGCCGTCTGAGGAGAGCCGGGAAGCGCGTTACGCGCGGCTCCGCAAGTTCGAGGACTTCTTCATGGCGAGCGGCATGGCGACATCGGACGACGTCATGGCGCTCGAAGCCACCCACGAGGGCAGCCGCGGGCGCGTCGCACGCTGGGGCGAGTTCCACCGCGGCATGAACACGATGATCGAGGGACCGGACGACGTCGCCGAGGCCGGCGGCTTCCGGCCCGAGACGAGCAACACGAGCTGGGACCACGAGACGCTGTACTACAGCTTCTACCGGACCTGGCTGAAGCATATCGAAAAGGCCTGAAGGAAGAGATCATGGACGGCGGAATCGTGAAGAACGGACTGGACGCGCTCGTCGACGACCGCGTCGAAGAGGGCATGTTCCGGGTCGACCGGTCGGTCTACACCGACGAGGACATCTTCGAACTCGAGATGAGGAACATCTTCGAGAAGACCTGGGTGTTCCTCTGCCACGAGGCGCAGGTCGCGGAGCACGGCGACTACTTCTGGACCGAGATCGGCCGCCAGCCGGTCTATGTCCACCGCCAGGAGGACGGCTCGCTCAGGTGCTTCATCAACGCCTGCTCGCACCGGGCGGCGATCCTGACGCCGTTCCGCCAGGGCAACGCGAAGACGCTGACCTGCCGCTTCCACGGCTGGACCTACAAGTGTTCGGGCGCCTGCGTCGGCATCAAGAACGAGGAGGAGGGCACCGACCGGAGCCGTTACGACCTCCGCGAGATCGCGCGCCTCGAAAGCTACAAGGGCTTCGTCTTCGGCTGCCTCAATCCGGATGTCATGCCGCTGCAGGACTGGCTCGGCGCGACCAGGGCGTGGATCGACCTCATGGTTGTGCAGTCAACGGAAGGTCTTGAGGTCGTTCCCGGCAACTCGACCTACCGCATCGACGGCAACTGGAAGCTCCAGGCCGAAAACGGCGTCGACGGCTATCACGTCTCGACCGTCCACCGCGTCTTCGCGCACACCATCCAGTCGCGCGAGAGCAAGGGCGAGTACACCGGCATCAAGAAGACCGAGGCCGGCCGCATCGCCGGCGGCGTTCCGACCGGCAGCTACGACCTCGGCAACGGCCACATGTCGATCTGGGCCCAGCACACGACGCCCGAGGTGCGCCCGATCTGGGAGGCCAAGGACCGGCTGGAGAAGGAGCTGACGCCGGCGCAGGTCGAATGGATCCTGCGGCGCGGCCGCAACCTCTTCATCTTCCCGAACCTGCTGCTCATGGACAATCCGTCCACGCAGATCCGCGTGATGAAGCCGATCTCGGCGAACCGGGTCGACGTCACGGTCTACTGCATCGCGCCCAAGGGCGAGAGCAAGACCGCGCGCGCCGGCCGTCTCCGCAAGTTCGAGGATTTCTACCTGACCGCCGGCATGGCGACGTCGGACGACATCGCCGCGCTCGAGGACACGCACGAAGGCTCGCTCGCCCGCGAGGCGAAGTGGAGCGAGTTCACGCGCGGCATCGACACCTATACGAAGGGCCCGGACGAGGACGCCAAGGCGCTCGGCTTCGAGCCCGCCGCGAGTTCCGCGAACTGGGATCACGAGGTCCTGTTCCACGGGTTCTACAGAAACTGGCTGAAGCTGATGAAGGGGGAGACGGCGTAGGATGAGCGACCTGCAGACCGAAGTCACAAACCTGATCTACCGCGAGTCGACGCTGCTCGACCGCCGCGAATGGTACGACTGGA
>JAYOEF010000085.1:0-15397 GCA_038106605.1 Alphaproteobacteria bacterium
ACGCGGTCCAGAAGGCCAACAGCCTGCACGCGGCCGAAGCGAAGGCGCCCGAGCCCGCGGCCCCGCCGAAGCCGGTCGCGGAGACGAAGGCCCCGGCGAAGGCCGAGCCGAAGCCGGCTCCGGCGGCGAAGGTCGCTGTCGCAGCGCCGCCGAAACCCGCCGCCCCGAAAGCGTCCGGCGGCTGGCGCATCCAGCTTGCCTCGGTCCGCACCGACGATGCCGCGCGCAAGCTGTGGGCGGCGCAGAGCGCGAAGAACAAGGACGTGCTCGGTCCGCTCGCGCTCAAGGTCGAGCGCACGGAGATCGCGGGGAAGGGCACGTTCTACCGGGTGCAGGGGACGGGTCTCGCCTCCAAGGCGGCGGCCACGGACGTGTGCACGAAGCTGAAGCAACGCAAGCTCGGTTGCATCGTTGTCGCACCCTGACGCGCCGCGCGCCGTCGTATTCGGCTGTGCCGGCAAGGTCCTGACGGACGAGGAACGGGCCTTCTTCGCGGAGGCCGGCCCCCTCGGTTTCATCCTGTTCGCCCGGAACGTGGAGACGCCGGATCAGGTGCGTGCGCTCGTCGCCGACCTCCGCGTCTCCGTCGGACGCCAAGACGCGCCGGTCCTGATCGATCAGGAAGGCGGGCGCGTGCAACGGCTGCGCCCCCCGCACTGGACGAGCATTTCCCCGATGCGGCGCTTCGGCGAGCTTGCCGAAAAGAACCTGGAACAGGGCAACGAAGCGGTGCTCCTCGCGGCGCGCCTCATCGCTGAAGAACTCCGGGATCTGGGTATCGATGTCGACTGCGCGCCGGTCCTCGACCTTCCGGCGCCCGACGGACACGAGATCATCGGCGACCGCGCCTTCTCGGACGACCCGGACATCATCGCGGCGCTCGGCAGGGCGGTCTGCGAGGGCCTCTCGGGCGGCGGCGTCATGCCCGTGATCAAGCACATCCCGGGGCATGGGCGGGCGACCGCCGACAGTCACCTGGAACTTCCGCGGGTCGACACGCCGCTGGCCACCCTTCGCGAGACCGACTTCCGGCCGTTCCGGGCGCTCTCGGAGGCCGCGTCCGGCATGACTGCACACATCGTCTATTCCGCCATCGATCCCGAACGGCCGTGCAGCGCGTCGCCCAGGGTGATCGGCGAGATCATCCGCGGCGAGCTGGGATTCGACGGGCTGCTGTTCTCCGACGACGTGTGCATGAAGGCGCTCGCGGGCCCGCTCGGCGAGCGCGCGGAGGCCGTTCTCTCGGCCGGATGCGACGTCGCGCTCCACTGCGACGGCAACCTCGCCGACATGCGCGAAATCGCCCGGACCTGCCCGCGGATAAGGGCGGATTCGCTCGTCCGCCTCGCCCGCGGCCGCCCGCCGGAGCCCGATTCGGCGGCATTCGACCCGGAGCTCGCAAAAGCCCGGATTTTGGCGCTTTTGGGCGCTGTCTGAGACGGGTTTCCGCCCAGCGACGCATTGGCCGCCCAAGGCGGGGGCAGTATAATCTCCGGCCATGCTGCGGCCCCGCCGCCTAGGAGTATCCGTGGTCCCATGACCGACGACGCCGAAACCCCAGATCAGACGACCGAAGCCGCCGTGAACCTGCCGGCTGCGGAGGACGTTCCGGTTCCCGCCGATGCGGAGTCGGTTGAGCACGCCGCCGCGGAAGCGCCCGTCGCGGCCGCCGCAGAAGCATCTTCCGGGGATGCCCCTTCCGCCGACGCATCTTCCGGCGATGCGTTCACCGAGGAGCCGGTGCGCGAGATGTACGACCTCGTGCTCGACCTCGACGGGTTCGAAGGGCCGATCGATCTTCTGCTCACGCTGGCACGCCAGCAGAAGGTGGACCTCACCAAGATCTCGATCCTGAGGCTCGCCGAGCAGTATCTCGCCTTCATCACGGCGGCGAAGCGTCTACGGCTGGAAATCGCCGCCGACTATCTCGTGATGGCGGCGTGGCTCGCTTACCTGAAGTCGCGCCTGCTGCTGCCGGAGCCCGAGACCGAGGACGAGGAATCCGGCCCGATGCTCGCGGAGGCGCTGACCTTCCAGCTCCGCCGCCTGGATGCGATGCGCGACGCCGGCGAGAAGATCCTCGCCATGCCGCGCCTCGGGCGGGACGTCTTCCGCCGCGGCGCGCCGGAAGGCATGGAGGTGGTGCGGACACCGGTCTACGAGCTGTCGCTCTACGAACTTCTCAAGGCTTACGGCGACCAGCGCCGCCGGGCGACATCGTCCAGCCTGACGATCGAGGCGTCCAAACTCTATTCGATGAGCGATGCGGTCGAACGGCTGCGGAATATCGTCGGCAACATCGCCGAGTGGACCACGCTTAGTAATTTTCTCCCGAAGGAACTCATGGATGGCATCGTTCTCCGCTCTGCCGTTGCGTCGACGTTTGCGGCTAGTCTCGAAATGGTCAAGGAAGGACGGGCGGAGATCCGTCAGACGAGCGCTTTCGGCCCGATCTTCATCAAGGGAAGACAGGAGGCAGCAGCAAATGGCTGACATCACGCAGGAGATGCGGATCGTCGAGGCGCTGCTGTTCGCGGCGACCGAGCCGGTCACCACGGACTTCCTCGCCGAACGCCTGCCCGAGGGCAGCGACATCGGCGCGATCCTCGAGGACCTGCGCGCCTTCTACGAAGGCCGCGGCGTCAACATCGCGCGCGTCGCCGGCAAGTGGTGTCTCCGGACCGCCGAGGACCTCGCAACCCATCTCCGGATCGAGCGCAAGGTGTCGCGCAAGCTGTCGCGCGCGGCGATCGAGTCCCTCGCCATCGTCGCCTACCACCAGCCGGTGACGCGGAGCGAGGTCGAGGAGATCCGCGGCGTGTCGGTGAGCAAGGGCTCGTTCGACGTGCTGCTGGAGGAAGGCTGGATCAAACCGGTCGGCCGGCGCCGGTCGCCGGGCCGCCCGACGACCTGGGGCACGACGCAGGCGTTCCTCGAGGACTTCGGGCTCGACTCCCTCGCGGACCTGCCGGGCGTCGACGAGCTCAAGGCCGCGGGCCTGCTCGATACCCGTCCCGCCGGCACCATCATCGGCGACACGGGCGAGTTCTACGCCGATGCAGAAGCCGACGGAGACCCCGAGGACGAGGCGCTCGATCCGGACGGCGGCGAGGGCGAAGCCGGCGAGGCAACTGCGTCGGAGGATGCGGCGGAGATCGCCGGGATGGAAGCCGAGGCCGAGCGCGAGGCCGCGGAAGCGGGCGAGGGCGCTGAGGAGGTCGGCTCCGGGGAAGAAGGCTCTGGCGATCACGATGCCGGGGAAGAGGAGGCCGGAGACGACTCCGGCGACGCCTTTCTCGAGGCCGAGGAGCTGATCGACGACTACGAGGAGGCTCTCGACCGCGAGTTCGCCGACGATGTCTCCGATGACGAAGAGACGGGCGACGAGGAGACGGGCGAGGAGGGGGCGGAAACGCGCGCACGCGCGGAACTGGTCGAAAGCGCCTGATCGGCATTCTCCGTTTGCCAAGCGGCCGCCCGGCCAATAGCTTGCCGCCGACATGAGCAAAATCGAAGAAATCGGCGGGGCCGAGGCCGGGGCCGGGCTGACCGTATCGGGCGTGAGCCATTCCTACGGTGCGCGCCGCGTGCTGCGGGACATCGATCTCCATGTGGCGCCCGGCGAAATCCTCTGCCTTCTCGGACCGTCGGGTTGCGGCAAAACGACGACGCTCCGCCTCATCGCCGGGCTCGAGGAGCTGCAGACCGGTAGCATCTCCTGGAACGATACCGTGCTGGCGGACCGAAGCGGCGGTTTGCCGCCGGAAAAGCGGCAGGTCGGCCTGCTGTTCCAGGACTTTGCCCTGTTTCCCCACCTTACCGTGGCCGAGAACGTCGCGTTCGGCTTGACCGACCTTTACGCGGCCGAGCGCAAGGCGCGCGTCAGCGAGGTTCTGGATCAGGTCGGCATGCTGCGCTACGCCGACTCCTATCCGCATTTCCTGTCGGGCGGCGAGCAGCAGCGCATCGCGCTCGCCCGCGCGCGGGCGCCGCGTCCGCGGATCTTCCTGCTCGACGAGCCGTTCTCGAACCTCGACACGCGGCTCCGCCACCAGCTCCGCGACCTCTGCCTTCACATCCTCAAGCGTTCGCAGTCCTCGTCGGTGATCGTGACCCACGATGCCGAGGAGGCGATGTTCATGGGCGACCAGGTGGCCGTAATGAAGGACGGCGAGGTCGTGCAGATCGGTGCACCGGAGACGCTTTACTATTCGCCTTGCAACGCCTTCGTCGCCGGGCTGTTCGGCGAGATGAACCAGATCGCGGGACATGTCGTCGCAGGCCATGTCGAGACGCCGGTCGGCCGCGTCTGCGCGCCCGGGATCGCGGAAGGGACCGCCGTCGACGTGCTGGTCCGGCCCGAGGCGCTGCGGATCGGCGGTGTCGGGGAGGGCGGAAAGCCCGCCAGCGTCGTGACCTCGCGGCTTCTCGGGCGGTCGAGCCTGATCCACCTCAGCGTCGCCGACGCCGAAGGCGGCGATCTCCACCTGCATTCGCGGGTTTCCGGGCGCGTTCTGCCGGGCGAAGGCACGGCAGTGAACGTCACCCTCGACGAGCACAACGTGTTCGTTTTTCCCGTGGCGGATTAAGGATTTATGCGCGGCCGGCGTTGCGACGGCCGCCGCTTTCTGCGATTATCCGCGCCCTCTGGCAAACGGAAGTGAAGGAGCGTCTCATATGGGGAGCTTCAGTATCTGGCACTGGATCATCGTTCTCGTCGTCGTGCTCGTACTGTTCGGCGGCGGGGGGAAGCTCTCCCGGCTCATGGGCGATGCCGCGAAAGGCATCAACGCCTTCAAGAAGGGCCTCAAGGAAGAGGGTGCCGAGGGTAAGGACGGCGGAGCGCCGGACAAGGCGATCCGGGCCGACAGCGGCGCGGCGGCCGACGCCGTGAAGAAGGACGAGGCAGCCAAGGGCTGAACCGTCTCCTGAGACAACCTCCGGACTGAGGGGTACCGCCGGCCATGTTCGACATCGGCGGCTGGGAATTTCTGCTTATCGTCATCGTCGCGATCGTCGTGATCGGACCCAAGGAGCTGCCCGGTGCGATCCGCACCGTGAGCGGCTTCGTCCGCAAGGCGCGCGAGCTGGCACGCGAATTCCAGTCCGGCCTCGAGGAGGTCGCCCACCAGGCCGAGCTCGACAAGCTCAAGGACGAGGTCACCGGCGCGATCGATCAGGACAACACGATCGGCAAGCTGAAGGGCGAGATCGAGAACGCGATCGATCCCGACAACGAGATCAAGCACGCCATGGACTTCGACCGCGAATGGCGGGACGACGATCTGGCGAGCGAATACCCGGACCTGCCGGAAGCGCCCAAGGAAGCGCCCAAGCTGGAGAACGCGGAGGCGCCGAAGCCCGATCCCGATGCGCCCGCACCGTCCGCCGCCCCTGCACCGTCCACCGGTAAGCCATCATGAGCGCAGAAGACGATCTCGCCGACGGCAAGCGCATGCCGCTGCTCGATCATCTGGTCGAGCTACGCACCCGGCTTCTCTACGCCTTCGCGGCCTTCGTCGTGCTGTTTGTCGCGAGCTTCGCGTTCGCGCAGGAGATCTACGACTTCTTCGTCCGTCCGCTGGCGAAGGCGATGGAGGGGCGCGACAACGCGCGCATGATCTTCACCGCGCTCTACGAGCCGTTCCTCGCACAGATCAAGGTCGCGTTCTATACCGCGCTTTTCCTGGCGTTCCCCGTGATCTCCAGCCAGCTCTGGATGTTCGTCGCGCCCGGGCTCTACAAGGACGAGAAGAAGGCGTTCCTGCCGTTCCTGCTGGCGACGCCGGTGCTGTTCTTCATGGGCGGCGCGCTGGTCTACTACTTCATCATGCCGCTGGCCTGGGAGTTCTTCCTGAATTTCCAGACCGCCGCGGGCGAGGGCGCGCTGCCGCTGCAGGTCGAGCCCAAGGTCGACGAATACCTTTCGCTCGTCCTCCGGCTGATCTTCGCCTTCGGTCTCGCCTTCGAGCTTCCGGTGTTTCTGATGCTGCTCGCGCGTGCCGGGATCGTGAATTCGGAGGGACTGGCGAAGAAGCGGCGCTACGCGATCGTCGGCGTCTTCATCTTCGCCGCCGTCATCACGCCGCCCGACGTCATCAGCCAGATCGGTCTCGCGATTCCGATCCTCATCCTCTACGAGATCTCGATCATCGGTGCGCGCATGATCGAGAAGAAGAAGGCGGCGCGGGAAGCGGAACTGGATGAGGACGGCAACGGGGACGGAAGCCAGGACGGGCGCGAAAGCGGGACCGCCTGAGATTCGCCTCCGGATCGGATAAAACGGGGACGCCATGCACGACATCAGATGGATTCGGGATAACCCCGACGCGTTCGACCGCGGCCTCGCCCGGCGGAGCCTCGCGCCCCAGTCGGCGGACGCGCTCGCGCGCGACGCCGGCAGCCGCCAGATCACGACCGAGCTGCAGGAGCTGCAGACGAGGCGCAACGATGCCTCGAAGCAGATCGGGGCGCTCAAGGGCAAGGGCGAGGACGCGTCCGCCCTGATCGATGAGGTCGCGCGGATCAAGGACCGCATGACCGAGCTCGAGGAGCGCCAGAAGGAAGCCGGCGCGGCCGTCACCCATCTCCTCGAAAGCCTGCCGAACCTTCCGGGCGACGACGTGCCGGACGGCGGCGGGGAAGACGACAACGTCGAGGTCCGAAAAGTGGGCGAGAAGCCGTCCTTCGCCTTCAAGCCGAGGGACCATGTCGATCTCGGCGAGGGCGTCGGGCTTCTCGATTTCGAGAACGCGGCGAAGCTCTCGGGCTCGCGCTTCGTCGTGACCAAGGGCGCGCTCGCGCGGATGGAACGCGCGCTCGCCGCCTTCATGCTCGATCTCCATACCGGCGAGTTCGGCTACACCGAGGTCAATCCGCCGCTCCTCGTGCGCGACGAGACGGCGTATGGGACAGGGCAGCTTCCGAAGTTCGCCGAGGATCTGTTCCGCACGACGACGGACCACTGGCTGATCCCGACCGCCGAGGTGCCGCTCACCAACCTCGTCGCCGGGGATATCCTGGAGGAAGCCGCGCTGCCGCTGCGTTTCACCGCGCATACGCCGTGCTTCCGCTCGGAAGCCGGCGCGGCCGGCAAGGACACGCGCGGCATGCTGCGCCAGCACCAGTTCAACAAGGTCGAGCTCGTCAGCATCGCCCGGCCCGAGGACTCCGAGGCCGAGCACGAGCGCATGACGGCCTGCGCCGAGGAGGTGCTCAAGCGCCTCGGGCTGCATTACCGGGTGATCGTGCTGTGCACCGGCGACATGGGATTCTCCGCGCGCAAGACCTACGACATCGAGGTCTGGCTGCCGGGGCAGGACCGCTACCGCGAGATTTCGAGCTGCTCGAACTGCGGCGACTTCCAGGCGCGGCGCATGCGCACGCGCTTCCGTCCCTCCGAGCGCAAGGGCACCGAGTTCGTCCACACGCTGAACGGCTCCGGCCTCGCGGTCGGGCGCACGCTGATCGCGGTGATGGAGAACTACCAGGAGGAAGACGGCTCGATCCGCGTGCCCGATGTTCTCCGGCCCTACATGGGCGGGCTCGAGAGGATCGGCCGCCCCTGATGGATCTTAGCCGGGCCCGCATCCTCGTCTCGAACGATGACGGCATCAACGCGCCCGGGCTCAAGGTCCTCGAACGGATCGCGAAGAGCCTGTCGGACGACGTCTGGGTCGTCGCGCCGGAGAGCGAGCAGAGCGCGTCCGGCCATTCGCTGACGCTGACGCTGCCGCTCCGCGTGCGCCGGATCTCGCGCCGCCGCTTCGCCGTCAACGGCACGCCGACCGACAGCGTCCTCCTCGGCGTGCAGCACATCGTCACCGGGAAGCGCCCCGACCTCGTGCTCTCCGGCGTGAACGCCGGCGGCAATCTCGGCGAGGACATCACCTATTCGGGCACCGTCGCCGCCGCCATGGAAGGTGCGCTGATGGGCATCCCTTCGATCGCCCTCAGCCAGGTGCGGGTCTACGGCGAGAACGTGCGCTGGGCGGCGGCCGAGCACCACGCCCCCGACATCGTGCGCCGTCTCGTCGCCATGGGCTGGCCGCGCAACGTTCTGATGAACGTGAATTTCCCAGACGTGACGCCGGAGGAGATCTCCGGCATCGAGATCACCGTACAGGGCCGGCGCAAGATCGGCGACGCGGTGACCAAGGGGCGCGACCCGCGCGGCTACGACTACGTCTGGATCGGCACCGAGCGCGACGAGGACCCGTCCTTCGTGGGCTCCGACCTCAAGGCGGTGAACGAGGGGCGCATCTCGATCACGCCGCTCTGCCTCGATCTCACGCATAAGGCCTCGATGGCCGCGCTCCGCAAAGAATTCGGATGACCCTCGAAGCGAACAAGATCCGCCTGATCATGGAGCTGCGCGCCCAGGGCATTACCGATTCAAGGGTGCTCGGCGCGATCGAGCGCGTGCCGCGCGAGGTCTTCGTGCCCGAGACGTTCCGCGACCAGGCCTACGAAAACACGGCGCTCCCCATCGGCAGCGGCCAGACGATCAGCCAGCCGTCGGTCGTCGCCTACATGACGCAGTGCCTGGAGGTGGGCGAGCGCATGAAGGTGCTCGAGATCGGCACCGGCTCCGGCTACCAGTGCGCCGTGCTCGCGAAGCTGTGCCGCAGGGTCTACACGATCGAGCGGCACAAGGAGCTGCTGGTCGAGGCCGAGAAGAAGCTGCGCGCGCTCCGCATCAACAACGTGACCACGAAGCACGGCGACGGCACCAAGGGCTGGTCCGAGCAGGCGCCGTTCGACCGCATCATCGTCACCGCGGCGGCGACGCGCGAGGCGCCGCACGCGCTCCTCGAACAGCTCGCCCCGGACGGCAAGATGATCGCACCGGTGGGCGATACGCCGCGCGACCAGCATCTCTATCTGTTCAGCTTCGATGCCGACGGCACGCTCGTCTCCAAGAAGCTGTGGCCGGTGCGGTTCGTCCCGCTGATCGGGGACAGCGGAAACGGTAATGGCAACGGCAGGCCGGGCGGGAACGGTTGATGCGGCGCAGCGGCGCCCCTAGATTGATCGCCATGCGCAGGTGGTTTCGGAACGGACTGGCCGCTGCGGCGTGCGCCCTGGCCCTCGCGGCCTGCGGCCAGAGCAATCATCTTGCGCCCGTGATCCAGGGCGGAAGCGGCGGCCGGACGTTCGATGCGTCGCGGACCGCTGCGGCTGGCGGCACCGTCACCGTGGAGCGCGGCGATTCCCTCTACAAGATCGCGAAACGGACCGGCGTACCGCTGCGCGGGCTCATCGACGCGAACCGCCTGCGTGCGCCCTACACGATCTATCCCGGCCAGAAGCTGAAACTGCCCGCGACCGACGCCCATGTGGTAGCACGGGGCGAGACGGTCTACGGCATCGCCGACCGTTACGGCGTCGAGCCCGGACCGCTCGTCCGCGCCAACCGGCTGGAGCCGCCGTACCGGCTGGAGCCGGGCCAGAAACTCAGGCTCCCGGGCGGGACGACGCAGGTTGCCCGCACGACGACCCGACAGACGAAACCGGAAACCAGGCCCGAAACGAAGAGTGATGCACGGACGTCCGAACCTGTGCCGGCCGAGCGTCCCGCCGCATCGCCGCCGCAACAGGCCGCCCAACCCGCGCCGCCTTCCGAGCCGCGCCGCGCCGGACCGCCGCCCGAACGCAGCGGCAGCGGCTTCCTTTGGCCGGTGCGGGGCAAGGTGCTGTCGCGCTTCGGCTCGATCGGCAAGGGCCTCAAGAACGACGGCATCAACATCGCGGCCGACAAGGGCGCGCCGGTCCAGGCCATCGAAAACGGCGTCGTCGCTTATGCGGGGAACGAGCTCCGCGGCTTCGGCAACCTGCTGCTGGTGAAGCACGACGGCGGCTGGATCTCGGCCTACGCGCATAATGACGAGCTGCTGGTCCGCACCGGAGAGCGCGTGCACCGGGGACAGGTGATCTCCCGCGTCGGCAGCACCGGGAGCGTCGATCATCCGCAGCTCCATTTCGAGCTGCGGCGCGGCAACCGCGCCGTCGATCCCGAGCGCTATCTCGGCGACCGGACGGCGATGCGGATCCTTCGCCGGATCAGTCGAGGGTTTTCCTGAGCCGTCCCGCGAGGTCCTGGACGAACTGCCACGCCACGCGCCCGGAGCGGGCGCCGCGCGTCATCGACCATTCGACGGCTTCGGCATGGAGCGTCTCCCGGTCGACCTCGAGGCCGTAGCGGTCGACGTAGCGGTCGATCATCTCGAAGAAGACGTCCTGATCGCAGTTGTGGAACCCGAGCCAGAGGCCGAAGCGGTCCGACAGCGACACCTTCTCCTCGACGGCCTCGGCGGGGTTGATGCCGGTCGAACGCTCGTTCTCGATCATGTCGCGCGGCATCAGGTGGCGCCGGTTCGACGTGGCGTAGAAGATCACGTTGCCGGGGCGTCCCTCGATGCCGCCCTCGAGCATCGCCTTCAGGGACTTGTAGGTGGTGTCGTCGTGGTCGAACGAGAGGTCGTCGCAGAACAGGATGAAACGGAGGTCGCTGCCCCTGAGGATCGCGAGCAGGCGGGGCAGGGTGGCGAGATCCTCGCGGTGGATCTCGACCAGCACGAGACGTCCGCCGTTCTCGGCCGCGACCTTGCCGTGGATCGCCTTGACCAGGGAGCTCTTGCCCATGCCGCGTGCGCCCCAGAGAAGCGCATTGTTCGCGGGGAAGCCCTCGGCGAAGCGCCGCGTGTTCTCCAGCAGCGTGTCGCGCGACCGGTCGACGCCCACCAGTTGCTCCAGATCCAGCCTGTTGATCTTCGCAACCGGCTCGAGCCGGCCCGCATCGGCATGCCAGACGAAGGCTTCCGCGCCATCGGGGACCTTCGCGATGTCCTCCGCCGGGGCGAGGCGTTCGAGGGCGGAGGCGATCCGGACGAGCAGATCGCGGGTTTCGGCATCGGTCATTTTCGGTTCGGCCCCTTGAAGAATGGCGGCGGACCCTAACATAAGGTCGCGGCCGGGCAAACCGGCGGCAGGCCCCGGTTTCGGGCCGGGGAGAATGGGTTGCAAGCTGTCGGGGGGCTTGTATATTCCGCAAACTTTCAAGCAACAGGGGAGAGCGCGATGTTCATTTCACCGGCCTGGGCGCAGGGCGCCGGCGGGGGCGGATTCGGAGAGCTCGGCGGCCTTCTGCCGCTGGTGCTGATTTTCGTCGTCTTCTATTTCCTCCTCATCCGCCCGCAGCAGAAGAAGGCCAAGCAACATCGCGAAATGCTCGGGAACCTGCGGCGCGGCGACCAGGTGGTCACCAACGGCGGCCTGATCGGCACGATCTCCAAGGTGCCGAACGACACCCAGCTCATCATCGAGATCGCCGACGGCGTGAAGGTGCGTGTCCTGCGGGGAATGATCGCCGAAAGCCTGACCAAGAGCGGGCCGGTCATCGACAAGGACGACGATAAGGACGACGACAAGGACGACGAGGCCACCGACAAGGCCGCTGCGGACGACGAAAAGAAATAGTCCCGCACCTGTCGGCCAAACCCTCGCGGAGCATCTGATCGAATGGTTCATTTCCCGAAGTGGAAGACGGCGCTCGTCCTCCTCGTGACCCTTTTCGGGCTCGCGTTCGCGGCGCCGAACCTGCTCAGCGAGAAGACAGCCGGCTCGCTCCCGGGCTGGCTTCCGAGCCAGAAGATCAATCTCGGCCTCGACCTCCAGGGCGGCTCGCACCTGCTGCTGGAGGTCGACGTCAAGAGCGTGATCAAGGACCGGTTAGAGAGCACCGTCGACGCGCTCCGCAACGAGTTCCGCAGCGCCGATCCGCAGATCGGCTACCAGGGGCTCGGCACCAAGGGCGACTGCGTCGGCTTCGCCGTGCGCAATGCCGACGATCTGGCGCGCGCGCGCCAGATCGTGCGCAAGGTCATGCAGAACAGCGAGATCGAGACGCAGGGCAGCCAGATCAACGCCTGCTTCAACGAGGTCGGCATCCGCGACGCGGAATCCTCTGCGGTGCAGCAATCGATCGAGATCGTCCGCCGCCGTATCGACGAGACCGGTACGCGCGAGCCGACGATCCAGCGCCAGGGCAGGGACCGCATCCTCGTCCAGCTTCCCGGCGTCAAGGACCCCGAGCGGATCAAGCAGATCCTCGGCAAGACCGCGAAGATGACGTTCCACCTCGTCGATGCGACGAACTCGGTGGCGCAGAGCTGCGGCCCGGGCCAGCGCCCGCCCTCCGGATCGATCTGTCTTCCGTCCGACGAGCGCGAATCGGCGGGCAGCCCGGGCGGCCAGGAGGTGATGTATCTCGTGAAGCGCCGGGCGATGCTTTCGGGCGACTCGCTCGTGGATTCACAGGCGACGTTCCAGGAGGGGCGGCCGGTCGTCTCGTTCCGCTTCGACGCGGTCGGCGCGCGGCGCTTCGGCGACGTGACGCGGGCGAACGTGAAGCAGCTCTTCGCGATCGTCCTCGACAACAAGGTGATCAGCGCGCCCCGCATCCAGGAGCCGATCCTCGGCGGCAGCGGCATCATCTCAGGCAATTTCACCGTCCAGACGGCGCAGGACCTCGCGCTTCTGCTGCGCGCGGGTGCGCTTCCGGCGCCGCTGACCGTGCTCGAGGAGCGCACCGTCGGCGCCGAGCTCGGCGCGGACTCGATCGCCGCCGGCGAATTCGCGAGCATCCTCGCGGTCATGCTCGTGATCGTCTTCATGGGCGCAGCCTACGGCCTATTCGGCCTTATGGCGGACGTCGCGCTCATCCTCAACATCGTCCTCATCACGGCGCTGCTGTCGCTCCTGCAGGCCACGCTGACACTGCCCGGCATCGCCGGCATCGTGCTGACCATCGGCATGGCGGTCGATGCGAACGTGCTGATCTTCGAACGCATCCGCGAGGAGCAGAAGAACGGCCGGACGCCGATCTCCGCGGTCGATTCCGGCTACCAGCGCGCGTTGACCACGATCGTCGATGCCAACATCACGACCTTCATCGCCGCCGTGCTGCTGTTCCAGTTCGGCTCCGGCCCGGTGAAGGGCTTCGCGGTAACGCTCGCGATCGGGCTGCTGACCTCGATGTTCACGGCGATCATGGTGACACGCTTCATGGTGGTGACCTGGCTCATCCGCACGAAGCCCAAGAAGCTGCCGCTGTAGGAGGAGGATAGAAGATGCGCCTCATCAGTCTCGTCCCCTCCGACACCAGGGTCAATTTCGTCGGGTTCCGCAAGCTAGCGGGCATCGTGTCGCTGATCCTCTGCGTCGCCTCGGTCGGTCTGTTCTTCGTCAAGGGGCTCAACTACGGCATCGACTTCCGCGGCGGCATCCTGATGGAGGTCCGCACGCCCGAGGCCGCGAACCTCAGCGAGCTGCGCGCCAAGCTCGGCGGGCTCGGCCTCGGCGAGGTTCAGCTCCAGGAGTTCGGCAAGAACACCGACGTCCTGATCCGTATCGAGCGCCAGGCCGGCGACGAGAAGGCACAGCAGGCTGCGGTGGAGACGGCGAAGAAGGCCATCGGCGACGGCGTCGAGTACAGGCGCACCGAATTCGTCGGACCCAAGGTCGGCGGTGAGCTGATCGAGGCGGGCATTACCGCCGTTCTCGCCGCGATGGCGGCCATGCTGGTCTACATCTGGTTCCGTTTCGAATGGCAGTTCGGGGTGGGTGCGGTGATCGCGCTGATCCACGACGTCGTGCTGACGATCGGGATCTTTTCGCTGCTCGGCCTCGAGTTCAACCTGTCGACGGTCGCGGCGATCCTCACCATCGCGGGTTATTCGATCAACGATACCGTGGTCGTGTTCGACCGGGTGCGCGAGAATCTCCGCAAGTACAAGCAGATGCCGCTGCCGGATCTGCTCAATCTCTCGACCAACGACACGCTCTCCAGAACGCTGCTCACCAGCCTGACGACCCTGATCGCGCTGGTCGCGCTCTATCTCGTCGGCGGCGAGGTGATCCGCGGCTTCAGCTTCGCCATGATCTGGGGTGTGCTGGTCGGCACCTACTCGTCGATCTTCATCGCTGCGCCGCTCCTGATCTACATGAACCTGCGGCGCACGGGGCTGATCGTCGGCGAAGACGACGACGCGGAGGCGGAGACCCCGGCGCGCTGACGCCCGCCGGGCCGAGCCAGCCGGAGAGGCCCGGGAGAGCCCGACCCACGTGACCGATATCACGCCCAGCATCCCCGAAGGCCGCCAGCTCATCACCGGCTCCGGCCGCGGCGGTTGCCGCTGGGCCGGGCCCGAGCACCAGGGTTCCGTCAGCGGGTTCCGCGAGCGCGCGCTCGCCTGGCCGGTCGGCGCCTACGAAGAGGTGACCGCGGAAAGCCTGTCGCCGGTGACCGAGGCGGCGTCCGAAATCGAGGTCCTGCTCCTCGGCTGCGGTCCGCGCATGGCGATGCCGTCTCTTGTCCTGAAGGAACATCTCCGGGCCTTCGGCATCGTCGTCGATACGATGGATACGGGCGCGGCGTGCCGCACCTTCAACGTGCTCCTGTCCGAGGACAGGGCGGTCGCCGCGGCGCTGATCGCGGTCGATTGATCCGCCTGGAACGGCGGCCAAAAGAGAAGGGGGCCCGGAGGCCCCCTTCGTCGTTTCTGCGGTGCGTCCGCGGTCAGAACAGGTTCTGCGCCGAGACCATCGCGTAGAGCATCGGGATCGACAGCATCGTGTTGGTCCGCGAGAACAGCATGGCGGTGCGTCCCGCCTTGGCCTTCTCGTCGGGCTCGACCTGGACGATGCCGAGGGCCTTCTTCTGGTTCGGCCAGATGATGAACCAGACATTGAACCACATGATCGTGCCGAGCCACATGCCGATACCGATCGCCGTGTGCTTCGGAACCCCGTCCGTCAGGCCGATCGTGATCGCCTGGCCGAGATAGCCGTTGAGCCATGCGAGGATCAGGCCGGTGACGATGGTCGACATCGCACCCCAGCGGAACCAGAAGAGCGCCGCCGGCGCGATGACGCCGGTGATCGCGGGCTTCTGCGGATCCGGGATCTTTCCCATGTTCGGGATCTGCACGAAGTTGAAGTACCAGAGGATGCCGATCCACATCACGCCGCTCAACACGTGGAGCCACCGGAAGAAAAACGACCACCAGGCCCGGTCGAGTCCAAGCCCGGACTGATGCCAGAGCTTGAGAATGATGATGAGAACGACGGCAAGGACGAAGCCAGCAATAATCGTGCTGGAAAGTTTCGAGAGTATTTTGGCCATCGATGAACCCCTTATTTTTGAAGGCATGCGAATGCTAACGTTAATAATTAGGGGCGGCAATGTGGCGGCCGGTGCGAAGATTTCGCGGTACGGCCGATAAACGGACCATTTTTGTCCAATAAATTCAGCCTGCTACCGCAGCGCGAAAGAACCGGTCCGATTTCGGTCGACTGCGAACGAATCGCGTCAGCGCTGCTCGACCATGGCCTCGGC
>JAYOEF010000086.1:0-15246 GCA_038106605.1 Alphaproteobacteria bacterium
CTCGGTAGCCGCAGCGGGGGCAGCCGCAGCGGGGGCACTTGCGGGTGGCGTGGTCTCGGGCGCCGACTGAGCGGGGGCGGTTGCGGTCCGCTCAGGAGCGGGAGCCGGCGCAGGCGCGGGCGCCGGCGCCGTTTCCGTCAGGGCCTTGCCCTCGGCGGCTGCCTTTACGTCGGCCGGAACGCGGGCGACGGCCTCGACCGGCTCCTTGTTCTTCGACTGCATGTACTGCCAGCCGCCGTAGACTCCGCCCGCGATCACCGCTGCGACGATCAGAATGGCGGCGGTCGGCAGACGGCCCTCTTCCACCGGCGACGGCAGGTGGAGTGGCGTCTGGCCGCTGATGTTGATACCGGCCTGGCGGAACCGACGGACGATCTCGTCGCCGTCGAGGCCGAGATATTCGGAATAGGAGCGGATGAAGCCGCTGACATAGGCAGAACCGGGCAGTTCCGAGAGCTTTCCCGCCTCGATCGCCTCGAGATAGACGAGACGGATGCGCAGATCGGCCGCCACGTCCTTGAGGTCGTGGCCCAGATTCTCGCGCATCTCGCGCATCATGGCGCCAAGCTCGCCGGCGTCCACGCGTTCCTGATCGTCGGTTTTCTTCGCTGCCTTCGCCAAAGAAGTGCCCCCTCGCCCCGGGATCGCCGGTGTGCCCCGCGGCTGCGACGACCGGGCCCCCGAGCCCTCCGATCCGTCTGTCGCAACAGCTGCCGCCGACTGCCTACCTCTGGCGGCCGGGAAGAAATACCAAAAGAATCAATCGGATATCAATGATTAAAGTGAAACCGAAACAAGTCTTCAGGTTTCGAGCACGACGTGATGATCGTGGGCGAAGGCCAGCAGCTTGCGCCGGAGACTGTGATCCTCGCTCCGCAGCAGCGTGTCGAGATAGGCGGCGAGCGCGTCGGTGTCGACGGAGAGGGTCATCGCCTTGATCGATCCGTACATCGACGGCGACATCGAAAGAGAGGTCAGCCCGATGCCGAGCAGCGCCATCGCCTCGATCGGGCGGCCCGCCATCTCGCCGCACAGCGAGACCTGGACACCCGCCTCCCGGCAGCGCGCGATCACATCGCGCAGCATCGACAGCATGGACGGCGACAGCACGTCGTAGCGCGAGGCGACCCGCGGGTTTCCGCGGTCGAAGGCAAACAGGAACTGGAACAGGTCGTTGCTGCCGATCGACAGGAAGTCGATATGCGGGAACAGCGTATCGAGCTGCCAGATGAGACCGGGGACCTCCAGCATCGTGCCAAGCCGGATTGTCGTCGGCAGTTCGACGCCCTCCGACTTCTGGTGTTCCAGCTCGAGGTCGAGGATGCGGCGCGCGGCGACGAACTCCGCCACCTCGGCGATCATCGGGAACATCAGGTGGAGCTCCCGCCCTTCGGCAGCGCGGATCAGCGCGCGCAGCTGCTGGCGCAGCATCGCCGGCCGGTCGAGCCCGACCCGGATCGAACGCCAGCCGAGCGCAGGGTTCTGCTCCTCTGAATCCTGGAAATAGGGAAGCTGCTTGTCGCCGCCGATATCGAGGGTACGGAACTGGACGGGCTTGCCCTCCGCCTGGTTGAGCACCTGGCGGTAGATTCGGGTCTGCTGCTCGACGTCCGGGAAGGCCGAGCGCACCATGAACGGGATCTCGGTGCGGAACAGGCCGATGCCGTCGGCACCGGTCTCGCTCAGCCACTGCATGTCGGCGAGCATGCCGCAGTTGATGTTGAGCGAAACGGGAACGCCGTTCCGCGTGACCGTGCGCAGGCTGCGCATCGAGGCGTAGAGACTCCGGCGCTGCTCGCGGGCGCGCAGCGTGTCGGTGATCATCGACTGGATATCTTCGGACGGGCGGACGAAGATCTGGCCGTTGTCGCCGTCGACGATGACGGGATCGCCGGGATCCACGTTCTTAAGCAACCCGTCGATCTTGCTGACCACCGGAATGCCCAGCGCACGGGCGATGATCGAGACGTGGGACGTCGCGGCGCCCTGCTCGGTGACGAGCGCCCTGATCTTCGCGGTGTCGTAGTCGAGGAGTTCCGCCGGGCCGAGGTGCCGCGCGATCAGGATCATCGCATCCGGCAGGCGGCCGACGGCGGGCCTGTCGGCACCGCCCGACAGATGCTGCATCAGCCGGTTGGCGATGTCCTCGAGGTCGCTGAGGCGTTCGCGAAGATAGGGATCGGTGATCGCCTGCATGCGGGCGATCGTGTCTTCCCGAACCTTCTGGACGGCCGCGTCGGCCGTGAGGCCGCCGTCGATGCCTTCGCGGATCCGGCGCAGCCAGCCGCGGTCCTCGGCGAACTGGCGGTAGGTGTCGAGCACCTCGCGGTGTTCGCCGGCTGCCCGCAGCCGCGTCGATGCGAGCATGAGATCGAGCGCCGTGTGCATCGACTGCATCGCCTCCCGGAGGCGTGCGTGCTCCGCCTCGGGATCATCGGTGAACATCCGCTGGATGCTGATGTTGGGCTGGTGCAGCACCGCCTCGCCGATTGCGAGGCCTTCGTTGATCGACTGGCCCGAGAGGCGCATCGGCCGGAACGACCGGCCCGCGACCTGATGGCGGCGCTCGCCGGGATCGATCAGATCCCCCGACGCGATGAGCTCGGCGATCACCACCGAGATCAGTTCGAGCGCTTCCTCCTCGTCCTCGGTGTAGGTGCGTTTCGCCCGATTCTGAATGACGAGGACGCCGCGCACGCGGCCGCCCCGGATGACGGGCACGCCGAGGAGAGAGGAGTAGATCTCCTCTCCCGTTTCGGGCCGGTAGCTGAACTTCGGATGCGACTGCGCATCCGGGAGATTGAGAGGATCGGCCGTCGCCGCGACGGTGCCGACGAGACCTTCGCCGAGCCGGAGCCGGGTGACGTGGACGGCTTCCTGGTTGAGGCCCTGCGTCGCGAACAGCTCGAGCACGTCGCCCGCACGCATGACGTAGACCGAGCACACCTCTGCCACCATCTCGTCGGCGATCAGCCGCACGAGCTGGTCGAGGCGCTGCTGCGCCGTGCCCGATCCCGCCATCACGGTCCGGAGACGGCGGAGCGCCTGCCGGTGACCGGTGGGGACGGGCCCGGTCATCAGCCTGACGCCTTGGACCGATCCCTGCCGGCGAGGGCCTCGACCGCCTGGTCGACGAGTTCGCGCAGGATATCGGCCGCCGGCTGGACGCCTTTGACCATACCGACGCTCTGCCCGGCCATGAGCGAGCCGCGCTCGACGTCGCCTTCGATGACGGCGCGGCGCAGCGCGCCGGCCCAGTAATGTTCGATCTTTAGCTGCGCCGCCTCCTGATCCAGCTCACCCCGGCGAAAGGCGTCGATCACCTCGCGCTGGGTCTGCTGGAAGTCGCGCGTCGCATCGTTCTGGATCGCGCGCACCGGGATCACCGGAAACTGCGCGTCGAGCTGCACGGACGGCACTGCGTCGCGCGCCTGCGCGCGGACGAAGGCCTGCTTGAAGCGTTCGTGCGCGATCGATTCCGTGGCGCAGACGAAACGCGTGCCGAGCTGACAGCCGGACGCGCCCATCTCGAGATAGGCAAGCAGAGCGTCGCCACGTCCGATGCCGCCCGCGATGAACACCGGCACCTCGTCCATGAAGGGGAGGATTTCCTGGGCGAGCACGCTGGTCGCCACCGGTCCGATGTGGCCGCCCGCCTCCGCGCCCTCGATGACGAGCGCGTCCGCGCCCTGGCGCACGAGGCGCTTGGCAAGCGCGAGCGTCGGCGCGAAACAGACGACCTTCGCGCCGCCGTCCTTGGCGCGCCGGATCGACGTCGCCGGCGGCAGGCCGCCGGCGAGAATGACATGCCCGACCTTGTGTTCGAGACAGACGTCGATCAGCCGGTCGAGATCGGGATGCATGGTGATGAGATTGACGCCGAAGGGCTTCGAGGTCATCGCGGCGGTACCCGCGATCTCGGCCGCGAGGAGGTCCGGCGTCATGGCGCCGCAGGCGATGACACCGAAGCCGCCGCCGTTCGACAGCGCCGAGACGAGATGGCGCTCGGACACCCAGGTCATGGCCCCGCCGAGAATGGCGTAGCGCGAGCCGAGGAACTCCCGGCCACGCTGCCAAAGCTCGTCGAGCCGCGCCATGGGCGCCTCCTTTTCCATGTCAGGCGGCGTCCAGCCCGTAGGCGGTGTGCAGTGCGCGGAGCGCGAGTTCCGTGTAGGCCTCCGCGACGAGCACGCTGATCTTGATCTCGGAGGTCGAGATCACCTGGATGTTGATGCCCTTCTCGGCGAGCGCCGAGAACATGCGCATGGCGACGCCCGCATGGCTCCGCATGCCGACGCCGACGACGGAGATCTTGGCAACGTCGGGATCGCCCGAGATGCGCTCGAACCCGAGCTCGCCGCGGCGGCTTTCGAGGAGCTGCATCGTGCGCGGCAGGTCGTCCTTCGGCACGGTGAAGGTGAGATCGGTCGCCTTTCCGTCCTCGGAGACGTTCTGGACGATCATGTCGACGTTGATGCTTGCGTCGGCGAGCGGGCCGAAGATCGATGCGGCGATTCCGGGACGGTCGGGAACCCGGACGAGCGTGACCTTCGCCTCGTTGACGTTGTGCGCGATACCGCTGACGATTTCGTGTTCCACTATCTCTTCCTCATCGACGACGAGCGTGCCGGGCTTGTCGACGAAGCTCGACAGTACCTGCAGCCGCACGCGGTGGTTCATGGCCAGTTCGACGGAGCGGGTCTGCAGGACCTTGGCACCGAGGGACGCCAGTTCCAGCATTTCCTCGTAAGTGATCTTATCGAGCTTTCGCGCCTTCGACACGATGCGCGGATCGGTGGTGTAGATGCCGTCGACGTCGGTATAGATGTCGCAGCGGTCGGCCTTGATCGCCGCGGCGAGCGCGACGGCCGACGTGTCCGATCCGCCGCGGCCGAGCGTGGTGACGCGGTTGTCCTCGAGCGCGATGCCCTGGAAACCGGCCATGACGGCGACCTGTCCGGCCTCGAGGCGGCGCACGATCTCGTCGGCGCGCACCTCCTTGATGCGGGCGCGGCCGTGCATGTCGTCGGTGACCATGGGGATCTGCCAGCCGAGCCACGACCGCGCGTCGATGCCGGCCGCCTGCAGCGCCAGCGCCACCAGCCCGACGGTGATCTGCTCGCCCGCCGAGACGACGACGTCGTACTCGCGTGCGTCGTGGATCGGCGAAATGCCGCGGGTCCAGTCCACGAGCTGGTTCGTCGTTCCCGCCATCGCGGACACCACGACCGCAACCTGATCGCCCGCATCGACGGCCTGCTTTACGCGCTGGGCCACCGCGCGGATACGGTCGAGATCGGCGACCGAGGTGCCGCCGAATTTCTGCACGATTCGTGCCATTCCGGCTCCTCATACCGCTGCCGCGCCGCAAACAGAACCACGGCCCGGCAGCAGGCCAGTGCCTGGAAAATCGAGGGGAATCCCGATCGGATCAGCTTGCCCCACGCGACGCGGGCGCATACATACTCGTATGGGTCAAATCAGGCAAGCAGTCTCCCGATGACGGTATCGGCTTCCGCGGAACCGCGCGCGACCACGGTCGACCCCGAGGACGTGGCCCGGTTCTCCGCCATGGCGGACGAATGGTGGGACCCTGCCGGCAAGTTCGCCCCCCTGCACCGCTTCAATCCGGTCCGGCTCGCCTGGCTGCGTACGAAACTGTGCGATCGCTTCGGCCGCGATGCGCAGGCGATGCGCCCGTTCGAAGGGCTGCGCCTCCTCGACGTCGGCTGCGGCGGCGGGCTGATCTCGGAACCTCTCGCGCGCATGGGCGCGGACGTGACCGGCATCGACGCTTCCGAACGCAACGTCGGCACCGCGCGGGCGCATGCCGAACGGACAGGCGTCCCGGTACGCTACCTCGCGACCACGGCGGAGGATCTTCGCGCTTCGGGCGAGGCTTTCGATATCGTCCTCTCGCTCGAAGTCGTAGAGCATGTCGCCGATGTGGAGCTTTTCCTCTCCTCCTGCTGCGGCATGGCGCGCGACGGAGGCGCGATGGCGCTCGCGACCCTCAACCGGACGCCCAAGGCCTTTCTCATGGGAATCGTCGGCGCGGAGTACGTGCTGCGCTGGCTCCCGCGCGGCACCCACCGCTGGAAGCAGTTCGTTCGCCCGTCGGAACTCGCGCGCGCACTGCGGCAAAACGGGATCGACGTCGCCGACATGACCGGCCTCGCCTACGACCTGCTGACGGGCGACTGGCGGCTCACGCCGGACGTTTCCGTCAATTACATGATGTTCGGCACGAAGGGCTGAACGCCCTTCTTCAAAGACCTAAGGGCTGAACGCCCTTCTTCAAAGACCTAAGGGCTGAACGCCCTTCTTCAAAGACCTAAGGGCTGAGGCCCCTCCCTTCATCGCGCGGCTCAGGCGTCGGGCTTGCCCGGCCAGGGAATGCGCTGGAAGTCGACGCCTTCCTCTTGGAGCGACTCTGCCTCCTCAGCGGATGCCTCGCCGTAGATCGCACGCGCTTCGGTTTCCCCGTAATGGATCTTGCGGGCTTCCTCGGGGAACTTCTCGCCGACGTATTCGCTGTTTTCCTCGACGTGCTTCTTGAGCTCGTGGAGCGCCTTCACGTATTCGTCGATCTTGGGATCGGGCGTGCCGCCCGCGGCGACCGGGGCCGGCTCCGACTTGCCCTTGCGCAGACCGCCGAGCCTGGGCGCGGCAAGGTCCTTGTGGACCTTCGTGTCGCCGCAGACCGGGCATGCGACCTCACCCGCCGCAACCTGGGCGTCGAAGGTGGCGCCGTCCTTGAACCACCCCTCGAAGGTGTGCTCATTGGCGCAGGTGACGTCGAAGACGATCATGAAACAAACATTTAGTCCCGATTCGGATTTTGCCAAGTCCAATCTTCGACCTGCATTTCCGGGAGATACGCAGGAACCATGAGCGAGGATCACACCCCTCCCCCGCCGTCCGTCTGGGTCCGCCGCTGCGCCGCCCTCGTTCCCGAAGGCGGGCGCGTGCTTGACGTGGCCTGTGACTCCGGCCGCCATTCGCGCTATTTCGCCGAACGGGGACATCCGGTGACCGCCGTCGACCGCGACACCTCCCGCCTCGCCCCCCACCCCGCCATCGAGGCGGTCGAAGCGGATCTGGAGGACGGCAGCCCATGGCCGTTCGCGGGCCGAAGCTTCGCCGCGATCGTCGGCACAAATTACCTGCACCGGCCGCTCTTCGCGCATTTTCCGGACTGTCTCGCACTCGGCGGCGTGCTGATCTGGGAGACCTTCGCCGCCGGCAACGAGGCCTACGGCAAGCCGCGCAACCCGGACTTCCTCCTGAAGGACGGGGAGCTGATCGGGGCGGTCTCGGGAAAGCTTCGTATCGTCGCCTACGAGGCGGGGCTGGTGCACCGGCCGGAGCCTGCGGTCGTCCAGCGGATCGCCGCGGTGAAAGCGGCGGCGGGCGAGATTCCCGTTATTCCGCCGCCCCGCTGACGGGAACGGCGGGCGCGTAGGCGCGCGCGTTCGCGAGCGACGGCACCGAACGGCGGGCGGCCCCGACCCGCGCAGGGTCGATCTCGGCGACGATGACGCCGGGCTCCTCGCCCGCTTCGGCAACGATCTCGCCCCACGGATCGACGATCAGGGAATGGCCGTAGGTCTGGCGCCCGGCGGCATGGTCGCCGCACTGTGCGGCAGCAAAGACCCAGCAGCCGGTCTCGATCGCGCGCGCCCGCAGCAGCACGTGCCAGTGCGCGCGGCCCGTGGTGCGGGTGAAGGCCGACGGCACGCCGATGAACGAGGCACCTGCCTCCGCGAGATCGCGATAGAGCCGCGGGAAACGGACGTCATAACAGATGGTGAGGCCGAAGCGGCCGAAGGGAGTATCGGCGACGACCGCCGCCTCGCCGGGGCGGTAGGTGTCGGATTCCCGATAGCTCTCTCCGTTCGCGAGATCGACGTCGAACATGTGGATCTTGTCGTATTTCGCCGCGACCTTGCCTTTCGGGTCGATGAAGAAGGTACGGTTGGCGATGCGGCCGTCGTCCGCGAGCACGGGGAGCGAGCCGACATGGAGCCAGCGGCCGGTATCGCGCGCGAGACCGCTGAACGCGGCGAGCGCGGGATGGTCCGCTTCGCCGGTGATCTTGCGCCGGAGCGCGGCACGGTCGGGCTCGATCAGCGCGACGCATTCGGGAAGCGAAATGAAGTCGGCGCCGCGGTCCGCGGCCTCGCGCACGAGGGCGGAGGCGGCCGCGACGTTGGGCGCGATCTCGTTGCCGGCGTTGATCTGGACGCAGGCGAGACGGAACGCGCCCGCCATATCAGCCGAGCCCGAGCATCGGATCGAGCTTGCCCGCGCGCTCGAGCGCGGCGAGATCGTCCGACCCGCCGACATGGACGCCGTCGATGAAGATCTGCGGAACCGTGTGACGGCCGCTCGCGCGCTCCATCATTTCGCGGCGGAGCCCGGCGTCCATGTCGACGTCGATCTCCTTGAAGGCGACGCCCTTTTCGGACAGCAGGCGCTTCGCGCGGTGGCAGTACGGGCAGAACATGCTGGAGTAGATTTCGACGTCGGCCAAGGCGGCCTCCTCACTGGATACAGAACTGGCGGATAATATGGTGCGGCGTCCCCGGTTTGTCAGCCCGTCCGCGTGACGCGCGCGAGCGCAAGGACGCTGACCCGCGCCGCGCCGCCCCGGAGCAATGCCCGCGTGCAGGAGGAAACCGTCGCCCCGGTGGTCAGCACGTCGTCGACGAGAACCACGTGACGGCCCTTCAGCGCCGCGGCCCGGCTTTTTCGTATGGCGAACGCGCCCCGGACATTGCGTTCGCGCCGGGCACGGTCCATGCGCCCCTGGCTCGGCGTCGCCCGCGTGCGCACCATCCCGTCGACGATGCAGGGCACGCCCGTGGCCCTGGAAAGGGCCTGTGCGAGAAGCGCCGACTGGTTGTAGCGCCGCGTCAGCAGACGCCGCCTGTGGAGCGGCACCGGGACGATCGCGTCGGCATCGCCAAGAACGTCCGCCCCCGCCCGCGCGAGCCAGCCGCCGAGCGCCTTTGCCGCATCGGTGCGGTCTGCATGCTTGAAGGCGAGGATAAGGGCGCGAGAGGCATCGTCGTAGACCGCGGCGGCACGGGCGCGTTCGAAGGGCGGCGGATTGCGGGCGCATTCGCCGCAGATTGCGCCTTCCCCCGCGTCATGCCCGAAAGGCAACCCGCATCGCGCGCAGAAAGGTTGAGTGATAAAGTCGATGCCGCGCCAGCAGGTGCCGCAGAGCGCACCCGGCGCATCGACCAGCGCGCCGCAGCCGATGCAGCGGGGCGGCAGCACGAGATCGACGACACGGCGCACGGCGGCGCGTCCGGCCCGGCGTGCGGCGGCGGCGAAGGGAGCGGCAATGGGAGCGGCTGTCTGTTCCGTCATATCGGAACGTTAGCACGAGCCGGGATGTGCCGGCCTGCAAACGTCCGCCGCTTGCAAACCGGCCCGGCAGGGTCTTTAACCCGCCCATGAGCGACGACATCGTCCTGTTCGACCGCACGGCCGTGCGCCGCCACCGCGACCGTGCGGCGGCGGATTTCGGTGCGCATGCCTTTCTCCACCGCGAGACGGCGGAGAGGCTCGCGGACCGGCTTGCCGACGTGCGGCGGAGCTTCGCCGCGCGGCTCCTGATCGGCGCGGGCGGCGCGGAAGGCCTTCCGGAACCGGCGGAGGGCGGCGTCTCGGTAACAGCCGATCTTTCGCAAGGCCTGCTGCGGGCCGCCGCATCGGGACATCGTGTCGCCTGCGACGAGGAGGTCCTGCCCTTCGCGGACGGGAGCTTCGATCTTGTCGCCTCCTGCCTCTCGCTTCACTGGACGAACGATCTGCCGGGCGCGCTGATCCAGATCCGGCGCGCGCTCAGGCCAGACGGCCTCTTCGTCGCCGCGATGCTCGGCGGCGACACGCTCGTCGAACTGCGCGGCGCGCTGCTCGAGGCCGAGGCCGCGACCGCGGGCGGCACGAGCCCCCGCACGTCGCCGGTCGCGGGCGTGCAGGATGCGGCAGCGCTGATGCAAAGGGCGGGCTTCGCGCTCCCCGTCGTCGACGCCGACACGATCACCGTCACCTACGGCGATCCGTTCGCGCTGCTCCGCGACCTCCGCGGAATGGGAGAGACCAACGCGCTGGTCGCCCGGAGCCGCGCGCCGCTCCGCCGCGACACGCTGTTCGCCGCCGCGGAAATCTATCGCCAGCGCCACGCGGGTGCCGACGGGAGAATCCCGGCGACCTTCCAGCTCATCTGGATGACAGGATGGGCCCCCGCCGCCTCGCAGCCACAGGCACTGCGGCCGGGAAGCGCGGCGGCGCGCCTTGCGGCCGCGCTCGATACGGAAGAAAGACCTTCGGGTGAAAAGCCGCCGCCGCAGCGGCGGAATTAAGCCGGAGAGGATATGGCGCCCGGTGGCGCCCCCCGCCGCTCGCGGACCAGGATCGCGCAGACGCCTGCGAGCACCGAGAGACCGGCCGACAGCCACCACATCTCGTCGTAGCGGCCGAACAGGTCGTAGAACCACCCGCCGAGCACTGAGCCGACGGCTGCCCCGAGCGAGTGCCCGCCGAACAGAAGGCCGAGCGTGAGACCCATGATGCGAACGCCGATATGGGTCGCCACGATGTTGGCGATCACCGGGAAGCTGCTGAAATTGAGGATGCCGAAGATTGCGGCGAACAGGAACATCAGACGCACGTCGCCCGCGATGTAGAGCAGGAAGACGAAGACGAGCGCGCGCAGGAGGAAGATCGCGGCGAGGAGCCGCGGCCGGTTGAGATGATCGGCGAGCCACGCGAACAGGATCACGCCCGCGAGGTTGCCGAGCCCGTGGACACCATAGGCCGCCGTCGAATCGACCAGCGGATAGCCGCAGCTGATCGCGTACGGGATGAAGTGGACGTCGATCGCGCCCGCGGTCATGAAACCGCAGAGCGTGAATGCCGCGAGCAGCAGGAGGAACGTGCGATTGGCGAACAGGAAGCGCAGGCGGTCAGATAACGTGTCGTCGATCGTCGCCGCCCCCGCGGGCTGCGCCGGCGGCGGGCGGAAACGCATGCGCACGAGCAGCGCGAGACCGGCGAAGGCGATGCCGAGCAGCAGGAACGAGTTGCGCCATCCGGTCGCCGCGACAAGGCTTCCGAGAAGATAGAGCACGGGGAGCTGTCCGCCGGTCGCCCCCGAGATCGCGACGCCCACGGCAAGCCCGCGGTTCTTGGTGAAGTATCCGGAGACCGCGGCGGTCACCATCGGGATCGAGACCGCGGCCCATCCGACGCCGCCGACGATGCCGAACAGGCCGAAATAGTGGATCGGTTCACGCGCCTGCGACGTGCCGGCAACGCCGATTGCCAGCGCGATCAGCCCGCCGACGAAGACGCGCCGCGGCCCGAGCCGGTCCATCAGGTTGCCGGCGACGGGCGAGCCGAGCGCCATCATGGCGAGCACGATCGAGCTTCCCGTGGCCGACAGGGTCCGCGTCCAGCCCAGTTCGATCTCCCAGATCGGGATGACGATGCTGACGGACGACCGCGCCGCGAAGGTAAAGGCGAGCGCGAGGAAGCAGAGCGTGACGATGATCCACCCGCCTGTTCCGCCCGCGCGCGGGCCGGAGACGGGCGAGGTCATGATCTCAGGCCGCCGCGGCGGCGGGTGCAGCGTCGCTCTCGCGGGTCTCGCGGATCATCCACGAGAACACCGCGGCGAGGAGCGCCAGCGCGATCGAGGCGATCCACACCCATTCGTAGCTGTTGAGTAGATCGTAGAGGTAGCCGCCCATGAAGGTGCCCGCCGCAGCGCCCGCCGAATGCCCGGCGAACAGGAGGCCGAGCGTGAGGCCCATGACATGGACGCCGATGTGACTGCCGACGATGCTCGCCAGCACGGGCATGGTCGAATAGTCGAACAGGCCGAACATGACCGCGAACAGGAAGAGCAGCTCCGGGCTACCGGTGATCTGCATCAGCAGCAGGAACGAGAGCCCGCGGAAGAAGTAGATGGCGCCGAGGAGCAGCGGCCGGTGCACTTTGTCGGCCAGCATGCCGGCGAGGATCATGCCGGCCATGTTGAAGGCCGACAGCACGCCGTAGGCGGTCGCGCTTTGCAGGCGCGGATAGCCGCAGGCGGTCGCGTACGGGATCAGGTGAAACTCGATCACGCCGGTCGTGGTGAAGCCGCAGATGACGAAGCCGACGAACAGGAGCCAGAAGGTCGCGTTCCGCAGGATATCCCGGAGCCTGGAGCCGAGGCTCTGCGGCGGTGCGCTGCCCGCAGCGGGCTTGGCGCGGGCCGGAATGAGGAACCATGCGACCGGCGCCATGGCAACGATCACGAGCCCGAACGAAGCGAAGCTCCAGCGCCAGCCGGCGATCTCGATCAGCGCGGCGAGCAGCGGGATGACGAGGAACTGGCCGCCCGATGCGCCCGAAGTGGCGATTCCGGTGGCGAGCCCACGATGTTCGGTGAAGATCTGCCCGACCGTCGCGGACGCCTGGGGCGCGGCAAGCGAGCCGAAGCCGAGCCCGCCGATGACGCAGAAGAGAAGAATGAACTGCCATTGCGCCGTCATCAGCGACGACATGGCGATGGCGGAACCGACGAAGACGAGCGCCGCGGTGACGACGAGGCGGGGCCCGGACCTGTCGAGAATGTTTCCGGCGAGCGGCGAGATCAGCGTCATCACCACGAGGACGATGGAGCCGCCGAGCGAAACGAAGGTGCGCGGCCACCCCAGGTCCTGCTCCCAGGTCGGCATGATCAGGCCGAGGGCCGAACGCGCGGAGAATACGACGCTGAGGCCGGCGAACATGAAGGCGACGATCCACCAGCCGCGGGGGTTCGCCTTCAGGATGTTCCGGAAGGAGGGTTTGGGCGCGCTCATGCCCTTTCGCCTAGCATGCCGCCGATGGCCCCGCACGCCGCAATAACGCATGGCTTCCATGGAACGGCGATGGAGATCGGCACTTCGCCGGGCGCATCACAGGCAGTCGCGGAGCATCGCGATCAGCGGCTTGTCGGCGGGCGGCATCGGATAGTCGGACAGCCGCGCGGGCATCACCCACTTGGTCGCCTGGCCTTCCATGGGAGTTACCGTGCCCTTCCACTTGCGGCACACGTATAGCGGCATCAGCAGGTGGAAGGTCTCGTAGCGGTGGGACGCGAAGGTGAAGGGCGCGAGACAGCTTTCCACCGTGTCGATGGCAAGCTCCTCCTTGAGCTCGCGGATCAGCGCGGCCTCCGGCGTCTCGCCCGGATCGACCTTGCCGCCCGGGAACTCCCAGAGCCCGGCCATCGACTTGCCCTCCGGCCGCTGTGCGATCAGCACCCTTCCGTCGCGGTCGAACAGCGCGACCGCGGCGACGAGGACGATGGGCAGTGCGCCGGGGGCGGCCCCCTCAGGACCGGTAGGAGCCATTGATGTCGATGTAGCCGTGCGTGAGATCGCAGGTCCAGACCGTCGCGGCGCCCTTGCCGAGGCGAAGATCGACGTCGATCACGATCTCCTGGCCCTTCATGTGGGCGGCGACCGGCGTCTCGTCGTAGCCGGGGACGACCATGCCCTTGTCGGCGACCGCGACGCCGCCGATGGAGATCCGGAGCTTGTCGCGGTCCGCCGCCTCGCCGGACTTGCCGACGGCGGCGACGATACGGCCCCAGTTCGCATCCTCGCCGGCGACGGCGGTCTTCACCAGCGGCGAGTTGCCGATGACGAGGCCGATCTTCCGGGCCGCCTTGGCCGACATGGCGCCGGTGACGTTGATGGTGACGAACTTGGTTGCGCCCTCGCCGTCCTTCACGATCAGGTGCGCGAGCTCCATGAACAGGTCCTCGACCGCGGCGCGGAACGCGCGGAGATGCGCGTCGCCGACCGACCCGACCTTCTTGTGCTTGGCCTGGCCTGTCGCGAACATCAGGAGCGTGTCGCTGGTCGACGTATCGCCGTCGACGGTGATCGAATTGAACGAACGGTCGGCCGCGCGGGAAACGATCTTCTGCAGCACCGCGGCCGGAACCGCGGCATCGGTGAAGACGAAGCCCAGCATGGTTGCCATGTCGGGCGCGATCATGCCCGAGCCCTTGGCGATGCCGACGATGGTCACCTCGGTGTCGCCGATCATCGCCTTGCGCGACGCGCCCTTGGGGAACGTGTCGGTCGTCGATATCGCGGTCGCCGCGTCGTTCCAGCCGGAGGGCTTGAGCGATTTCGCGAGGCTTTTCAGATTCTCGCGGATCTTCTCGTCCTTGAGTGTCTCGCCGATCACGCCGGTGGACGCGACGTAGACCTGATTCTTGGGGCAGCCGAGCACCTCGGCGACCTTGTCGACCGTGCGCTGAACCGACTTGATGCCTGCGAGGCCCGTGAACGCGTTCGCGTTGCCCGCATTGACGATGACGCCCCGGCCCTTGCCGCCTTTCAGCAGCTTGCGGCACCAGTCGACGGGCGCGGCCGCCGTCTTCGACGTTGTCAGCGCGCCCGCCGCCTGGGTTCCCTTTTCGAGCGAGACCAGCAGGACGTCGGGGCGGCCCTTGTAGCGGAGACCGCAGTTCGCGGTGGCAAAGGTCACGCCCGGAACGGGCGGCATTTCGGGGAAGCCCGCGGGCGCGAGCGGAGACAGCTTGGGCATGGCGCTGATTTCGTCAGGTTGTTCGCAAGGAAGCGAAGTCTAGCCCAGATCGGTGCGCCGGGAAAACCGCCGGAACCCGCGGAGCGGAAAGAAAAGGGGCCGCTCGCGCGGCCCCTTCGTTAGCGATTCGCCGCGGGTCTATTTCGCGGGAGCGGCGGGCGCGGGTTCCATGCGCTTGAGACGCGGCGCGCTTCCGTCGAGCTCGAAGCGCTGGATCGCGGCGCCCTCGGTCAGCTTGTTCACCGTCTCCTCGGCGATCTCCTGCGACATCTCCTGGCCGATCTGGTCCTGCGCTTCCTCGAAGCTCGGCGGCTTCTGCGCGCGCTTGTCCTCGAGCTTGATGACATGCCAGCCGAACGGCGACTGGACGGGCTTCTGCGTCACCTCGCCAGGCTTGAGCCCGAAGGCGGCCTCCTCGAACGGCTTCACCATCTGGCCGCGTCCGAAATAGCCGAGGTCGCCGCCCTGGGTCTTGGTCGGGCCGATCGACTTCTCGCCCGCGAGCTTGGCGAAGTCCGCGCCGCCCGCGATGTCCTTGATGATCGCGACGGCCTCGGCCTCCGTCTTCACGAGGATGTGGCGCGCGCGCACCTCCTCGTTCGCCGGCATCTTCGCGACCGTGTCCTTGTAGCG
>JAYOEF010000087.1:0-15146 GCA_038106605.1 Alphaproteobacteria bacterium
CACCAGGATCAGGCGGGCCGGGTCGATGCCGTAGCGCAGCAGGGCCGGGCCGTAGAGTGCGCCGGCGTCGAGCGTGCGCGGGCGTTCGCACCACAGGATCGCCCCCGTTCCCATCACGGCTTCCAGTCCCTCGGCGCGGGCGAGGCGGCCGGCGAGGAGGGCGCAGAAGGCGGTGGCGATGCCGGCGTCGGCGGCGAACACCTCGTGCAGCGCGCCGCGCGCGAGCCCGCCGCCGGGGAGCCGGGAATCGATCTCGTCGATGCCGAAGGGCAGGACATGGCGGTTGCCCTCGGCGAGCGTGCCGCTGAAGCCCTCGATGCGGCGGATATGCTCGCGAAGCCGCTGCAGCCCCGCCGGAGTCCACCCGCTTCCGCCGTTTCGGGGGGGAAGGGAACGGTTCCTGGCGCTTGCTGGAGGCCTCGGCATCGTCTGTTCCGCTGTCAGAAGGAGAACAAATGTTCTTGTTTTGTTCTACATCTGCCGAACGGGTTCGTCAAGCGCCGGCAAGGAGCCCTCGGCGGTACCGAAAACGGCGGGTGGATCGGCTCGGTCCGTTGTCAGCGTGGGGCAGGTTCGGATAAAAGACGGGCTGCGAGGCCGCACCAGAGTCATCCACCGGAGCATTTCCTTGAGCGTCCAAGATCCCGCCATCGCCGCGACCGGCCCGAGGGCCGCCGTCCGCCGCCTCGTCGACAACGCGACCTTCCAGAAGGCCGTGATGACGCTGATCGTGGTCAACGCCGTGACGCTTGGGCTCGAAACCTCGGCGACGGTCATGGCGGCGATCGGGCCCCAGCTCCATCTGTTCGACCAGGTCGTGATCGCGGTCTTCTGCGTCGAGATCCTGCTCCGGATCTACGCCCACGGGCTCCGCTTCTTCCGCGATGCGTGGAGCGTGTTCGACTTCATCGTCGTTGCCATCACGCTGGCGCCGGCGAGCGAATCGCTCTCCGTTCTGCGCGCGCTCCGCGTCCTCCGGGTGCTGCGCCTCGTCTCCGCCGTGCCGCGGCTCCGGCGCATCGTCGCGGCGCTGCTGCACGCCGTGCCCGGCGTCGGCGCCATCGGCTCGCTTCTGATGCTCGTCTTCTACGTCTTCGCGGTGATCACGACGAAGCTGTTCGGGGCGAGCTTCCCGGCATGGTTCGGCACCATCGGCGGCTCGATGTACACGCTGTTCCAGGTGATGACGCTGGAGAGCTGGTCGATGGGCATCGTCCGCCCGGTGATGGAGGTGCACTCCTGGGCTTGGATCGTCTTCGTCTGCTTCATCGTGCTGTCGAGCTTCACCGTCCTCAACCTGTTCATCGCGATCATTATCGACTCCATGCAGACGCTGCACGCGTCCGAGAACGAGCAGGCAGTGGGCGAGGTG
Organism: Alphaproteobacteria bacterium; assembly: GCA_038106605.1. Lineage (GTDB taxonomy): Bacteria > Pseudomonadota > Alphaproteobacteria > MPNO01 > UBA830 > JAYOEF01. The sequence continues at coordinate 1,373 of JAYOEF010000087.1, forward strand.
AGCGACGTCGTCCACGAGGAGCATCGCCGCCGCAGCGCCGAGTTCGAGGAACTGCGCCGCGAGATCCGCGAGCTCAAGGCCATGATCGCCGAGCGCGGGCGCTGAGGGCGCGGCTCAGGCGAACCAGGGCGCGATCGCCTCGTACATCAGCCGGAGCCCGAGCACGAACAGGATGCCGTAGCTCATCCGCATGAACAGCTTCTGCGGGATCAGGTGGTTGAACCGGAGCCCGAGGAACATGCCGATGGGCGCGAACGGCATCAGGATCAGCGCCGTCGAGATGTTGGGCGCGTTGAACAGGCCGAGCCACCAGTACGGAATGAGCTTCGCGTAGTTGATCAGGAAGAACAGCACGACGATGGTGGCGACGTACTGCCGCTTGTCGAGGCGCTGCGGCAGCAGGTACATCGCGACCGGCGGCAGCCCGGCATGGATGACGAAGCTGGTGAAGCCGCCGATCGCACCGAGCGCGTAGCCGACCGGCTTCGGGAAGATGCGGGCCGCGGCCTTCTCGCCGCCCGAGCGGAAGTAGTCGATGAAGAACACGACCGCGATCAGCCCGACCATCAGCTTGATCATGCGGTCGTCCATCCAGCGGAAGATGAGCATGCCGATCAGGGTGCCGATCAGCGCGCCGATGCCGAGCACCTTCATGCTCGGCCGGTGCCAGTCCCGGCGGTAGGCCCAGGCGCCCATCACGTCCATCACGCAGAGGATCGGCAGCATGATCGCGACCGCCTGAACCGGCGTCGAGACCTGGGCGAGGCCGAGCACGCCGATGAAGCCGAGCCCGCCGCCGAAGCCGCCTTTCGACAGGCCGGCGAGCAGCGTCGCGCCGATGGCGAAAGCGGCGAACACGGGGTCGTCGAGGAGCTGCTGCATGAAGGGCCGGGATGATATGCCGGGATGAAATACCGGGGCTGGCGAAGCGGACGGGTGCGCCCGCATGGTTACGCGGCGCCCGTTCCCCTGTCGACGGAAAACGGCATGCCGGGCGAGAGGCCGAGGATCGCGGCGGCGCTGCCGCGGTTGACCGCGATCTCGACGAGCCCGCTCGAGTTCTCGTACCAGAAGGCGCGGCCTTCCGGCATGTCGGAGAAGGTGCGGGCACGCTGGAGGCGGCGGCCGCCGACGAGGACGTGCGCGTCCTCGGGCAGCGCCGCGGCGCGGATCCCCGTCATCGCGTTGCCGTAGGCGTCGACATAGACGATCTCCGGCAGCTCGTCCGGCCAGTCGGGGAAGCGGGTTCCGCCCGGCCTCAGTGCGACCTCCTGGCCGGTCGCGAGGCGGGCGGCGACCGGCGCGAACAGATCGCGGCCGTGGAAGCTCGCGGACAGCTTTTCCGGCTGCCAGTCGATGGCATGGAGAGATGCGCGATTCGCCCGCCGCAGCACGACCTCGAATAGCCCGTTGCCGGGCCCGACGAAACGCTGGCCGTCGGCCTCCGCGACGACGGGCATCCGCGGACCGCCGACGCCCGGATCGACCACGCAGAGGAACACGGCATCCCTGGGGAACGGATCGGCGACGGCGGCGAGCAGGTAGGCGGAGAGGCGGGGGTCGAACGCCGGGGCGTCGTGCATCAGGTCGATCGCCGGCAGGTCCGGGGCTTCGCGTGCGAGCACGCCTTTCATCTGGCCTACGTAGGGCCCGGAGACTCCGAAATCGGTGAAGAGGACGATCATGGGCTCAGTATGGGCGCCGGCCGCGGGCCGCGGCAAGACGCCGGGCGGCGAACGGGATCAGCCGGCCGCGACCTTCGCGACGTCCTCGCAGATCACGCGGTTGCGCCCCAGCTTCTTCGCCGTGTAGAGCGCGTGGTCGGCGCGGGCGACGAACTCGGAGCTGTCCTCTCCCGGGTGGAAGGAGGTGACGCCGAACGACATGGTGATGTTGCCGAGCGACTTGTCCGAGCCCTTCGAGATGAGCTTCTTCGAGGCGATCGAACGGCGGAGATTCTCCGCCACCGCGGCCGCGCCGCCGCTCGTCGTGTCGGGCAGGATGATCGCGAACTCCTCGCCGCCGTAGCGCGCGGCGGTGTCGGTGCCGCGCACGCTCATCTGCAGCGTCCGGCCGACGAGACGGAGCACCTGGTCGCCGAGCTGGTGTCCGTGCGTGTCGTTGAATTTCTTGAAATGATCGATGTCGGCCAGGATGAGTGCGAGCGACATGCCGGTCTCGCGGACACCTGCGATCGCGGCGTAGAGCGCCTGATCGAAGCACTTTCGGTTGGCGACCCCGGTGAGGCCGTCGGTGAGCGCATCGCGCCGGGAATCCGCCAGTGCGGTGCGGAGTTCGTGGATCTCGTTCGCGGACTCCGTTACGCGCTCATGGAGCAGCTGGGTGCGCTCGTCCATCGCGCTCGTCTCGGCGATGATGTCGGAGACCATGCCCTTGATCTGGTCGAGGTTCTGGGCGCCGGCGAGACCGCCCGAGAAGGTCTGCAGCGCTTCGCCGTATTCCGCGGTGCCGCTGCTCGTGGTGTTAATCGCATCGAAGATCTGCTGGGCGACGGCCTCGATGCGCCCGGTCAGCCCGCCCTCGGCGTCGAGGTTCGCGCCGGACAGGATGAAGCGTTCGAAGATGTCGTTGCAGGCATCGTCGTCCGGCGCGTCGGACGCCGGCAGTGTGTCGACCGCCTTGCGCAGGTCTGCGTTCTTTCCGGCGAAATACTCGTACCAGATGGCGTAATTGCGCGGATTCGCGGCAAGGCCGAGCTCCTTCAGCCGCTTGAGAGCGGCCAGAGCGTAGCCTTGAGCTTCCTCTATCGTCTCGGGATAGTGCATTCAGACGCCAACCCTGGAAAACGGCCATACACGCAGGATTTCCGGGGGAAATTCTCGGCGGAGAAAGTTAAGAAGCAGATAAGTTGTTTCAGAGAATTTCAGGCCGGAAAGCCCGGAATTCCCTAGTCGAACGGCCGCACCCGAACGATCGCGCCCTTGTTGAGAAGGTGCACGGTCTCGCTTTCGTCGATGAACGGCATGAAGGGCGCACCGTTGTTCAGAAGATCCTGGATTCGCGTGGTCGCCTCGACGAAGACGTATCCCGTCAGCATCGAGCCGTCCGATAGCGAAATCTCCGCGTATTGGCGGATTTTCGGGATTTTCGGCGTGAAATTGTGAGCGGTACGCATGGAGGCAGTCTATCCGCCGACTGTTAACGGCGGATTAAGCGGGCGGTCGCCGGAAGGCCTGTCCGCCGTGCTTGATGGCCGGTTTCCGCGCCGATATATTGCATCGCAGCAGAGCATTTCTGCATCGCGGAAGAACCGCCTCCCGCCCGGACCTAACCTTCAGACGGAACATCAAATGGACCAGCACGTCAGGCCGAAGGCCATCATCGCCACGATGGAGGAGCTGCACGGCTATTTCATCGAGGATCTCAAGCCCGGCATGACCGCGGTCTATGTCCGCACCGTTACCGAGACCGACATCGTCCAGTACTCGCAGATTTCCGGCGACGACAACCCGCTCCACGTGAACGAGGAATTCGCCCGGCAGACGGTCTTCAAGGGCCGTATCGCCCACGGCATGCTGACCTGCGGCTACATTTCCGCCGTTCTCGGCACCAAGCTGCCCGGGCCCGGCTGCGCCTATCTCAACCAGAACCTCAATTTCCGGGCGCCGGTCCGCATCGGCGACACGGTCCAGACCCGGGTGACCATCCAGGACATCACGCTCGAGTCCAACAAGGTGGTCTGCGAGGTCGTCTGCTCGATCGGCGAAAAGGTCGTGATCGACGGGATCGCGACCCTCTGGGTGCCGAACCGCCGCAAAAAGGACTGATCCCGGGGCCTCGGGCGCGCCGGGAATGGTTTGACTTGGCCCCGCCCGATGGCTACGAAGACCGCCGCAATGCGCATTTTCAGACATGTTGCCGGTCTTCCCGACTTCGTCCGCGACACTTCGGTCGCCATCGGGAATTTCGACGGCGTCCACCTCGGCCACCAGGCGGTGATCGCCGAGGCGAAACGCCACGCCGAGCGGCTGGGAACGTCTCTGTCGGTCATCACATTCGAGCCCCATCCGCGCCGCTACTTCCGGCCGGAGGAACCGCCGTTCCAGCTCACGCCGCTGCGCAGCAAGGTGCGCCGGCTGCGAGCGGCGGGCGTGGAGCATCTTCTGGTCGTCCACTTCGACGCCGAAACGTCGAAAGTCGCCCATGAGGAGTTCGTCGATACCTTCATCGTCGGCGGTTTCCAGGCGAAGCACGTGACGGTCGGCTACGACTTCGTGTTCGGTGCGGGCCGCGGCGGCAATGTCGGCTATCTGCGCGAGCGGGCGGAGAAGGACGGTTTCGGTTTTTCCGCGGTCGAACCTGTGAAGGATGCGAGCGGCCTCGTTTACTCTTCGACCAATATCCGGAACTGCCTCGTCGACGGCAACCCGCTCGGCGCCGCGCGCCTGCTCGGCCATCCTTGGGAGATCGAGGGACGGGTGGTGAAAGGCGACCAGCGCGGCCGCCAGATCGGCTTCCCGACCGCGAACGTCGCGCTCGAGGAATATGTCGAGCCCGCGCTCGGCGTCTACGCGGTCTGGGCGGGGGTCGAGGACGGCGGTACGACGCGCTGGCATCCCGGCTGCGCCAACATCGGGCGCCGGCCGACCTTCGACAAGAACGACGTGAACGTCGAGGTCTACATCTTCGACTTCACCGACGACATCTACGACAAGTTGCTCCGGGTCGCGCTGGTCGAGTATATCCGCCCGGAGAAGAAGTTCGACGGGATCGCCCAGCTGCGCGAGCAGATCGCGCTCGACTCGCACGATGCGCGGGCGCTGCTCGAAAGCATCGACAAGGACGATTTCAGGCGTCCGCCGGAATAGGGCGGCGCGCCGAACCGGGAAGTACGGACACGATGGCGACCGATTACAAATCCACGGTCTTCCTGCCGAAGACCGAATTCGAAATGCGCGGGCGGCTGCCCGAGCGCGAGCCCGGCCTTCTGGCCCGCTGGCAGGAGATGGACCTCTACGCCCGCCAGCGTGAGATTTCGGCCGGCCGCGAAAAGTTCATCCTGCACGACGGGCCTCCCTACGCGAACGGCAATCTCCATATCGGCCACGCGCTGAACAAGATCCTGAAGGACGTCATCAACCGTTCGCAGCAGATGCTCGGCAAGGATGCGAATTACGTCCCCGGATGGGACTGCCACGGCCTGCCGATCGAGTGGAAGATCGAGGAGAAGTACCGCGCCGACGGCCGCAACAAGGACGAGGTGCCGATCGTCGAGTTCCGGCAGGAATGCCGTGAGTTCGCCGACCACTGGATCAACGTGCAGCGCGGGGAGTTCCAGCGGCTCGGCGTGATCGGAGACTGGGCCAATCCCTATACGACGATGAACTTCGCCGCCGAGGCGAAGATCGCCGACGAGCTGATGAAGTTTCTCGACAACGGCCTCCTCTATCGCGGCTCGAAGCCGGTGATGTGGTCGGTCGTCGAGAAGACGGCGCTCGCCGAGGCCGAGGTCGAGTATCACGACCATGAATCCGACACGATCTGGGCGAAGTTCCCGGTCATGGCATGTTCCGACGCCGCGCTTGTCGGCACATCGGTGGTGATCTGGACGACGACGCCCTGGACGATCCCCGGCAACCGGGCGATCTCTTTCTCGTCGCGCATCGCCTATGGTCTCTATGAGGTGACCGAGGCTCCGGACGACAACTGGGCGAAGACGGGCGACCGGCTGATCCTCGCAGATTCGCTCGCCGACGACGTGATGAAGTCGGCGCGTACGACCGCATGGAAGCGTGTCTCCACAGTTTCTGCGGACGCGCTGAAGTCGATGGCCTGTGCCCATCCGCTCGCGGGTATCGAGGGGGCTTACGGTTTCACGGTTCCGCTCCTCGACGGTCTCCACGTCACCGACGATACGGGTACAGGCTTCGTCCATACGGCGCCCGGCCATGGCCGCGACGACTACGATATCTGGATGGCGAGCGGCCAGATGCTGACGGCGCGCGGCATCGACACGCGAATTCCCTATACGGTCGACGCCGACGGCTTCTACACGGAGGAGGCGCCGGGCTTTTTCGGCAAGCGCGTGCTCACCGACACGGGCAAGAAGGGCGACGCGAACCAGGCGGTGATCGAGGCGCTCGTCGCGCGCGGCGCGCTGATCGCGCGCGGCCGGCTCAAGCATCAGTATCCGCACTCGTGGCGCTCGAAGAAGCCCGTGATCTTCCGCAATACGCCGCAGTGGTTCATCTCGATGGACCGGCCCTACGGCGATGCGGGGAAGTCGCTGCGCGAGGTCGCGCTCGCCGCGATCGACGCGACGGGCTTCTATCCCGAGAGCGGCCGCAACCGTCTCCGCGGCATGATCGAGACGCGCCCGGACTGGGTGATCTCGCGCCAGCGCGCATGGGGCGTGCCGATCACGGTCTTCTTCCATCGGGAGACGGGCGAGCTCCTGCGCGATCCGGCGGTGCGCGAACGCATCGTCGCGGCGATCGCCGCCGAAGGTGCCGATGCCTGGTTCGACAGCGAGCCCTCGCGCTTCCTCGGCAACGATTACGACGCCGGGGACTACGAGCAGGTCTTCGACATTCTCGATGTCTGGTTCGACTCGGGTTCGACCCACAGTTTCGTGCTCGAGGGGCGGGACGACCTCACGTGGCCGGCCTCGCTCTATCTCGAAGGATCGGACCAGCATCGCGGCTGGTTCCATTCGAGCCTCCTGGAATCCTGCGGCACGCGCGGGCGCGCGCCATACGACGCGGTGCTGACGCACGGCTTCGTCCTCGCCGAGGACAAGCAGAAGATGTCGAAGTCGCAGGGCAACGTCGTCGCGCCGCAGCAGATCATCGAGCAGTACGGCGCCGACATCCTGCGCATCTGGGTGGTCGCCTCGGATTATTCCGAGGACCTCAAGATCGGCCCCGACATCATCAAGCACCAGGCCGACGCCTACCGCCGCCTGCGCAATACGCTGCGCTACGTCCTCGGCGCGCTCGACGGGTTCGATGCGGCGGAGCGCCTGCCGCATGGCGAGATGCCCGAGCTCGAGCGCTGGGTACTGCACCGCCTGACGGAGATCGACGCGCTGGTCCGCCGATGCGCCGAGGAGTTCGACTTCCATACGATGTTTACCGCGCTCCACAATTTCTGCGCGGTCGACCTGTCGTCCTTCTATTTCGACATCCGCAAGGACTCGGTCTACTGCGACCGGACCGACTCGGTTCGCCGCCGTGCGGCGCGCACCGTGCTCGACGAGCTGTACTCCTGCCTGACGGCCTGGCTCGCGCCGATCGTCTGCTTCACGGCGGAAGAAGCATGGCTCGCGCGCAACCCGGGTGATGGCGAGAGCGTCCACCTCCGCATCTATCCCGACGTGCCCGCGGCATGGCGAGACGATGCGCTCGCCGAGAAGTGGGCAAAGATCCGCCGCGTCCGCCGGGTCGTGACCGGCGCACTCGAGATCGAGCGTGCCGAGAAGCGAATCGGGTCCAGCCTGCAGGCCGCGCCCGAGGTCTGGATCGCCGACGAATACGCGGAAGCCATCGGCGGCGTCGACCTCGCCGAGGTGTCGATCACGTCCTCGATCTCGGTGCGCCGGGGCGAGGTGCCCGCTGGGGCATTCCGTATCGACGACGTGCCGGGCGTCGGTGTGGTTCCGGCGCTGGCCGACGGCGGAAAGTGCGAGCGCTGCTGGCAGATCCTGCCGGAGGTCGGCAGCCATGCCGACCATCCGTCGATCTGCAACCGCTGCGTCGACGCGGTCGAGAGCCTGCCGACGGCGGCGGAATGAGCGTCTGCCGGTGATCCGTCTCGGATATCTCATCGCTGCCGCGGTCATCGTCCTCGACCAGGTCACGAAGTACTGGATCGTCCACCACGTGATGGCGCCGCCGCGCGTCATCGAGGTGACCGGCTTCTTCAATATCGTGATGGTCTGGAACCGGGGCGCGAGTTTCGGCCTGTTCCGGGCCGAATCCGACACCGGCCCACTGATTCTCGGATTCGTGGCCATCGCGATCTGCGTCGCGCTGACCTTCTGGCTCAGGCGGGCGACGCACCGCTGGCTGGGCTGCGCCATCGGACTCGTGATCGGCGGCGCGCTCGGCAACGTGATCGACCGGGTGTGGCACCGTGCGGTGGCGGATTTCCTCGATTTTCACGCGTTCGGCTACCACTGGCCGGCTTTCAACGTGGCCGATATCGCGATTTCGGTCGGCGTCGGAATGCTGCTGCTGGACGGGTTGATTGGCGGACGTCGCGACCATAGATTAGAGCCGTGATGCGCAAGGTCGCGCAGACTGACTTGGGATCCGACATGAGCGGCCAGATGGCAGGCCGGATGGGGCAGTATAGCGCCCGCCGACTGCGTGCAACCGGAATAGCCATAGTATCGCTTTTTGCGCTGACCGCCTGCGAGGGCGCGCGCGAGGCGCTCGGCATCGACAAGCAGTCGCCCGACGAATTCGCGGTCGTGACTCGCGCGCCGCTCAGCATGCCGCCCGATTTCGGGTTGCGTCCGCCGCGCCCGGGCTCCCAGCGGCCCCAGGAAACGCAGACGAAGGATTCCGCCCGTTCGCTGCTCACCAATGCATCGGTGCCGCGCGAGAGCGGCCTGTCGCGGGGAGAGGTTGCATTCCTCGCGAAGGCGGGTGCGACGAACCCCGACCCGAACATCCGCCGCGAAATCGATCGGGAGTCCTCGCTCCTCGCATCCGAGGACGACGGCTTCATGACGTCGATCATGTTCTGGCAGAAGAAGGTGACACCGGGAACGCCGGTGGACGCCACTGCAGAAAGCAGGCGCCTGCGCGAGAACGCGGCGCTCGGGAAGACCCCGACGACCGGCCGCTCGCCGACGATCGAGCGCGAGCCCAAGGGCTGGCTCGAAGGCCTCATAAAATAATGAAAATGCGCCGCCGCGACGGGACGAACCCGCCGGCGACGTGAAACGGGGATACGGAACAACGGAATCCCGCCGGACCCGGTGAGGGGGGCGGCGCGCAATGTTCACGGAGTCGGTTTTGTCCCTATTCGGTTGGTTCAGCGTCCGTTCCCTGCGGCGATCGGCCGCCCTCCCGCTGGCTGCCGCGGTTCTATGCAGCCCCGCCGCCGCTGCGGTGTTCTCGCCAAAGACCTTCACGCTCGACAACGGGCTTCGCGTGGTCGTGATCGAAAACCACCGCGCCCCCGCCGTCATGCAGATGGTGTGGTACCGCGTCGGCGCGGCCGACGAGGAACCGGGAGAATCCGGGCTGGCACACTTCCTGGAACATCTCCTGTTCAAGGGCACCAAGACCGTGGCGCCGGGCGAGTTCTCCCGCGTCGTCGCGCGGATCGGCGGGCGCGACAACGCTTTCACGAGCTATGACTATACGGCCTACTACCAGACCGTCGCTGCCCACGAGCTGGAAACCGTCATGAAGCTCGAAGCGGACCGGATGCAGAACCTCGCCCTGACCGACAAGGTGGTTCTTCCCGAGCGCGACGTGGTCCTCGAGGAGCGCCGGAGCCGGACGGACAATAGTCCGGCCGCACAGCTTCGCGAACAGGTGCGCCGCTCGCTCTACCTCAACCACCCCTATGGCCGCCCCGTGATCGGCTGGATGAGCGAGATCCAGGCGCTGAAGACGGGGAATGCGCTGGCCTTCTATCGCAAGCACTATGCCCCAAACAACGCGATGCTGATCGTCGCCGGAGATGTCACCGAAGAGAAAGTGCGCGAACTCGCGGAGCGCTATTACGGCCCGATACCCCGCCAGGAGGTGCTGGACCGCGTCCGCCCCAAGGAGCCGCCCCAGCGCGCCGCGCGCACGGTCACGCTCAGGAGCGAGCGGGTCAGCCTGCCCTCGTGGTCCCGGGTCTATCTCGCACCGAGCTATTCCAACGGGGAACGCCAGAGATCCTATGCGATGGAGGTCCTTGCGCAGGTCCTCGGCGGCGGTTCGACCAGCTTCCTTTATCGTCGTCTCGTCGTCGAGCGCGGGATCGCGTCGGGTGCCGCGGCCTGGTACAGCGGCGATGCCCTCGACTACGGCGAATTCGGCCTCCATGTCACCCCCAAGGCGGGCGGAAGCGTGATCGAGATCGAGGCGGCCGTGACCGAAGAGCTTCAGCGCGCCCTGAAGGAAGGCTTCAGCGCCGAGGACATCGCGCGCGCGAAGAAGGTGATGACCGCGGAAGCCATCTATGCCCGCGACGGTCTCCGCGCCGGTCCCAACGCCATCGGGCAGGCCTTCGCAACCGGGTTGACGATCGAGGATGTCGAGCAATGGCCCGAACGCATCTCGGCGGTTTCCGCCGAACAGGTGATGGAAGCGGCAAAGTCGGTGCTCGACGAGCGTCAATCGGTGACGAGCTATCTGCTGCCGGAGGACAGGAAATGATCGCGGTTCGCATGCGCCGCACCGTGCGCGCCACCCTTGTCGCCGTCGCGGCGTTCGCTGCCCTCGCGGCACCGGCGGCCGCAGCCGACATCCGCCCGCTCGTCACTCCGGGCGGGATCAAGGTCTGGTTCGTTCACGACAAGTCCGTGCCGCTGATCGCGGTGAGCTTCGCCTTCAAGGGCGCCGGTGCCGCGACCGATCCCGCAGGTCGCGAAGGTCTGGCCGAGATGACCGCGTCGCTTCTCGACGAAGGGGCGGGCGATCTCGATTCCCAAGCCTTCCAGCGCGCCTCGGAGGATATCGCCGTCCGCATCTCGTTCGATGCGGGGACTGACAATTTCCTCGGCCGGATGACGACGATCGCCACGGAACGCGATCGTGCGTTCGAGCTTTACCGTCTCGCGCTGACGCAGCCGCGTTTCGACGCCGAACCCATCGAGCGGGTCCGGGCGCAGACCCTCGCCGGCCTGAAACAGGAAGCGGAGAATCCGAGTGCGATCGGCCGCAAGCTCTGGCGCAACACCGTGTTCTCGCATCATCCCTATGCCCGTCCGGCATCGGGAACCGAAGCCTCGATCCAGAATATCTCCCGTGAAGATCTCGTCGGCTTCGTCGCCGACCGTTTCGGCCGTGACCGGCTGATGGTCGGCGTGGTCGGCGATATCGCCGAGGACGAGCTGGTGCAGCGGATCGATGCGCTGTTCGGCGCGCTGCCCGCGAAGACGAAGAGCTTCAAGGTACCCGAGATCGCGCCGCAGGGCGCCGGCAAGACGATCATTGTGCGCAAGCCGATCCCACAGAGCCTGATGAGCTTCGGCCATGCCGGCATCAAGCGCGACGACCCCGATTGGTATGCCGCCTATCTCGTCACCCGCATTCTCGGCGGCGGCGGCCTCAGTTCGCGGCTGTACGAAGAGGTGCGCGAGAAGCGCGGTCTCGCCTATTCGGTCTATGCCTATCTCAACCCGATGGACCATTCGGCGGTGATCGGCGGAGGCACGGCGACGCAGAACGCGCGCGCGGGCGAATCGCTTGAGGTGATCCGCAGCGAATGGCGCAAGATGGCCGAGAAGGGCATCACGGAGGACGAGCTTCGCTATGCCAAGGCCTATGCCAACGGCTCGTTCCCGCTCCGCCTCGGCTCGAGCCGGGAGCTCGCGGACATGCTCGTCGGAATCCAGCTCTCGGACCTCGGGATCGACTACATAGACAAGCGCCCGCAGCTCATCGATGCCGTGACCCTCGAACAGGCGAACCGCGTGGCCGGCCGCCTGTTCCGTGCCGACGACCTGACCGTGGTCGTCGTCGGCGACCCCAAGGGCATCGTCGAGACGAAATAGGCTTATCCACAGCGGCGTCTCCGGCTGGTTTTCCCGATTCGGCACGATCGCCCTAATCTGGGCCGGAAAGGCGTTGGCGGAACGCCGGAACCAACACGTTCCCGAGATGGCTGAATACTACGAACAGGATATTGCGAACTGCTTCGCGGAGGTGGTCGGCCGTCGCGGGATCGACCGTACGGCCCATGCGCGCCTCGTCGCCGAGTCGAAGGGCGCGCTCGATGCCGTGCGCAAGGCCTATGCGGACGGCAGCCTGCCGCTCTACCGGCTTCCGGCCGAGCGCGAGGATATCGCCGCGTTCGGCGGCGTCGCCCGGCGGTTTCGCGATAGCTTCGACGACGTCCTGATCCTCGGGACTGGCGGATCTTCGCTCGGCGGCCAGACGCTTTACTCCCTTATCGATGCCGGGTTCGGGCCGCCTGCGGGCACGCCCCGGCTCCGCTTCATGGACAATGTCGATCCCGAGACGTTCGGCGCGCTGTTCCGGTCGCTCGATCTTTCCCGGACCGGCGTGCTGGCGATCTCGAAGTCGGGAACGACCGCGGAAACCCTCGCCCAGCTCGCGATCATCGTCGATGCCATGCGCACGCGCCTCGGCGAAGCTGCGGTGGGCGAGCGCATCGTTGCGGTCACCGAACCAAAGGACAGCATCCTCACCCGGATTGCCGGCCGTTTCGGCATGGAACGGCTCGATCACGACCCCCTCGTCGGCGGCCGGTTCTCGGTGCTCTCGGTTGTCGGTTTGCTGCCGGCATTGATCGCGGGTCTCGACCCGGCCGCTGTCCGCGAAGGCGCGGCCTCGGTGCTCGACCCCGTGCTCGCCGGTGCGAAGCCGGAGGAGGTTGCGCCGGCCCTGGGTGCCGCCGTTTCCGTCGGGCTCGCGCGCGAGTGCGGCGCCGCGACCACCGTCCTGATGCCGTATTGCGACAGCCTTGCCTGTTTCGGCCTTTGGTTCCGCCAGCTGTGGGCGGAGAGCCTCGGGAAAGGCGGGAACGGCACCACACCGGCCCGCGCCGTCGGAACGGTGGACCAGCACAGCCAGCTCCAGCTCTATCTCGACGGGCCGGCGGACAAGATGTTCTCGCTGATCCTGACGCGGGCGGCCGGAAGGGGCGCGGCCATTCCGGCAGATTTCTCCTCGCTCGACGGCCTCTCGTATCTGAGCGGCCGGACCATCGGCGACCTGCTCGATGCCGAGGGAAGGGCGACGGCGGAAACGCTCGTGAAGAACGGCTGCCCGACGCGGATTTTCCAAATCGACCGGGTCGACGAGGCGACGATGGGCGCGCTCATGATGCATTTCATGCTGGAGACCGTGATCGCCGCGCATCTTCTCGGCGTGGATCCGTTCGACCAGCCCGCCGTAGAAGAAGGCAAGGTTCTCACCCGGAAGTATCTCGCGGAGGGACCGGCGGCATGAGCCTCCGCCTTCTCCCCGAGACGCTCGTCAACCGCATCGCCGCGGGCGAGGTGATCGAGCGGCCGGCGGCGGCGGTGAAGGAACTGGTCGAGAACGCGATCGACGCAGGTGCGCGCCATGTCGACGTGGTGCTGGAGGACGGCGGCAAGGTCCTGATTTCCGTTACCGATGACGGCGGCGGCATGACGGCGGAGGAGCTCGCGCTCGCGGTCGAGCGCCATGCGACCTCGAAGCTGCCCGACGATGATCTCGTGCATATCCGGACGCTCGGCTTCCGCGGCGAGGCGCTGCCTTCGATCGGCGCCGTCGCGCGGCTCACCATCACGAGCCGTGCGGCGGGCGCGGATGCCGCCTTCGCGATCACGGTCGACGGCGGGCGCAAGGGTGGGGTCCGGCCCGCGGCGCTCGGTCGCGGGACACGCGTCGAGGTGCGCGACCTGTTCTACGCGACGCCTGCGCGCCTCAAGTTCCTCAAGCAGGCGCGGACCGAGACCGACTACGCCGCGGATGTCATCCGCCGTCTCGCCATGGCGCATCCCGAGGTCGCATTCTCGCTGTCGGACGAGGAGCGTACGCGGTTCCGCTACGGTCCGGCCCAGGGCGATCTCCTGACGGCGCGACTCGACCGTCTCGCCGCCGTCATGGGCCGGGAGTTCGCCGACAATGCG
>JAYOEF010000088.1:0-15070 GCA_038106605.1 Alphaproteobacteria bacterium
TCGCCCTCGCGCAGCTCAACCCCACCGTCGGCGACGTGATCGGCAACGTCGCGCGCCTGCGCCGTGCACGCGCCGAAGCCGCCGGTCTGGGAGCGGACCTCGTGGTCGCGAGCGAGCTCGTCGTCTCTGGCTACCCGCCCGAGGATCTCGTCATCCGCCCGATCTTCGAAGGCACCGTCGAGCGAGAGGTCCGCGCGCTCGCCGCCGAGACCGCCGACGGCGGTCCCGCGATGCTGATCGGCGCGCCGTGGCGCGACGAGACCGGCCTCTACAACGCGGCGCTCCTGCTCGAGGGCGGCGAGATCGCCGCCGTCCGCTACAAGTACGATCTGCCCAATTACGGCGTGTTCGACGAAAAGCGCGTGTTCGACGCGGGCCCCATGCCGGGGCCCGTGAACTTCCGCGGGATCCGCCTCGGGGTGATGATCTGCGAGGACATGTGGACCGAGGACGTGGCCGAGTGCCTGCAGGAATCCGGCGCGGAAATGCTCGTGGTTCTCAACGGCTCGCCCTACGAGATGGACAAGTGGGACCAGCGGGTGAACCTCGCCGTAGCACGCGTCACGGAATGCGGAATGCCTCTGGTCTACGTCAACCAGATCGGCGGGCAGGACGAGCTGGTATTCGACGGGGCGAGCTTCGTCATCGGCGCCGACGCCTCGCTCCGCATCCAGCTTCCGGCCTGGCAGGAGAGCGTCGCGCTGACCGAGTGGCATCGCGACGGCGGCCGTTGGGTCTGCACCGAGGGAGAACGCGCGCCGCCGCCCGAGGGCGACGAGGCGATCTATGCCGCGATGATGCTGGGCCTCCGCGACTACGTCGAGAAGAGCGGCTTTCCCGGCGTCATCATCGGCATGTCGGGCGGCATCGATTCCGCGCTGACCGCCGCGGTGGCGGCCGACGCGCTCGGGCCCGAACGAGTGCGCTGCGTGATGATGCCGTCGCCCTATACCTCCCAGGAAAGCCTCGACGACGCGGCGGATGCCTCCAGACGGCTCGGCGTCCGGCTCGATTCCATCTCGATCGGTCCCGCGATGGAGGCGTTCTCGGAAATGCTGCGCGACGCCTTCGCCGGCACCGAGCCCGGCACGACGGAAGAAAACATCCAGGCCCGGTCGCGGGGCATCACGCTGATGGCGCTCTCGAACAAGACGGGCTCGATGGTCGTCTCGACCGGCAACAAGTCAGAGATGTCGGTCGGCTACGCCACCCTCTACGGCGACATGTGCGGCGGCTATTCGGTCCTCAAGGACGTCTACAAGACCAAGGTCTTCGAGCTGTCGCGCTGGCGGAACGCGAACCGGCCGGAGGGCGCGCTCGGCCCCGAAGGCGTGGCGATCCCCGAGAATATCATCGTCAAGCCGCCGACGGCGGAGCTCAAGCCGAACCAGACCGACCAGGACACCCTGCCGCCCTACGACGATCTCGACGCGATCCTCAAGGGGCTCAACGAGAAGGACCTCAGCATCGACGACGTGGTGGCCAGCGGCTACGACCGGGCGCTGGTGCTCCGGGTCTGGCGCATGCTGCTCGGCGCGGAATACAAGCGCCGCCAGGCGCCGCCCGGCGTGAAGATTACCGGGCGCTCCTTCGGCCGCGACCGGCGCTACCCGATCGTCAACGGGTTCCGCGGGCGGCAGTAGGGGCGCACACCGTTCCGAGACCGTGGACGCCGGCGGCGGTCTCTGTTACGAATTCGGCGTTTTAACTGGAAAATCAAGGCGATGGCCGGGAACGACAAGCGGGTCTATCTGTTCGATTCGACGCTGCGCGACGGTGCGCAGACGCAGGGCGTGGATTTCACGGTCGCCGACAAGACCGCGATCGCGCGCGCCCTCGACGGGATCGGAATAGACTATGTCGAGGGCGGCTGGCCGGGGGCCAACCCGACCGACGACGCCTTCTTTCGCGATGCGCCCAAATTGAAGCGCGCGCGCTTCACGGCTTTCGGCATGACGCGCCGTCCCGGCCGCTCGGTCGAGAACGACCCCGGCCTCGCCGCGCTGATCGACGCGGAACCCGCCTCCATCTGCATGGTCGGCAAGACCTGGGACTATCACGTCGACGTCGCCCTCGGCATCGAGCGCGACGAGAACGTGCGCATGATCTCGGATTCGGTGGCCTATGCGAAATCCCGCATCGGCGAGGCGCTGTTCGACGCCGAGCATTTCTTCGACGGCTACAAGGCGAACCCCGACTACGCGCTCAGCTGCGTGAAGGCGGCCTATGAGGCCGGCGCGCGCTGGATCGTGCTGTGCGACACCAACGGCGGCACGCTTCCGCACGAGGTCGAAAAGATCGTCGGTGAGGTGACGAAGCACGTGCCCGGTAGCCATCTGGGTATCCACTGCCACAACGACACAGAAAACGCGGTCGCGAACAGCCTCGCCGCCGTCCGCGCGGGAGTCCGTCAGGTGCAGGGCACGCTCAACGGACTCGGCGAGCGCTGCGGCAACGCCAACCTGACGGCGATCATCCCGACGCTGATGCTCAAAATGGGCTACGAGACCGGCCTCTCGGCGGAAGACCTGACGCACCTCACCCACGTCTCGCGCCTCCTCGACGAGCGGCTCAACCGCGCGCCGGCGAGGAACGCCGCCTATGTCGGCACTTCTGCTTTTGCCCACAAGGGCGGGCTCCACGTCTCGGCGGTGGAGAAGGATCCCGCGACCTACGAGCACGTCGATCCGTCGAGCGTCGGCAACGTCCGCCACATCGTCGTCTCCGACCAGTCGGGCCGGTCCAATATCCTCGCGCGGTTCCGCGAGATCGGCATGGACATCGACCCGAAGCATCCGAAGCTGCCGCGGCTCCTCGAACTCGTGAAGGTGCGCGAATTCGAGGGCTACGCCTACGACGGCGCCGAGGCGAGCTTCGAGCTCCTTGCGCGCCGCACGCTGGAAGAGGTGCCGTCCTACTACAATCTCCGTTCGTTCCGCGTGATCGACGAGCGGCGCTGGAACGCCCGCGGCGAGCTGATCACCGTTTCCGAGGCGACGGTGCGCGTCGAGATCGGCAACGAGCAGCACATGGCGGTCGCCGAGGGCAACGGCCCGGTCAACGCGCTCGACCATGCGCTCGGCAAGGTGCTGCTGCCGAGCTATCCCGAGCTCTCCGACATGCATCTCGTCGACTACAAGGTGCGTATCCTCACCCCCGGCGACGGCACGGGTGCGATCACCCGCGTGATGATTGAGAGCGCGGACGGCGAAGACCGGCGGTGGACCTGCGTCGGGCTGTCGACCAACATCATCGACGCCTCCTACAACGCGCTGCAGGACTGCATCGCCTACAAGCTGTTCCGCGACGGCGCCAAGGCCGCGTAGGCCGGGCGCCGATCCTTCCGTCATGACCGATCCCGCCGCGACCCCGAGCACGCCGCCCGCCATCGTCCTCGTCCGCCCTACGCTCGGCGAGAACATCGGCGCGGCCGCGCGCGCCATGATGAATTTCGGCCTGAAGGAGCTTCGCGTCGTCGAACCGCGGGGCGACTGGCCGAACCACAAGGCGATCAACACCGCGTCGGGTGCCGAACGCATCCTGGAAGAGGCGAAAATCTATCCGACGACCGAGGCGGCGGTCGCCGACCTCCAGCGGCTCTACGCGACGACCGCGCGCCGGCGCGACATGGAGAAGCCGATCCTCGCGCCGCGCGCGCTTGCCGCCGAGGTGCGGGAGCGTGCGGTCATCGGCGAGCGCTCGGGCATCCTGTTCGGGCGCGAGGCGCACGGGCTCGACAACGACGATGTCGCCAACTCGGACGCGATCGTCATGGTGCCGGTGAACCCCGAGCACCGGTCGATCAACCTCGCGCAGGCAGTGCTACTGATCGGCTACGAATGGTGGCTGGCGAGCGAACCCGCGCATCCCGACGCCACCTCCCGCAGGGGCGGCACGCCGGCGACGCGGGACGAGCTGATGGCGTTCTTCGGCCATCTGGAGGGCGAACTCGACGCCTGCGGCTTCCTGTTTCCGCCCGAGAAGCGGCCGCGCATGGTGCGCAACATCCGGAACATCTTCACCCGTGCCGGCCTCAGCGACCAGGAGGTCAAGACGCTTCGCGGCGTCGTCACCGGCCTGACGAAGCCGCGCGACCGTTCGCGCTAAGTTCTTGATCTGAAACGACGATCGGGCACCGGCCGATCGATGGCTCGTTTGCAGTGATGGTATCGAGCCATTCGGCGAGGGCGGGGTACGGGCCGCGCCAGTCGACCGGCTTCCGCCAATCGAGATAGCCGAGAGCGCAGACGAGGCCGATCCCGGCGATGTCGAGCCGCTCGCGGTCGGGCGGCTCGGCGTCGAAGGCGGCGAGCGCGCGTTCGATCTTGCCGCGGAGATGGGCGAGCCATTGTTCCGACGGCGGCGCGCCCGGCCGGAAGCGGCTGTCGTAGATCATCAGGAGCGCGGCCTCGGTGATCCCGTCGGCGAGCGTCGCGCGGGTCAGCGCCCTGTACCGTGCTGCGCCCGACTTCGGGATCGGCCGGTCGGCGCCGGCGATGTCCTGCAGCAACTCGACGATCACCCAGCTGTCGTGGATCGCCTCGCCGTCGGCGGCGAGAAGGCAGGGGATCCTCCCCAGCGGGTTCTGGGTCCGGAGCGTGTCGTGCGCGTCCATCGTGCTCGCGGGCTCGATGCGAAGGCGCTCCGCGAGGCCGAGGAGGTCGGCCGCGATCCGCACCTTGCGGCCGAACGGCGAGGTGAGGGTGGTCCGCAGCGTGAAGGGTTCGGAGAAGGGCGTCATCGTGGCGCGCGGTTCAATCGCCGTCGAACCGGAAGTCGAACGTCGCGCCGTGCCGGCAGACGTGACCGACCGAGGGCGAGGGGAAGTGGCCGGTCATCACGAGCACGTCGGTCTCGCAGTACCGGTCGAGAAAGCTCTTCCGCGTCGCCGCCGACAGCGCGCGGTCCGAGCAGCCGACCGCGCTCCAACTGGGCTCGCGGACCTGGATCGGCGTGTGGACGACGTCGCCAGACAGGATCGCGTTCGCGTCGGCGGATTTTAGGCGGATGCTGACATGGCCCGGCGTGTGGCCGGGCGTATGCTCGAACCAGATCTCGTCCGAAAAGGCGAAGTCGTTGGCGACGATGTCGGCCTGTCCGGCCTCGACGACGGGCAGCACGCTGTCGTCGATGCAGCCGTCCGAATATTTCTTGCCCTTCTTGTTGAGCTCGGACCAGAAGCCGAACTCCTTCTCGGCGAACACGTAACGCGCGTTGGGGAAGGTCGGCACCCAGCGTCCGTCGACGAGGCGCGTGTTCCAGCCGACATGATCGGCGTGAAGATGGGTGCACATGACGAAGTCGATGTCCGCGACCGAAAGCCCGACGGCGGCGAGCGCGTCGAGATACTTCGTGCCCGACAGTCCAGACCATGGCGGGTAGAAGCGCCGCTCCTTGTCGTTGCCGACGCAGGAATCGACGAGGATGTTGTGTTGCTTCGTCCGGAGCACGTAGGACTGGGTCGTCATCATCAGCTTCTGCGTGCCGGGCTCCAGGAAGCGCGGCTCCAGCCACTCGCGGTAGGGCGCGATGGCCTCCGGCGTCGCGTCGGGCAGCAGGAATCCGATCTCGAACTCCGGCCCCTCGTGCTCGACGATCCGGTGCCATTCTATGTCGCCGATCCGGCCGCCCGCGCCCATGTTTCCGCCCCCAGAATGTCTCGTTTGCGGCGGCATTCTCGCAGAATTGGGCGGGCTGTCACCCCGCGGCGGCGTGTGCGCGCGGTTTTGCCCCGCACCCCGATCTGACGTATTCTTCGGCCATAAAGAGAGGGAGAGGCGCCATGGACGGCGACAGCATCAGGACATCGAAGCCCGGCACGAAGGAGAACCCGATCCGCTCGGGTGCCGACTACATCGAGAGCCTGCGCAGGCGCGGCCTGAAGGTCTATCTGTTCGGCGAACTGGTGGACGAACCCGTCGACCATCCGATGATCCGCCCGTCGATCAACGCGGTCGCCCGGACATACGACCTCGCGGTCGAGAACCCGGATCTCGCGGGCGCGAAGTCCTCGATCTCCGGCCTGACGGTGAGCCGCTTCCTCCATGTCACCGAGAGCGTCGGCGACGTCGTCATGCAGAACCGCATGCAGCGGAAGCTCGGCCAGCTCACCGGCACCTGCTTCCAGCGCTGCGTCGGCATGGACGCGCTCAATTCGCTCCATTCGGTCACGTTCGAAATCGACGAGAAGCACGGCACGCCCTACCACGCGCGCTTCAAGGACTTCGTGCGCCAGATGCACGAGGGGAACCTCGTCATCGGCGGCGCCATGACCGACGTGAAGGGCGACCGCAGCAAGGGGCCCGCGGCGCAGGAGGATCCCGATCTCTTCGTCCACGTCGTCGAGCGGCGGAAGGACGGGCTCGTCATCCGGGGCGCCAAGGCGCACCAGACGGGCTGCATCAACTCGCACTGGATCCTGGTGATGCCGACCATGCGCCTCACCGAGGCGGACAGGGACTACGCGGTCGTGTGCGCCGTGCCGGTCGACGATCCCGGCCTCACCTACATTTACGGCCGCCAGTCCTGCGACACGCGCTCGATGGAGGGCGGCGAGATCGACCAGGGCAACGCCCAGTACGGCGGCCAGGAGGCGATGATCATCATCGAGGACGTGTTCGTGCCGTTCGAGCGCATCTTCATGGACGGCGAATACGAATTCGCCTCGGACCTCGTCGAGCGCTTCACCTCGTATCACCGGCGTTCCTACGTGTGCAAGACTGGGCTCGGCGACGTGATGATCGGCGCCGCGGCGACCATCGCCGATTACAACGGCGTGCCCGCGGTCTCGCACATCCGGGACAAGCTCGTCGAGATGACGCACCTGAATGAGACGATCTACTCGTCGGGCATCGCGGCGTCGCATGAATCGTTCAAAACGAGGTCCGGCAACTACCAGTGCAACGACATGCTCGCGAACGTCTGCAAGCACAACGTCACGCGCTTCCCCTACGAGCTCGCGCGCATCGCCCAGGACCTCGCGGGCGGCATCATGGTCACCGCGCCGTCGGAGCAGGATCTGAACTCCGCGGTAACGGGTCCGATCCTTCGCAAGTATCTCAAGGGGCGTCCCGGCGTCACGGTCGAGAACCGCCTCCGCATCCTGCGGCTGATCGAGAACATGACGCTCGGGCGGAACGCGGTCGGCTACCTCACGGAATCCATGCACGGCGCGGGATCGCCACAGGCGCAGCGCATCCAGATCGCGCGTCAGATGGACCTCGACTACAAGAAGGCGCTCGCGAAGAAGCTCGCGGGCGTCGACGAGGAGGTTGGCGGAAAGCCAGCGCTGTCCCCGCACCAGGACCGCATGTTCCCGAAGGGCGGCAACGACTAGGCGTTTGCTGGGGCTGGAACCTCAGGACAGTCCGACGATCCCCATGAACTCCTGACGCGTCTTCTCGTCGTCGCGGAATGCGCCGAGCATCGCGCTCGTCACCATGGTGGTGCCGTGCTTGTGCACGCCGCGCGTTGTCATGCAATGGTGCTCGCTCTCGATGACGACGGCGACGCCGCGCGGCTGAAGGACGGACGCGATGGTGTTCGCGACCTGCGCCGTCATCTTCTCCTGGATCTGCAGCCGTTTCGCGAACGTGTCTACGACGCGCGCGAGCTTGCTGATGCCGACGACGCGCGCGCGCGGCAGGTAGGCGACGCGCGCCTTGCCGATGATCGGCACCATGTGGTGCTCGCAATGGGATTCGAAATCGATGTCCTTGAGCACGACCATCTCGTCGTAGCCGTCGACCTCCTCGAAGGTCCGCGCGAGGATCTCCGCCGGGTCCTCGCGGTAGCCGCGGAAGAACTCCTCGTAGGCGCGGACGACGCGCTTCGGCGTGTCGCGGAGCCCCTCGCGCGCCGGATCGTCGCCCGTCCAGGCGAGCAGCGTACGGACGGCGGCCTCCGCTTCCGCGCGGGTCGGGCGCAGGACGGTGCCGTCGCCGAGCTCGGGGCGCGAGCGGATCGTATTGAGGGAATCGAGCGGGCTCATGGGACGTCTCCGGATGTTTTTGCGGCGTTATACCGTCTGAATACGACGGTGTGCCGGCTCCGGATGACGTCCGGCAGGAATTAGGCGCCGGGAGCCCTCATTCCGCGGCGTTTTCTCCGGCGGCCGGTCGGTCGGGCGCCGCGGACGCAACGTCCGGCAATTCCTCGGCGAGCAAGGTTTCCTTTTCGAGGAGCCGCTTCGCGCCGTCGGCGAGCGCCGGCCGGTTTGCCGTCAGGATTTCGGTCGCGCGGTCGAAGGCGGCGCGCACGAGGGCGCGCACGGCGCAGTCGATCTCGCGCGCGGTCTCTTCGCTGTAGAGCCGGCGGCGGCCCATGTAGTCGGGCGATATGCCGAGGAAGGGCGACGGATCCTCCTCGTAGGTCATCTCGCCGAGGGTCTCGTCCATGCCGTAGCGGACGACGATGCTGCGGGCGATGTCGGTCGCGCGGCTGAGATCGTCGGCGGCGCCAGTCGAGAGTTTGCCGAAGGTCAGCACCTCGGCGGCGCGGCCGCCGAGCAGGATCGCCATCTTTCCTTCCAGCTCGTCCCGCGTCATCAGGAAGCGGTCCTCGGTCGGCCGCTGGATCGTGTAGCCGAGCGCGCCGATGCCGCGCGGGATGATCGAGACCTTGTGGACCGGGTCGGCGCCCGGCGTCGCCTTGGCGACCAGCGCGTGGCCCATCTCGTGATAGGCGACAACCTCGCGCTCGAACGGGCTGAGGATGCGGTTCTTCTTCTCGAGGCCCGCGGTGATGCGCTCGATCGCCTCGGTGAAGTCGTCCATGCACACGGCGTCGCGGTTGTGCCGGGTCGCGAGCAGGGCCGCCTCGTTGACGAGGTTGGCGAGGTCGGCCCCGGTGAAGCCCGGCGTCAGCGCGGCGACGGCTTCCGCATCGACGTCCTTCGCGAGATCGACCTTCTTCATGTGGACGTGGAGTATCTGCACGCGGCCGATCTTGTCCGGGCGGTCGACGAGAATCTGGCGGTCGAAGCGCCCGGCGCGGAGGAGGGCGGGATCGAGGATCTCCGGCCGGTTGGTCGCCGACAGCAGCACCATGCCCTCCTTGCCGGGATCGAATCCGTCCATCTCGACGAGGAGCTGGTTGAGCGTCTGCTCTTTCTCGTCATGGCCGCCGATGCCGGGGAACGCACCGCGGGCGCGGCCCAACGCATCCAATTCGTCGATGAAGATGATGCAGGGCGCCTGCTTGCGGCCCTCGGCGAACAGGTCGCGGACGCGTGCCGCCCCGACGCCGACGAACATCTCGACGAATTCCGAGCCGCTGATCGAGAAGAACGGCACGCCCGCCTCGCCCGCAACCGCGCGCGCAAGGAGCGTCTTGCCCGTGCCGGGCGGGCCGACCAGCAGCACGCCTTTCGGAATGTGGGCGCCGAGCCGTCCGTATCGCTCCGGGTCCTTGAGGAAGGCGACGACCTCCTGCAGCTCCGCCTTGGCCTCGTCGACGCCCGCAACATCCTCAAACGTGACCCGCGTGTCGGTCTCCATGTAGACCTTGGCCTTGCTCTTGCCGATGCTCATCAGCCCGCCGCCCATGCCTTGGCCGGCCATGCGGCGGATGAAGAACATCCAGATGCCGACGAAGATCGCCGCCGGGACGACCCAGCCGAGGATATCCTTGAAGAGCGTGTTGTCGGTGTCGCCGGTGACCCTGACGTCAAACTTCTCGAGATCGCGCGCGAGATCGGGCTCGACGCGGACGGTCGCGAAGGCGTTTCGGCCGTCTGCGAGAGGCGTTCGCAGCGTGCCGCGGATGCGCGTCTCGGTCACCGTTATCTCGGCGATCCGGTTGTCCTTCAGGTACTCCTGGAAGGTGCTGTAGGGGATGATTTCGGTCTGGCGCGCCTGCTGGAACCAGGCGTTGAACAGCACGACCGCGACGATCGCGATCATGAAGTAGCCGTAGTTGAAGGGCGTTCTGTGTTCCTTGGGGATCATCGGGACCTCTCCGCGGATGGAAACCTACAGGGCACGCCGTCGCCGGCCTTTGATCCCGATCAACCGCCGGGAGTGCGTCATCCGACGGTGTCCGCGAGGAACGCACGCGTCCGCTCGCGGGCAAGTTTGGACGCTGCGGCGACGTAACGTGCTGGCCTTGTCTGGTTGTCGAAACCGTGCGGCACGCCGGGATAGACGTGCCAAAGCACGTCCGGCTGCTTCGCGGCGAACGCCGCGACGTCCGAGGGCGGCACTGCGGTGTCGGCATCCCCGACGTGACAGATCACGGGGCACCGCGCCTTTTCCTCCGGATAGTCGCACATGTTCGAGCCGTACCAGGCGATGGCCGCATCGAAATTGCCGCGGCAGGCTGCGAGCCAGGTGACGGTGCCGCCGAAGCAGTAGCCGGTGATCGCGGCCTTGATGCCCGGCTCCATCGCACGCAGGCGATCCGCGGCGGTCTCCGCGTCCATACCGGTATGCGCATGGTCTATCCGCGCGGACAGGTCTTTGCCGCGCGCGCTTCCCCCGTCGTCGTAGGGCAACGTGAGCGACGGCTCGAACCGGTCGAACAGGCAGGGCGCTATCGCGAGGTAGCCGTCGGCAGCGTATGCATCGCACACCGACTGCAGGTAGCCGTTGACGCCGTACATCTCCATGCCCACGACAATACCCGCGCGCGGCGTACCCGCCGGTTCGGACAGGTACGCCATGAACCGGTGGCCGTCCGGGGACGTCAGATCGACGAAGCGTCCCACCTCGAAGGCTCCCGAACGCCCGTCGTCAGGCGGCGTCCTTCCACGCGGCGACACCGCAGCCGATCAGCACTTCCGGCATCGGCGCGTAGTCGATGAGGTCGAAACCCTGGCTGCCGGCGCAGGCGTGACAGATGACCCAGCTCCGCACCTCATGGCTGCCGTTGCCGACGCCGACGAGCGCCTTCTCGATCCCGGCCGCCAGCGCGTCGTCGGACGCGGAGCGGAACAGCTCGATGCAGGTGCGGTCGAACTCCTCGTCGATGTCGCCCATGGTCGGCTCGCCGATCGAATGGCTGAGGCCGCCGGTGCCGAGAACGGCGACGCGGATGTCCTCCGGGTAGCTGTCGATCGCCTTCCGCATCATGCGGCCCCAGGACAGGCAGCGCTTGATCGAGGGCATCGGGTCGTCGAGCTCGTTGACCGTGACCGGCACGATCGCGGGCAGCGGGTCGAGGCCCATGCGCCACAGCGGCACGCAGAAGCCGTGATCGAGCGCGAGCCGGTGCGAGAGCGCCGGGTCGAACTCGTTGTCGAGCGCGGTCTGCAGGAGGTGCATGCCGAAGCCCGGATGGCCCTTCATCGTCTCATGCGGGAACACGGGCTTCATGAAGGGTTCGGGCGGGCCGTCGTGCTCGGGTCCGATGCCGACGCAGAACATCGGCAGATTATTGATGAAGAAGTTCGCCCAGTGGTCGGGCGAGACGATGATCAGGACGTCCGGCGCGAGTTCGCGGACGCGGCGGCCCATCTCGGAATAGGAGGCATCGAGCTGGTTGCGCATCCAGTCCGGAATCTTGTTCCAGTCGCGCGCGATGACGGGGCCGTGCGAGGCAGCGAAGGATCCGACGAACTTAGCCATGGGCGGCCACCCGCGGCTGGGTCTTCGCGGCGCCGGGCTTGAGTGCGTGCAGCATCGCCATCGACTGGTCGTCGTCGTAGCCGGACACGGCGAGGTAGAAGCGCAACAGGTAGGCGTTCACCCTCGGTGCAAGTACGGGCACGTCGTCCGCCATGACCGCGCGCCGCAACTCGTCCGAGAGCGGGTAGTCCTTGAGGATCTCCTCGCGGTTCGCCCGCCACTTCTGTCCCATTCCGGGCTTCTGCAGGTCGAAACACAGCTTGCTCAGCCAGTAATCGATCATGTTTCCTCTCCATGTCCGCGGCTCCGCCGGAGCCCGTCCGATATGCTTCGAAAATAGCCCCTATCGCGGCCGAACAACAGGGCCGTGCGACATTCGGCCCGTTTGGGCGCGAATATGCGCACGCCGGGTTCCGCGCTTTCCCCGGCGCGGATTGCGCGGCAGGATCGGCCCCGGCGGCCGGGTTCGGCCGCGCAACCTGCGAAAGGAACGAAGCGGATGGCGCTCAAACGGATGGTGCTCGAGATCGGCATGGGCAACGACCTGCACGGCGGCGACTACACGAAGGCCGCGGTGCGCGCGGTCGAGGACGCGATCCACCACAGCTCGCTCACCATGATCCGCACCCTCGGGATTGCCCGCGAGGCGATGCATGTCGAGGTGACCGTGGGCGTCCAGAAGCCCGAAGCGGTCGATCTCGAAGCGGTGCGAAGAACGCTGCCCTACGGGACCATCACGGCGAAGGCGGTGAAGGGCGGGCTCGACGTGCCCGACGATGCGGGAGACGACATCGCGGTGATCGCCTCCGCTGCCGTCGTCGTACGCGTCGACCTGCCCTGATCGGGCGCCGGACAGGGCGCCGGACCGGGCTGCGGATTGGACCGCTCCGCCGCGGCGAAATAGCGCAGTTTCGATTGCGCCGGCAGGTTGCTCCTGGCCGGAAGATCGCGTTACACGCGAGATATTCGCGTCGCCGGAAGGTCCGGATAGTTCGGGCTGTGACTGAATTCGTTCGCGCAAGTCGACAAGGCGTCTGGGCAAGAACCGTTTCCGAATTGATCGCCTATGATACTTATTATTGAAATGCTTTAGGCTTAAAATATTTAAATAATACTGATGTGTTGCTCGTATTTATTGTGTATTTGTATTGTGAGATTTGCAGAAAATTAACTTAATTAATCGTTCATATATATCCAGACTATGTGGAAACAAGCGCTGTTTCTCGAAAATATCTGTTATAGACTGTTTTCAATCTAGGCGTCGGGGACGCCTTTGGATGTCTGACACCTTCATTCTTGTGGGGAGTAATGAAGAATGGCGACGGTGAGTTTTCGCGTTAGCGACGAACTGAAGCGGGAGCTCGACGAGCTCTCGGCGGAAAAGGGGATCAACCTCAGCAAGCTCTTCCGCCTTGCGCTCGAGAAGATCAAGGACGAGCTCCTGTTCGGGTCCTATGAGCGGGCGACGCGGCAGCTCTCCCTCAAGGACAGGCTGTTCCTCTCCAACCAGTACCGCATTCTCGAATCGCTGGATCCGACGGCCGTGGCGCGCTACCGCCAGAACCGCGACATCGTCGAGAACGGCTACGAGGTCCACTATCCCACCCTCGCCGAGAGCTTTCACACGGGTATGAACTTCGACCTGTGCCGGGAGGTGCTCGACATCCTCGACATGTTCGCAATCCTCCGCCTGTCCTACGATGCCGCCGGCGCCCCCGCCGGGATCGACAGGACCGGCCTTCGCTTCGAGGGTTTCAGCAGCGATTTCGAGGAGGAGATGCTTGCCTATGTGCGCTATTTCATCCTCAAGCTCGACCGTTACCCCTCGCTCCGGACCTCGGAAGAAGACAATTTCGCCGCCCCGGCGCCGATGCTCGAGGTCTATCGCAGGATGCTCAAGGTCTGGGACGATGTCGGCCGGCACCGTCTGCTGAGCTCCGCCGAGATCGCACGTGTCGTCGAGGCGCGCACCTGGCGCCACGACCGGGTCCGTTCGGGAGCGGAGCTCTCGGCCGACTAGGCGCGGTGCTTCCGGCGATCCGGGGCGCGGCCGCGGAGACAGATTCGTCCCGGCGCACTATCCTGCGCACAGCATGACCGAACCTCCGCGCAACATGACCGTAGGGCCCCGCGAACCGCAGACCCCCTCGGGCGATGGAATCTTTCTCGACCATGTCGGCTGGTTCGTCCCCGACATGAAGGTGGCTGAGGCGGCATTCGCGCGGCTCGGCTTCCCGATGAGCCCGTACACCGTGCACACCAACGAGCAGCCCGACGGCACGCGGGTGCCGTCCGGCACGGCGAACCGGTGCGCCATGCTGAAACGCGGCTATCTCGAGGTGCTGACGGCGGTCGGCGGCGTCGACACGCCACTCAGCCGCCAGCTCCTGGGCGGCATCGCGCGCTACACCGGCCTTCATCTGATCGCGCTCACCGTCGCGGACGCCGATGCGGCGACCGAGCGCCTGCGGAAAGCGGGCTTCGCGCCCCAGGTTCCCGTCGCGCTTCGGCGCTCGATGCCGCTCGACGCGGGCGGCGAGGGGACCGCGGCGTTTTCGGTCATCCGCCTGCCGGCCGATGCCATGGAAGAGGGGCGGGTCCAGATCCTGACCCAGGACGCGCCCGACGTCGTCTGGCAGCCGTCGGTGACGGCATCCGAGAACGGGCTCGACATGCTCTCGGGCATCCTCGTCTGCACCGCGGACCCTGGCGAGGCAGCCGCGCGTTACGCGCGCTTTGCCGGCCGTGAAGCGGTCGAGGGCGCAGATGGCATCCGCCGCATCGCGCTCGACCGCGGCACGATCGCGGTCTGCGGCGAAGCCGAATGCCACGTCGCGGTTCCCGGAATCCAGATTCCCGACCTGCCCTTCATGGCCGCGGTCGCGATCCGGAGCGCCGACATGGCCGTCACGCACGCCTTCCTCGCCGCGCGCGGCGTCGCGCTTCTCGCCGACGAGGGCAGCCGCATCGTCGTCGATCCGCGGGAGATGGCCGGGGCCGCGCTCGTCGTCCACGAAGCGGGCCGCGATCCCTTCGCCCCGAGATGACGCGCCGCCCATGACCGACGTCTGGATCTTCGGCTACGGCTCGCTCGTCTGGCGGCCGGACTTCCCCTACGTCGAGGCGCGAGCGGCCACAATTTCAGGCTGGACGCGTCGCTTCTGGCAGGGCTCCACCGACCACCGCGGTATCCCGGAGGCGCCTGGCCGGGTGGTCACGCTGGTTGAAGAACCGGGCTCGGTCTGCTGGGGCCGCGCCTATCTCATCGCCGGCGAGAGCCGGGAAGAGGTGATCGCCCATCTCGATTACCGGGAAAAGGGCGGCTACGCGCTCCGTGACGTCGAGATCGCGTTCCCGGAAGGCGCGGGTGCCGTACCGGGGCTGATCTACATCGCCGGGCCCGGCAATCCCAACTGGCTGGGGGCGGCGGAAATCGGCCATATCGCACGCCAGGTCGCGGGCTCGGTCGGCCCGTCGGGGCACAATGTCGAGTACGTGCTGGAACT
>JAYOEF010000089.1:0-14997 GCA_038106605.1 Alphaproteobacteria bacterium
TCGAGGCCGCGCTCAAGCGCCTCGAGGGTGCGTTCGCGCTCGCCATCCTGTTCGCCGGCCACGACGACATGATGATCGCCGCGAGGCGCGGCAGCCCGCTCGCCATCGGCTACGGCGACGGCGAGATGTATATCGGCTCGGATGCGCTGGCGCTGGCGCCGCTCACCCAGCGGATCAGCTACCTGGAGGAGGGCGACTGGGCCGAGATCACGCGGAAGGGCGCGACCGTCCACGACGAGAGCGGCACCGTCGTCGAGCGCGCGGTGCAGCAGACCGCGACCTCGGGCGCGATGATCGGCAAGGGCAACTTTCCGCACTTCATGCTCAAGGAGATCTACGAGCAGCCGGCGGTGATGGGCGACACGCTGCAGTCGATCCTGAACCCGTGGAACGAGGTCGTGACGCTGCCGAAGATGCCGTTCGACCTTGCGAGCGTCCCGCGCGTCACCATCGTCGCCTGCGGCACGTCGTTCCACGCCGGCATGGTCGCCCGCTACTGGTTCGAGACCATCGCGCGCGTGCCGACCGACATCGACATCGCCTCCGAGTTCCGCTACCGCAGCGTCGACATGCAGCCGGGCGGGCTCGCGCTCTTCATCTCGCAGTCGGGGGAGACGGCGGACACGCTTGCCGCATTGCGCTACGCCAAGAGCCAGGGCCAGCACATCGTCTCGGTCGTCAACGTCGCCGAGAGTTCGATGGCGCGCGAATCCCACGCCGTGCTGCGGACCATGGCGGGCCCCGAGATCGGCGTCGCCTCGACCAAGGCCTTCACGACGCAGCTGACGACGCTCGCCTGCCTCGTCATCGGCATGGCGGCCGCGCGGAAGAAGATCGACCGGGCGCGCGAGGCGGCGCTCTGCCACGCGCTGACCGAGGTGCCGTCCCGCTCGAACGACGTGCTCGTCCATGACGGCGCCATCGCCAAGCTCGCCCAGGAAGTGATGATGGCACGCGACGTGCTCTATCTCGGGCGCGGCACCGGCTATCCGATCGCGCTCGAAGGCGCGCTCAAGCTCAAGGAAATATCCTATATCCACGCCGAGGGTTACGCGGCGGGCGAGATGAAGCACGGCCCGATCGCGCTGATCGACGAGAACGTGCCGGTGATCGTCATCGCGCCGTCGGACGAGCTGTTCGACAAGACCGCGTCGAACATGCAGGAGGTGATCGCCCGCGGCGGGCGCGTGATCTTCCTGTCGGACAAGGAAGGCATCGAGCGGCTCGGCGACATGGCGGCGGCGAAGATCGAGCTGCCGACGGTGGACGCGTTCGTCGCGCCGATCCTCTACACGATCCCGATCCAGCTTCTCGCCTACCATGTCGCGGTGCTCAAGGGCACCGACGTCGACCAGCCGCGCAACCTCGCGAAATCCGTCACCGTCGAGTAGCGTGCGGCCAGGCCGGCGGCCGGACGGCCGGGCGGCGCGAAACCGATTGAACTCGGCCCTCCCGCGCGCCATACAGGCGGCACGGGCATCGCGCTCTGCATCCACGATCTCCGCCAACGGCCCCGACCGACGCATGGACAATCCCTTCATCAAGACCCGCATCGCCGCCGAGGCCGATTCCGCGACGGCCCAGGACCGGAACCGGCTGTGGTGGGAAGGGCTTCCGATGATCTATGCGGACTGGTCGGGTTCCGACCGTCTGCCCGTCACCGACGAGGACTTCCGCGCCATCGAGGCCTACGTGCTGCAGCAGGCGCCGTGGCTCACGGGCTGGTTTTCCAGACTCGACCTCACGGGGAAGCGCTGCCTCGATCTCGGTTCGGGGTCCGGCATCTTCTCCAGCCTGCTCGCGCGCCGGAACGCGGCGGTCACCGCGATGGACCTCACGGAGGCCGGCGTCTCGCTGACGACGAAGACCTCGCGCTTCTTCTCGGTCGACGTCGACGTGGTCCGCGGCGACGCGGAGAAGTCTCCGTTCCGCGACGACGCGTTCGACTTCGTCTTTTCCTGGGGCGTGCTGCACCACACGAGCGACATGGACCATGCGGTGCGCGAGGCGGGTCGCATGCTGAAACCCGGCGGCAAGGGGCTGATGATGGTCTATCACCGCATCAGCGTCGTCTATTACGTCCACGGGCTCTTCTGGCTCGTGTTCAGGGGCAAGTTGTTCCGCGGCTACAATTTCAAGCGCGTGCAGGATTTCTATACCGACGGCTTCTATCACCGCTACCTGACGAAGGCGGAGCTTGCCGCCAAGCTGCAGGCGGCGGGTGTCCGCGTCACGTCGTTCACCGTGACCCAGTACGAGAAGAAGATCCTACCCTTCGTTCCGGGCCCACTCGACCGCTGGCTCAAGGCGCGTTTCGGCATGTGCCTCGTCGCCCAGTTCGAGAAGCCGGCGGCGTGAGCGGCCCGAAAAGCTTCGCCGACGGGATCGTGGCGGGCGCCGCGCCGTTCTGGTCGGCCGCGACATCGCACCGCTTCACCCGCGAGCTTGCGGACGACTTGCTGGAGGATGCCGTCTGGCGCCGCTACCTGATCCAGGATTACGCCTTCGTGGAAGCGCTGACCGGCCTCGTCGGTTTTGCCGTCGGCCGAGCCCCTACGATGGTCGAGAAGACGCGTTTCGGCGGTTTCCTTTCGGTGCTGACCGGCGCCGAAGATGCGTTCTTCAAGCGTGCGTTCGGCTCCGCCGGCGTGCCGGGGGCGGAGTGGGCGGGCGCGGCGGATTCGGACGTCACCGCCGCCTTCAAGGCGCTGTTCGGCGAGGCCTCCGGCGCGGGCTACGCCGAGATCCTGTCCGTCCTCCTGCCGGTCGAATGGGTGTACCTGACCTGGGCGACGGCGGAGGCCGCCAAAACGCCCCGGCCGGCCTACGACGAGTGGGTCCGGCTCCACAACGATCCCGGCTTTCGCGATTTCGTGATGTTCATGAAGGCGGAGCTCGACCGTGTCGGGAACGGTCTCGACGATGCCGGCCGCGTGCGGTGCAGGGCCTTGTTCCGCCGCGCCTGCGAGCTAGAGGTCGCGTTCTTCGACAGCGTCTACGGCTGACTTTCCGGGATCTGCGGGCCTGAAAAAAAGGCCCGCCGGCGTTGCACTTACCGGCGGGCCCCGGGCGTCGGGCGGGTGAGCGCGTTATGAAACCGCCGCGACGCTGTCCGGTTCGGTTCCCGGCGGCAGGTCGAAAAGGCCGTCGGGAAGGGAGTCGATGAATTCGAGCGCCTCGGTGCTGTCGATCACGTCGGCGTATTTCGCGTGCATGTCGCAGAGATTGATGGCGTGGCTCGCCTGCGAGCGGTCGAAACAGCCGTCCTCGACGACCTGGACGCGGTAGTTGTGGCTGAACGCGTCGATGACGCTTGCCCGCACGCAGCCCGACGTCGTCGTACCGGTGACGATCAGGCTGTCGGCTTTCAGCATTACCAGGTAGTCGACGATCTCTGTGCCGTGGAACGCGCTCGGCTTCTGCTTGCGGACGACGATGTCCCTGGGACCGGGCGCGATCTCGCGGACGATTTCGTTGCCGTCGATGTTCGGCCGGACCGGCGTCGACGTCACGTCCTCGGCATTGCGCGAGTTCTTCCACGACCAGCTGCCGGAGTCCCAGTTGTCCGGGCGGCGGCGGCCGGTGGTGTAGATCACGGGAATGCCCTTGGCGCGGGCCTTCTCGACGAGCTTCGCGATGACCTCGACGCCGTCCCAGCCTTCCTCGCCGCAGGACGTCCGCCACTTCTTGATCGATTCCAGGATGGGCTCCCGCGTGTCGCCGACGAAGGCGTAGTTGACGTCGATGATCAGCAGCGCCGGCCGCTCGCCGTAGCCCGCGCGGGCGCCGAAGCCGCCGGCCGCGAAGACCTGCTTGTCGCGTTCCGTGAGGAACTTGTCCCAGATCGCTTCTTTCGTTTCGGGCGTTTCAGGCATGTCAGCCATTTCAGGCATCTCCCGGTTCGCGGATCCCGATCAGGACCCGCTGTTGATCGCCTTGACGAACTGCATGTCGACGATCTCGTCGAAGCCGATGTCCTTCTTGAGGATTCCGGCGCCCATCACGACCTTCTTTCCCGTGTCCCAGGCGGCCGGAAGGATGGTGCCGTCGGGGCTCCACAGCTCATCGTCGAAGGAGCGCTTCAGCGTCGCCTCGAGCTGGTCGAGCGGCATCGTCGGGAACTCCTTCTTCGCAACCTCGGCCGCTTCCTTCGGGTTCGCGTAGGTGAACTTGAGGCCGCGGATGATCGCCTTGACGAAACCCTTCACGACCTTCGGATCGTTGTCGATCGACTCCTTGCGGATGTTGATCGTCGAGTAGGTGTAGGGGCCGAGCTCCTTGGGCACGTTGTAGAACGGCTCGTCCCACAGACCCTTCTGCAGGCCCTGCATCAGGAGCGGCTCGGTGGTGACGCCGATGTCCGCGCGTTTGGCGCCGATCGCCGCGAGCACGGCGGCGTTGCTCGTCTCGAGCAGCGTCACGTCGGTCTTCGGGTCGAGTTTCCAGGACGAAAGCAGGTAGCGCATGATCGAGTTGGGCGTGCCGCCGTAGTAGCTGACCGCAATGGTCTTGCCCTTCACGAAGGCGGCGAGGTCGCCCTTCGGGATGCCGTACTTCTTGGCCGCGACGATGTAGACATTGCCGCGGTTCACGACGTTGACGACGGCGCGAAGCTCGGCGCCCTTGGCCTTCGCGAACGCGTTGTGCTCCGGTCCGCCGATGAACGCGAAGGCCTGCTTGGTGAGCACCGCGTTGGTGTGCGCGCCGCCGCCCTTGGTCGTCATGACCTTGAGCTTGAGACCTTCTTCCGCGAAGTAGCCCTTGTGCATGGCGACGTACAACGGCAGGTAGCCCGTGGAGTGGACCGGTTCGGCGACGATCAGTTCCGTCTCCGCGGCGGCGGGCATCACGGTGAACAGCCCGGCGACGGCGGCCGCGGCAATCATCGATTTCAGTCCCTGCCTTTTGAAACCCAGTTTCATGAGGTTGTCCTTTCCCTGTGAAGGTTGGTTTTCGGGTCTTCCGTCACACCGCGGCTCCGTGGGTGACGCCCTTGATGAGGATCTTCTCGAGGCGGCCGACGGCGATGTACATCACGACGGAGAGTGTCGAGAGGACGCCGACGCCGACCCAGATCAGCGCGATGTCGTAAGTTTCGCCCGCGTAGAGGATCAGGCGGCCGAGCCCGTGCTGCGAAGAGATGAACTCGCCGACGATGGTTCCCGTGAGCGCGAGGCCGATGTTGACCCGTAGCACCGAGATGATCCACGGCAGCACTGCGGGCACGACGAGCTTGCGGAACACCTGGTAGCGTGTCGCGCCGAGCGAATAGAACAGCCGCTCGGAGTCGCGGTCGACGGCCTTGACGCCGGAGTAGGTGGTGAGCGTCGAGACGACGACCGTGAGCGCGACGCCGATGGCAACGTTCGCGGCGATTCCCATCCCGAAAACGAGGACGACGAGCGGCGCGAGGGCGAGCTTGGGCATCGCCTCGAAGCAGATCAGGTAAGGCTGGGCGATGGCGGCGTAGTTTCGGGACCACCAGAAGGAGAGGCCGAGGAACGCACCGCCGAACGTGCCGAGCACGAAGCCGATGATCGTCGAGCGGAAGGTCGCGAGCGTGTCGACGTAGGCGCCGCCGGACGCGACGAACTTCTGCAGCGTCTCCCAGATGTTCGACGGCTGCGACCAGAAAAATGCGTCGACCCAGCCGGTATCCGCACCCACCTCCCAGCAGAAGATCATCGCGATGAAGATGCCGACCTGCCATGCGGCAACGAGCCAGGACGGCCAGATCTTCTGGCGGGGCAGCTGGCGTCTCCGAGATGCGATCGTGCCGACCTTGCTCGTGCCCCGCGGCGCGGAGCGGCTGCGCCCGAGATTTTGGACGGCGGCGATGAGAGTCGGAGCCTTGACGTTCATGGGCGGACCTCGCGGGTCGCGGTGCGACGGGCGGTCGTCATGCAGCAGCGGCCTCCGACAGCTTGGGCGCCTCCTCGGTCAGGAGGCCGATGCAGCGCTCCTTGATCGCCATGAAGGCCGGCTCCAGCGCCATCTGCTTGGTGCGCGGGCGGGGCAGCGGCACGTCGAGGATGGCCTTCACCCGGCCGGGGCGCGCCGACATCACGTAGATCTCGTCGGAGAGAAAAACCGCTTCCTCGACGTCGTGGGTGACGAACAGGACTGTCTTGCCGAAATCCTGCCACAGCTGGAGCAGCCATTCCTGCATCTGCGCGCGCGTCTGGGCGTCGAGCGCGCCGAACGGCTCGTCGAGGAGCATGATTTCGCTGTCGTAGAGCATGGTGCGCAGCAGTGCCGCCCGCTGGCGCATGCCGCCGGAGAGCTGGGAGGGATACTTGTCCTCGAAGCCGCCGAGCCCGTACTTGCGCAGGAACGGCAGCGCCCGGTGACGCGCCTCCGCAACCGGCACGCCCTGGAGTTCCATGCCGAGGATGACGTTGTCCAGGATCGTTCGCCACTGCAGCAGAAGATCCTTCTGCAACATGTAGGCGACGACGCCGATCATGCCGGTGATGTCCGTGCCGTCGACGACGATGCGTCCTGCTGTCGGAACCTCGAGTCCGGCGATGATGTTGAAGATCGTGGATTTGCCGCAACCGGAAGGGCCGATGACGCTGACGAAGCGGCCGGGTTCGATCGCGATGTCGACCGGCTCCAGCGCCCGAACGGAGGCGCCGTCAGCCGTCGTAAACACGTGCTCGACGTGGTCGAGAACTATCTTCGCTTCTGACGCACTCTTCGCTTCTGACGCACTCACAAGGACCTCCTGCGTTACCGCATTCCGGGGATCCTCCCGATCCGTATCTCCTGTTCTCCGCATTGCTGCGGGGCGCTCACGGAAATACCTGCAAGATTCGTGCCATCCGGCGCGACTCGGGAGATGGCGCGGATTTCCAACGAAAGCGGCGGCGGTGCCGAAAAGGCCACGGCGTGCCCTCTGGCGATTAACGAGGCAGTCGCGGCAGTACATGAACAGCGCTTGGGCAGCAGGGCGTCTCGGCGGAGGCCGCCTCGGCGGCATCGGGGCTTAACGCCGGTCCGAAAGGGCCTTATATCCTCGGACAACGCGACCGCCCCCCGCCCGGGGGGCGCATTTCCGAGCGAAAGGCTGTTCCATGGCGGGCTACGACTACGACCTGTTTGTCATCGGCGCGGGTTCCGGCGGCGTCCGGGCCTCAAGAATGTCGTCGAACTACGGCGGGCGCGTGGCCGTTGCCGAAGAGCGGTTCCTCGGCGGCACCTGCGTCAATGTCGGCTGCATTCCGAAGAAGCTCTTCTCCTACGGCGCGCACGCGGTCGAGGAAGCGCACGACGCCGCGGGCTTCGGCTGGGACTTCCCCGAGCCGACGCTCGACTGGTCGCGGCTGATCGCCAACAAGAACAAGGAGATCGAGCGGCTCAACGGCATCTACCGCAATCTCCTAAAGAATTCCGGTGTCACGCTGTACGAGGCGCGCGCGACGCTGAAGGACGCGCACACGATCGAGGTCGGCGGCAAGACGGTGACGGCCGAAAACATCCTGATCGCGACCGGCGGCTGGCCGCAGAAACTGAACACGCCCGGCTTCGAGCATGCCATCGTCTCCGACGACGCGTTCTATCTGGAGCGGCGGCCCGACCGCGTGATGATCGTGGGCGGCGGCTACATCGCCGTCGAGTTCGCGGGCATCTTCAACGGCTACGGGGCGGAGACGACGCTGGTCTACCGCGGCGATCTGTTCCTGCGCGGCTTCGACATCGACGTCCGCCGCCATCTCGCGAAGGAGATGGAGAAGAAGGGCATCGGTCTCCTTTGGAACACCAACATCGACCGGATCGAGAAGGTCGCGGGCGGCCTCGACGTGACGATGAGCAACGGCGAGACCGTGCAGGTCGACGAGGTGCTTTACGCCATCGGGCGGGTACCGAATACGGCGAACATGGGTCTCGAGGAGGCGGGCGTGCGGCTCGACGCCAACGGCGCCGTCATCGTCGACGACTATTTCCGATCCAGCGTGTCCAACATCTACGCCATCGGCGACATCATCGACCGCTTCCAGCTGACGCCGGTCGCGATCGGCGAGGCGATGAAGCTCGCGTCGAACCTGTTCAAGGGCACGAAGCTGAAGATGGACTATGCCGATATCCCGACCGCGGTGTTCTCCAACCCGCCGATCGGCACGGTGGGCCTCACCGAGGAGGACGCGCGCAAGACCTATGGCGACGTCGACATCTACCGCTCCACCTTCCGGCCGCTCAAGCACACGCTGACCGGCTCGTCCGAGCAGACGCTGATGAAGCTGATCGTCGACAAGGCGTCCGACCGCGTCGTTGGCTGCCACATGGTCGGCGCCGACGCGGGCGAGATCACGCAGGGCCTCGGCATCGCGCTCAAGTGCGGCGCGACCAAGGCGCAGTTCGACGCGACGGTCGGCATCCATCCGACGGCAGCCGAGGAATTCGTGACGATGCGCGAGCCGGTGGCCCCGCCCAAGAAGGCAGAAGCCGCGGAATAGGTGCGTGCGGTGAGGCGGCCTATTCGGCGGCCTTGGAGGGGCTCTTCTTCCGGCCGGTTTCCGGGACCCTGAGCGGGAAGACCGCCGAAGCAGCCGTTCCTCCGCCTTCCGCCGGGCGGTACTCGAGCCGCCCGCCGTGCAGTTCGATCATGGCGCGCGCGATCGGAACGCCGAGCCCGGTGCCCTGGTGGTCACGCGACAGGCGCTGGTCGGCTTGCCGGAAGGGTTCCAGGATTCCGGCGATTTCGCTATCCGACATGCCGCGCCCCGTATCCGAAACCGTGATCCGCACCATGCTGCCGTCTTCAACGGCCGCCGTGATCGAGATCGTTCCCGCATCCGAGAACTTGATCGCATTCGACAGCAGGTTTCCGACGACCCGCTTCAGCATCTCCGGGTCGCCCAGAACCGTGGGTGCGCCGTCGCAGCCCGCGCTGTCGATGATGAGCTCCTTTTCCTCCGCCGCGGCGTCGAAGTGCTTGATCACGCTCGCGATCATGCGCGGTATGTCGACCCGGTCCTCGGCCAGCACGAGGCGCCCCGATTCCAGGTTCGCCATGTCGAGCACGTCGTTGATCGTGGTCAGGAGACGCTTGCCGCTCGAATGGATGTATTCGAGGTATTCGCGGGTGTTCTCGTCGGCGCTGTCCTTGTTCTGCTGACGCAGGAATTCCGAAAAGCCGATGATGGCGTTGAGCGGCGTACGCAGCTCATGGCTCATGTTCGACAGGAGGATCGATTTCGCCCGGCTCGCTAGCTCGACGTCCTCCTTGGCGATGCGCATCTCGCGCTCCATCTCCGCCGTGCGAAGCGCGAACTGCACCCGGTAGCCGAGCAGCGCCCATGTGATCGGTTTGACGAGAAAGTCGTTCGCGCCCGCCTGGAAGCCGTGCGCGATGGAATCGAGGTCCTCCAGCGCGGTCACGAGGATCATCGGCGTGCGCTCGATCTCCGGCGTCCGGCGGACCGCCTCGCACAGTTCGTATCCGTTGAGACCCGGCATCATGACGTCGATCAGGATCAGGTCGGGTTTCAGCGTCTTCGCGTGTTCGAAGCCGTCGTCGCCGCGCTCGGATTCCTCGACGCGGTAACCGCGCGCCTCCAGCGCCTCGCGCGACAGGAAGCGCTGCGTCGCGTCGTCGTCGACGATCAGGATGGTGGGAGGGGGGGCGGCGGAGAGGTCGCTCATGTTACGCGCTCTCCAGCATGGGGGAGCCGGAAGAGACCAGGCTCCTGAGCGATCGGCCGACCGCGGCGTAGTCGGCATTCAGGGTCGCGGCCGCCGCACGGCATCTGTCGATGTCTCCCTCGCGGGCGGCCTGTTCGATCTCGCGGAACGCATCCGAAAGCCCGAGCGCCGCGACGTTCGCCAAGCTCGTCTTGAGGCCGTGTGCGATCGCCCCCGCGCCTCCGATATCGCCGTCATTGAGACGCGCGAGGAGTTCGTCGATCTGGCGCGGCGTGCTTTCCATGTACATGCCGACGAGCTTGGCTAGGATACGGGTTCCGCCGCTCGGATCGAGGGAACGGATCTGGCGGAGCGTCTCCGGATCGAGAAGCGCTTCCGCTGTCGCCTCGCTGTCGGGTGCAGAGACGGCGGTTGCGTCTCCCGTCTGATTTTTCGCCGGCCCGAGCCAGCGGTCGAGAAGGGGGGAGAGGTCCTTGCGCGTGAAGGGTTTCGACAGGAAATCGTCCATGCCGGCGAGGATGCATTTCTCCCGGTCCTCGCGGAACGCATGTGCCGTCGCGGCGATCACCGGCGTCCGCCGGCGGCCGGTACGGGCCTCGAATTCGCGGATCAGCCGCGTCGCCTCGATGCCGTCGATCTCGGGCATCTGCACGTCCATGAGCACGAGGTCGAACGCCGCCTTTTCGAATGCGGCAACCGCTTCGTTTCCGTTCTCGGCAAGGACGACGCGGCAACCTTCGCGTTCCAGATACTGCTGCGCGATTTCCCGGTTTACCGGATTGTCTTCGGCGATGAGGACGGCGCCATTCCTTGCGGCTTTCGCTCCGCCGGCTTCCGTCGCCCCATGGGCGGCATCCGGCGTTGCGGCGGTCTCGCCGAGAACCGATCGGAGCAGGGCCGCCACTTCGCGGCGGCGCACGGGCTTCGTGACAAACTGGGCGAAGCCCGACTCGCGCGAATGGGCGCTGTCCCGGTCCCAGTTGAACGACGTCATGGCGATGAGGGCGGTCCCGTCGAACCGGCGATCCGCCCGTATCCGGCGCGCGAGTTCGAGGCCGCTGATTTCCGGCATGACGACGTCCACGACCGCGACGTCGAACGGACGGCCGGCGGCGTGCGCGGCGCGCACGAGCTCCAGCGCCTTCTCGCCGCTGTCGGCGGTCTCGTAAACCATCCGCCAGCCCGACGCGAAGTTGGCGAAGATCTCGCGGTTGGTCGCGTTGTCGTCGACGATCAGGATGCGGCGTCCCGCGAGCATGGAATTGTCGCCGTCCGGACGGCTCTCGCGTTCGGGTGCGGTGGCGAGCGGGATCGTGAAGACGAAGGTCGAGCCGACGTCCGGTTCGCTGTCGATGTCGATCCGGCCGCCCATCAGCGTGACGATATGCTGCGCGATGGAGAGGCCGAGCCCCGAACCGCCGTACTTGCGCGTGATCGAGTCGTCGACCTGTCTGAAGGCATCGAACAGGAGGGCCTGCTTCTCGCGCGGGATGCCGATACCGGTATCGGATATCTCGAAGCGGATGAGGGGCTCCGATTGCGGGCCGCCGATACGCATCAGCCGGACGACCACTTCGCCCTCCGAAGTGAACTTGATCGCGTTGCCGACCAGGTTGAGCAGGACCTGGCGCAGGCGCACGTCGTCGCCGACGACGTAGACCGGCACGTCGCCGCCGACATGGTGGGCGATCTCGACGCCTTTCCCGGTGGCGCCTTCGGCGAACAGGTCGACGGCCTCCGCCACGAGTTCGTGCAGGTCGAAGCGGGTCGCGTCGAGCCGGAACTCGCGCGCCTCGATGCGCGAGACGTCGAGGACGTTGTTGATGACGCCGAGGAGCGCCTCACCCGAACGGCGGATCGTGTTGAGAAGGCGTTGCTGGTCCCTGCTCAGCGGCGAGCTGGAAAGAAGGTCGGCCATGCCGAGGACGCCGTTCATCGGCGTCCGGATCTCGTGGCTCAGGTTCGCGAGGAATGCGGACTTCGCACGGTTCGCCGCCTCGGCGTCGTCGCGGGCCCGTTCGAGATCGCGCTCGTATTCCTTCTGCTCGGTGACGTCGATCATGATCGTGCCGACGGCGACGACCGTGTCGTCCTTCAGCAGGATCGGGAACTTCGTCTGGTGAAGCACGCGGGGAATGCCGGCTGCGTTCGGCATCTCGATCGTCCGCTCGATGATGGTGCCGGGGCGCATGATGTCGGACTGTTCGCCCGTGTACAGGCTCTGGAATTCCGCCGGCAGCCATGGGCGGGTCCTGAGACCGGCGACGTCCGCATTCTGGACGCCGAAGAACTTCTCGTATTCGCGATTGACGTTGATCAGCGTCCGGTCCGGCGCCGACAGGATCGTCATGAAGGGCGCGTGATCGAGGAATGCGGTAAGGCGCGCTTCGCTCTCGATGATCGCGCGGCTTCGCTGCTTCGCTTCGGTGATGTCGGAACTGATCCCGCCGATGCCGACGACCTCGCCCGTGCCCGAGAAGATGGGAAATTTTTCCAGCAGAAAGCTTCGCGTCTCGCCGTCGCGCCGCACAAGGTCGGTCTCCATCGACATCGGCTCGCCGCTCCGGAGAATTTCGTACTCGATCGTCTCGATCTCGTTGGCAACGTTCTTCGGCATGAAGTCGTGCGCGCGCGCGCCGATGAGCTCGTCGTTCGATCGTCCGAAATACTGCTCCATCGCCCGGTTCACGAGGGTGATCTCGAGATCCGTGTCCTTGATGTACACGGTCGACATGGAGTGATCGAGGAAGGCCATCAGCCGCTGTTCCGCCCGTTCCGCCGACTGACGGGCGTACTCGCTTTCCAGTTCCTTCTGCTTGAGGAAGGTGATGTCGGTGTTGATCCCGCCGATCTCGAGGAGCTTTCCGTCGGGGCCGAACACCGGGAATTTTTCGGACAGGACCGTGCGTCTCTCGCCGTCGGCGCGGACAAATTCGATTTCATGCGACGTCGGTTCGCCGGTCTCGACGATCCTTTGGTCCTGGAGCTCGGCGATCGCGGCCGCGTCCGCGGAAATCCAGTCCGTGATCCGGTTGCCGATGATGTCATGGGCGCTGGCGCCGAAGAATTCCTCGTAGCGGCGGTTGACCAGCGTCATCCGGTGGTCGGGATCCTTCATGTACATGACGGTGTTGGAGTAATCGAGGAAGCCGCGAAGGCGGGCCTCGCTCTCCACGATCTTGCGTTCGCGTGCGCGCTCCTCGGTCACGTCCCGGAGGATGGTCGCGACGCCGATGATGCGGCCGTCGGGAGTCCGTATCGGGAATTTGTCGGCGAGAAGGGTCTTGGTACCGTAGCCCTCTTTCTCGAAACCGATTTCGAAGTGGACGTTCTGTCCGGTCGTCAGGACGTGCCGCCCCTGCGCGTCCAGGTCGTCGGCGAGGGCCTTCGGAACGAGTTCGT
Source organism: Alphaproteobacteria bacterium (assembly GCA_038106605.1). Classification (GTDB taxonomy): domain Bacteria; phylum Pseudomonadota; class Alphaproteobacteria; order MPNO01; family UBA830; genus JAYOEF01. The sequence goes on from JAYOEF010000089.1 coordinate 13,048, forward strand.
CGGTGGCGCGGCCGATGAGATCCGTTTTCCGCATCCCGGTGATTTCGCGGAAGACCTGGTTGACGACCAGTATTCGGTTTTCGGTGTCCTTGATGCAGACGGCAAGGGGCGCATTGGAGATCAGGGCCGAAAGGCGGGCTTCGCCTTCGGAAACAGCGCGTTGCGCCCGCATTTCCGCGCTCATGTCCCAGGCCTGGACCTGGACGCAGGGCCGGCCGTTCCAGAGCACGCCCGACGTGAAGGCGTCGGTTTCCACACGGCTTCCGTCGAGCTTCCTGCGTGTCCCGAGCTTTACGGGAACGACTTCGCCGGTCTCGAAATAGCGCTCCTGGCGCCGAAACATCAGCTCCCGGTCTTCCTCGAGGACCAGCTCGGCCGGTTCGAGGCCGATAAGATCTTCGGCGCGTGCGGCGCCGTGAAGGCGGGCAGCGGCCGGGTTCGCATAGAGGATTTTGATGCAGTCGTGGATCACGATGGCGGCCCGCGATCCCTCCAGCAGCTTGCGGTGCTGTTCCTCGCTCCGCTTGAGATGCTCTTCGGCGAGCCGGTAGCGCCGGAGCGTTCTGCCGACGCTGAGGCCCATCATCCCCGTCACCGCGGCGAGCAGCACGGCGAGGCAGACCATGGCGAGGTTTCGAAACTTCGAAAGCTGATCGGCCCGCGCCGACATGTCGACGTCGATCCCGATCGCGCCTTCGACGCGGCCGCTCCAGACCAGGGGAGCGACGGCGACGCTTCGCGTTTCCGTTTCCCCGCCATCCGGCTCGATGTGGAGAAGGGCGTGGGTTTCTCCGTCCTGCAGGACGCCGGCAATGACCGGGTCCTTGTCGATCGTACCGATGCTCTGGAACTCGGAAGAAGCGACGATCGTCCCGGTCCGGTCGAAAATCCGGTAGCCGAGGATCTCGCCCTCGAACATGGCGTTGTCCAGCGCCTTTAGCTTTTCGGCACCGAGGGAGCCGGCGAAGGGGTTCTGGGCGTTACGCTCGTCGTTCCGGCCGCGCGTCAGGCTGTGCGCGAAGGCGAGGGCCCATTGGGTGGCGATCTGGCGCCCTTCGAAATTGACGATACCGCGGATGATCGAACCGGTTCCGAGCCAGCAGGCGACCAGCGCAACCAGGGATATCGCCGTTGCCGACAGGAACAATGAGCGGTGGCTGCGGTCCGATCTCCGCACGAGGGCGGAGTCGCCCGTCGAATGTAGCGGTTCGCCTCCCATGCCCCCGAAATTCCAGCCGATTGTTGGACCTTCGTCATATTGGTAAACAAAGGTTAACCGATTGCTAATCCGGGCCGGTTCCGCGGCCCGCCGGACGGCTGGTTTCGCTGGAAAATGCGAGCCAAAGCGCGTATACGCGGGGTTTCCTGAAATACGAGGCGAAGGATGGTTGCCATGTCGGGGAAATGGACGCCCGATAGCTGGCGGAAAAAGGCGGTCAAGCAGGTTCCGGTCTACCCGGACGCCGAGGCTCTGCGAGCGGCTGAGGCGCGGCTTCGCGGCTATCCGCCGCTGGTGTTCGCGGGCGAGGCGCGCAAGCTCCGGTCCCAGCTTGCCGCGGCGGCGGAAGGCAAGGCTTTCCTGCTCCAGGGCGGCGACTGCGCCGAGAGCTTCGCCGAGTTCCATCCGAACAACATCCGCGACACGTTCCGCGTACTCCTGCAGATGGCGGTCGTCCTCACGTTCGCGTCGGGCAAGCCGGTGATCAAGGTCGGCCGCCTCGCCGGCCAGTTCGCCAAGCCGCGATCGTCCGATTTCGAAGAGATCGGCGGCGTGAAGCTGCCGAGCTACCGCGGCGACATGGTCAACGACATGGCCTTCACCGAGGCCGCGCGCACGCCCGATCCCGAACGCATGGTGCAGGGCTACAACCAGTCGGCGGCGACGCTGAACCTGCTGCGCGCCTTCGCCCAGGGCGGCTACGCCGACCTGCACGAGGTGCATCGCTGGAA
>JAYOEF010000090.1:0-14975 GCA_038106605.1 Alphaproteobacteria bacterium
CGGAGCGCCTTGCCGGTGTTGTCGCGCGCCCGCAGCTCCATGATCTGGCCGAGCTGGACGAGGACGATGATTGCTGCGGAGGCCTCGAAATAGACCGGGATGGTTCCGTGATGCGTCGCGAGCTCGGCCGGGAACAGGCTGGGCGCGAGGGTCGCTGCGAGGCTGTAGAGGAACGCCGCGCCGGTGCCTATGGCGATAAGGGTGAACATATTGAACTGGCGGCGCAGGATCGACGACCAGCCGCGCTTGAAGAACGGCTGCCCGCCCCAGGCCACCACCGGCAGCGCGAGGAACAGCTGGACCCAGGCGTTGTAGGCGTGCGGGATCAGCGCGCCGGTGTCGATGCCGGGGACGTGGTCGGCCATCGCGAGGAGGACGAGCGGCACAGCGAAAAGCGCCGAGGACTGGAAGCGGGTACGCATGTCGACGAGTTCGGGGTTGGGCCCCGCGTCGCCCGTGACGTCCATCGGTTCGAGCGCCATGCCGCATATCGGGCAGTCGCCCGGGCCGTCCTGCACGATCTCCGGGTCCATCGGGCAGGTGTACTTGCCGCCCGACGCCTTGCGGTGCGGCTTCTCTCCGCGCAGGTAGGCGTCCGGAGCCCCGCTGAAGCGCGCCCGGCAGCGCGCGCCGCAGAAATGGTACTCGTGATCGCGATACAGGTAGTGATGCGGCGTCTTGGCCGGATTCACCGTCATGTCGCAGACGGGGTCGATAGCGGTATCGGCAACCAGGGTGTCGGCGTTCATGTCAGGGCCTGTCGAGCGCAGTTTCCTGCCGTTTTTCGGAGGTCCTACGGCGACTTCGCCGCATTGACCGCCGCACGGGTGGAGACCACTATATATGACATGTCGGCGTTCACATTGCATCCGCTGCATGAATCGTTCGGTGCCGAGGTTCGCGGCCTCGACCTGTCGCGACCGTTGCCGCCGGACGTTCTCGAAGAGCTCGTCGCCGCATGGCTCGACCGCCTCATTCTCCTGTTCCGCGATCAGGTTCTGACCGCCGAGACGCAGCGCGCATTCTGCACGCAGTTCGGTCCGCTCGGCGGGCGGCTCCGAAAGGCCGAAGACCGACCGGAGGGGCCGGCGTCCGAGAACCTCATGCTTGTGACGAACGTCCGCAAGAACGGCGTGCCGATCGGCTCGCTGCCCGACGGCGAGATGTTCTTCCACCACGACAAGTGCTACGCGCCAGAGCCCGACTGGGGAACCATGCTCTACGCGATGGAGGTGACGCGCGTCGGCGGCCATACCCTGTTCGTCGACATGTACCGCGCGTGGGACACGCTGCCCGACGACCTCAAGGCCCGGATCGACGGACGCCGCGTCCTCCACATCTACAAGTATCTCCCGACCGAACGGGTAAACCTGGCGGGCGGCATCGGCCGCTACGATCACCACTGGCAGCCTGCCGTGCTCGCCCATCCCAAGACCGGGCGGCGCGCGCTCTATGTCAACGAGCTGATGTCGGCCCTGATCGAGGGGTACGACGAGGCGGAGAGCCGGCGTCTGATCGCCGCGCTGATCGATCACGTGAAGTCGGCCGCCGTGATCTACGATCACAAATGGCGGCGCGGCGATCTGATGATGTGGGACAACTGGTGCACCATGCACGCGCGGACCGATTTTCCGCGCGACAAGACGCGCATGCTCAGACGCTATACCGTCGCCGGGCAGGCGCTCGAGCCGTCGAGACAGGCGGATTTCGCAAAATAAAGAAGGCCGGTCCTATCGGACCGGCCCCAATAGCCCCCTGGACCATTTCCCCCGGGAAATTACCCAGCGGATCCGGCTTGCCGCGTTGTTGTTCTTCGCGTTCTTCTTCTTCGAGACCGCGGTGCCGGATTTATCTCGTGTGCGAACGTTCGCATGCGGCTGCTGTGCGGCGACCGCTCTCGCGCTGCGTTCGATGATCTGGTGTGACGTCGCTCCCGGGCAGGGTTTTTTCTGATCGTCTTATGATGAAACCCTAACCGCGGCGGCGCGCGCGGTCAATGTCCGGCGGGCGACCGGGGGGCGTTGTGCGCCACGGTGTGTCCTTCCGGTATCGCTCCTTGCCGCCCGGAAACCGCATCGCGATAATGCCGTGGAAGCGGCGCGATCGACGCGGCGGAAATCCGGGACGGACGCGGGGAAGGGACATGGACGGCAGCAACGGCGCTTCGGGGATCGGCCGGCCGGTCCGCCGCGCGGAGGACTTCCGGCTTCTGACGGGACGCGGGCGCTATACCACCGACGTTTCAGTTTCGGGCCAGGCGCACGCCGTCTTCCTGCGTTCGCCTCACGCACATGCCCGTATCCGGGCGATGGACGCTTCGGCGGCGCGGACGTCGGACGGAGTCCTTCTCGTTCTCACCGCCGCCGAAATCGCGGCCGACGGGCTGGGCGAGGTGCCGTGCTACGCCGCCATGTCGGGTCTCGTCGACCTCCCGTTCGAGAATACGGACGGGACGCCCAAGAAGATCACGCCGTTCCCGCTGCTCCCCGCCGACCGCGCACGCTACGTCGGCGAGCCTGTCGCCATGGTGGCAGCCGAAACACTGGCTGACGCGCTCGATGCCGCGGAACGCATTGAGGTCGATTGGGAACCGCTCTCTTCGGTGACGGCGACGCCCGACGCCGCGGAGGGAAAGGGTGTCGATCTCTGGGACCACATCGCCGGCAATCTCTGCGCCGACGGACGCTTCGGCGACGCGGCGGCGTGCGAGGCGGCCTTTGCGAGCGCGGCGCACGTCGTCCCGCTCACGACCTGGGTGCAGCGCGTCACCGGTGTGATGATGGAAACGCGCGCCGCGCTCGCCGACATCGATCCGGCAAACGGCCGGATCACGCTCTATTGCGGCTGCGACAACTCGGTCCGCCTGAAGCGCGACGTCGCCAAGGCGCTCGGCATCGAGGAGACGGAGATCCGCGTGATCGCGGGCGACGTCGGCGGCAATTACGGCACGCGCAACTGGACCTACCCCGAATACATCCTGACGGCGCATGCCGCGCGGAAGCTCGGCCGCGCCGTGTGCTGGCAGAACCTCCGGAGCGAGGCGTTCCTGTCGGACTATCACGGGCGCGACAACTACACCCAGGCCGAGCTCGCGCTTGACGCCGACGGCAATTTCCTCGCGCTCCGCGCCGAGGTCGTCGCCAACAACGGCGCGCAGACGGTCGCGTTCGTGCCGCTTGTGAAGACGACCGAGCTGCTGCCGAGCGTCTACTGCTTCCCGGCAGCGACGACGCGCGGAAGATCGGTGCTGACCAACACCTCTCCGACCGCGCCCTACCGCAGCGCCGGCCGGCCCGAGGCGATGTACATCATGGAGCGGTTGGTGGACATCGCGGCGCGCACCCATGGCTTCGATCCGATCGCACTGCGCCGCCGCAACCTCGTCCCGGCAGAAGCGATGCCCTACCGCACCGCGCTCGGTCTCAAGTTCGACAGCGGCGATTTCGGCGAGGCGATGGACCGTGCTCTGCGGATCGGCGACTGGGACGGCTTCCCTGCACGCCGCAGAGAGGCCGAGGCGCGTGGACGGCTGCGCGGCATCGGCTTCGCCAACTACATCGAGATCACGAGCGGCTTCCCGTTCGAGCGCGCCGAGGTCCATGTCCGTCCGGAGGGTCGCGTCGACGTCGTCGTCGGCACGACATCGAGCGGGCAGGGGCACGAGACGAGCTTCGCGCAGTGCGTCGCCGAATGGCTTGGCGTCGAGTTCGGACGGATACGCATGCGCACCGGCGATACCGACGTGGTGAAGGAGGGCGGCGGCTCGCATTCCGCGCGTTCGATGCGGATGGCGGGGATCGTGATGGGCCGTGCCTCGGAGGAAGTGATCGCGAAGGGTCGCGAAATCGCAGCGCACGTGCTCGAGGCGGCGCCCGGCGACATCGACTTCGCGAACGGCCGCTTCACGATCCGCGGCACTGACCGGTCGCTCGGGATCTTCGAAACGGCGGAGGCGGCGGAGACGCGATCGGATTTACCCGAAAGTCTGCGCGGCCCGCTCGAAGCCGCAGCAGAAGAGCTGATGAAGCATCCGGGCTTCCCATACGGCGCGCAGGTCTGCGAGGTCGAGGTCGATCCCGACACCGGGCGCGTCGAGGTCGTCGCCTACTCCGCTGTCGACGATGTCGGGCGCGCCATCAACCCGATGATCCTGCACGGCCAGACCCATGGCGGCATGGTGCAGGGCGCGGGACAGGCGTTGATGGAACACGCGGTCTACGACCGGGCGAACGGGCAGATGCTGGCCGGATCGCTGATGGACTACGCGCTGCCGCGTGCCGACGATTTCCCGTCCTTTGCAACCGACATCATGGAGGTGCCGTCGCCGACGAACCCGCTCGGCGTACGGGGCGGCGGGGAGGGCGGTGCGACACCCGCGCTCGCCGCCGTGGTCAACGCCATCGTCGATGCGCTCGCGCCCTACGGCGTCCTTCATGTCGAGATGCCGGCGACGCCGGAGCGCATCTGGCGGCTCATCCACGGAAAGCCGGCGCGGGGCTGAACGCCCTCCGGACTATTCCCCTTTCTTGTGGTCCTTCGGGATACCGAGATAGGCGCGGTCGCCCCAGACTTCCTCGACCGTCTGGTTGCGGCCGCAGTTCCAGCGGTATAACGAATAGCGGATCGGGTTCCTCTTGTAATAGTCCTGGTGATAGCCCTCGGCCGGATAGAATTTCGCCGCGGTTTCGATCTTCGTGGCGATCTCCTTGCCGAGTTCCTTCGCGGCCGCGGCCTTGGCCGCTTCCGCCTTGGTCTTCTGGGCGTCGTCGAGCGCGAAGATCGCGGATTCGTAGGATTAGCCGCGGTCGCAGAACTGGCCGCCCGCATCGGTCGGATCGACCGAGTGGAAATAGGCCGTGAGCAGCCTGTCGTAGCTCACCTTCGCCGGGTCGTAGACGATGCGCACCGCCTCGCGGTGGCCGGTGTTCTCGTGCGACACCTGCTCGTAAGTCGGGTTATCGACGTGCCCGCCGGTGTAGCCAGACGTGGTTTCGATCACGCCCGGGACCTTGTCGAAATCGGATTCGACGCACCAGAAGCAGCCGCCCGCGAAGATGGCGGTCTCGGTCTTCTGCTGGGCTCCGGCAGCGCCGGCGGATGCGGCGAGGACGAGCGCGGCGGCGAGGGTTCGGACGGGCAGGCGCATGACGGGTCTCCGGTACGGTTCGGAAGACTATATGGGAAGCCGCGCGCCGGTTTCAGGCCCGTCGCCGTAACGTTCGCGTGACCCGGGCGTGAGCGGTCACGCCGCCGGATGGAGGATCTGGCGGAGCGCCGCGCTGTCCGCCATGCGGTCGAGCGCCGTGTTGACGTCGGCGAGCGGCATGCGGTGGGTGATCAGCTGCTCGACCGGAAAGCGGCCGGCCCGGTAAAGCGCGACGAGCTTCGGGATGTCGAGTGCGGGATTGCAGCTTCCCATGTAGCTGCCCGCGAGCGTCTTTGCCCCGGTGACGTGCGCCGCGACGTCGAGAGCGTAGGGCGTCGCCGGGTTGACGAGGCCGACGGTGACGACGCGCCCGCCCAGGCGCGCGGCGGCATAGGCGGTCGAAAACGCCTCGACGGTGCCCGCGGTCTCGAGCGCGAGGTCGACGCCGCCCGACGTCGCCTCGAGAATTTCCGCTGCAGCGTCCGGACTGCCCTGGACTGTATCGGTCGCGCCGAGCGCAACGGCCTGTTCGAGTTTCCCGGGGTTGAGGTCGACGGCGAAGATGCGCCCCGCACCCGCGAGCCGGGCGCCGAGGATCGCGCTCGCGCCGACGCCGCCGATGCCGACGATGCAGACGCTCTCGCCCGGCCGCGCGCGGCCTGTGTTGACAACGCTGCCCGCGCCGCACATGGCGGCACAGCCGAACAGGGCGGCGATGTCGGGATCGAGGTCCGGATCGACGCGCACGAGCGAATGCTCGGCGACCACGGCACGTTCGGCAAAGGCGGAGAGGCCCATGTGATGGTGGAGAAGGGAGCCGCGGTGCGACAGCCGCGGGCCTCCGCTCAGCAGCCGTCCGGCGCGGTTTGCGGCGAGGCCGGGCTCGCAGAGATGGGCGTCGCCTGCGAGGCAGCAGCGGCAGGTCCCGCATTGCGGCTGGTAGACCAGTACGACGCGGTCTCCGGTCGCGACGCGCGTGACGTCCGCGCCGACCTCCTCGACGATACCGCTCGCCTCGTGGCCGGGGACGATCGGCATCGGCCAGGCGCGCACGCCGGTGATGACGGAAAGATCGGACCGGCAGAGGCTCGCCGCCTCGATGCGGACGAGAACCTCGTGCGCCGCGGGACCTTCGGCACGGATGGTCTCGATGCGGAGCGGCCGACTGTCCGCGAACGGACGATCCGTCGTGTGCCCGCCGAGGACGGCGGCCCTGAATTCGATCGGCATGGACGTGCGCTTCCCGTGCGGTTGGTCCCCGCACGGGTCTTAGCACATCGCGCGGGGGCGCAGGCGTGCCGTCAGGCGGAGAGTTCCTTCTTCAGGAACGCGACGGTGCGCGACCAGGAGAGCTTCGCGGCCGCCTCGTTGTAGCGCGCACCGTTGGTGTCGTTGTTGAAGGCATGGTTCGCGCCTTCGTACATGTGGAGCTCATGGCGCTTGCCGGCGGACTTGAGCGCGGCGACGTAGGCATCGATTCCGGCATTGATGCGCTCGTCGAGCCCGGCGTAGTGGAGGAGGAGCGGCGCCGAGATCGAGGCGACCTGCTCCGCCTTCGGCTGGCGGCCGTAATAAGCGACGGCGGCGGCGAGGTCCTTCGAGCGCACCGCCATCTGGTTCGCCATAGCGCCGCCCCAGCAGAAACCGACGCAGCCGACCTTGCCGTTCGAGTTCGCGTGTCCCTTGAGCCAGCTCACTGCGGCGACGTAGTTGGCGACCGTCTGCCCGGCGTCGAGCTTGCCGATCATGCCGCGCGCTGCATCCTCGTCGGCGGGCGTGCCGCCCATCGGCGACAGCGCGTCGGGTGCCATCGCAACGAAGCCGTCGACCGCGAGGCGGCGGGCGATGTCCTCGATATGGGGGTTGAGCCCGCGGTTCTCGTGGATGACGACGACCGCGCCGTGTTTCCCGCCCGACTTCGGCATCGCGAGATAGGCTTTCACTTCGCCGCCTGCGCCCGGATAGGCGATGCGCGAGGTCGCGATGCGCCCGTCTCCCTCGGCGATCGTCGCGGCGTGCGCTTAGGAATTTTCGAGAAGCGGCAGCAGCGCCATCGCTGCCGCGGTACCGCCCGCGAGTGTAGCCAAACGCTCCAGAAACACCCGGCGGGGCAGCGGAGCGTGGGTGTATTCGTCGTAGAGCGAGATGATCTTCTGGTCCATCGGGCGGTTCCTCCTGTTGCCGGCCGGCAATGACGGGCGCGGTCGTCCGGTCCGAGCAAGTGCCGGAAGGATCAGTCGAGCGGCAGGATCGCGACCGAGATCGTCTCGGCCTGCGGCCGGACCGGCGGATCGACGAGCGCGATCTCCGGCGGCCGGATTTCTTCGGACGGAGGCATGGTCGCTTCGGCCGTGGCCTGTGCCGCCGACGAGGGCGCGGCGCGGTCGACGAGGACGACGTGGAGCATCGCTCCCGTTCCCGCCGCAAGCAGGAGCGCTGCGGCGATGGACCAGCGGCGCAAGCGGACGCTCTGCACCGGAGTACTCCATGCCGCCGGCGCGAACTCCTTCACGCGGGCCTCGAGCCGGTCGCTCGGCGGCGGGGCGCGCAGAAGTTCCAGCGCAGCGTCGAGCTGCGCGTCGGAAAGCGATTTCGATTCCGTCATCTCGATCCGGACCCGATCAGGTCCTCCCGGTTGGGTTCGAGCGCCGCCCGCATCGTCCGCCGTGCCCGGGCGAGGAGCGACTCCGTCGCATGCTAGAATCTCGGCTGCCTCGCGAACCGTGTGACCCTGGTAGTAGACCATGATCAGCACGACCTGCTGACGTTCGGGCAGCGCGGACAGCGCCTTGTACACTACACGGCGCGCATCCATTTTCCCGTCGAGATGCGGACGCAGGTCGATCACCGCGTGTTCCTCGGCGTCCTCAACGGGAACTTCCGGGCGCTTCGCCCGCTGGCGGTCGATGCAGAGATTGGCCGCGACGCGGTAGAGCCAGGAGCGGACCTGAGGGCCGCCCGGCGTCCAGTCGCGCACCTTCTTCGAGAAACGGAGCATCGTCTCCTGCGCCACGTCCTCGGCTTCTGCCCGGTCGTGCAGCCGATACCATGCGAAGGACACGATCGCAGACAGGTGACGGTCCATCAGGTCGGCCCACGCGCCTTCGTCACCCGCGGCCGCAAGGCCCACGAGGTCGTCGTCGGAAATCTGTTGAGCATCCATCGCCGCCGGTCTCCTTTCGAGAAAGCGACAGATGCTCATTGTCCACTTTTATTGCTTGTCGTGGAAGCGCGATCCGGGGTCGGCCAGCTGGGGCACTTCCGCGGGGACGAGGCTGCCGTCTCCGTTTCTGTCGTACCGCTTGAACCAGCGGGCAGAGGGGCTAGCGATCTCTTCGGCCGTCAGCTGGCCGTCGCCATTGGCGTCCAGAAGGTCGAACAGGGTCGTCGTGTTGAGGCGCTGGAACCAGCGGCCGCGGCGGCGGAATTCCTCGACGGAAAGCTTGCCGTCGCCGTCGAGATCGGCGGCGCCGAGAAGACGTTTCTGCTCGGCCCTGATCTCGTCGAGCGTAACCTTGCCGTCGTGGTTCGTGTCGAGAAGCTGGAGCGTACGCGGCATGTCGTCGCCGCTACCGCCGGGGCTGCGTGACTGCGCCGCCGCCCCGCCCGCAGAGAGGGCGGCTGCAACTGCCGAAGCGATCAGCGCCCGTTGAAACCCGAATATTGCCATCTTCGAACCTTCCTCGCCGAACTGTCGGCGCGCGGAAAATCTTGCGGGAATTTCGCCGCTGACACGTCCCGGCTCAACCGTTTCCGTCGGCGTCGCAGCGGAATTTCGGCGGCGAGCCGGAATCAGAGACTTACATGGTTAGGGTTTCGTTAAGGCGCGGCGGCTAGCATGTGCGCATGAGCACAGAGACAGTTGTCCGCATGTCGCTATGGGAAGCGACGAAACTTGCGACGGAGCATGCGCTTGCCGGGCGTGCCGAGCCGGCGCTTGCGGCCTTCGAGGCGATTCTTGCCGTGCGGGCGGACGATGTGAATGCATTGACGAACGGCGGCATCCTGATGTGCCAGGTGGGCCGGATAAAGGACGGCATCGAGGCGCTCGAACGCGCCCATGCGCTCGATCCCAGCGACGGCGGCGTCCGGGCAAATCTCGCGACCGCATACCGTCACGCCGGCCAGTCCTGGGGCGGCAGCTTGCCGCGCGAATACACGATCGACTGCGTGCGGAAGCTCCTTGCGCTGGAGCCCTCGAACGAGCCTTTCCGCTCCAACCTCGAAACGTTGCTGGCGTACAGCGACTATCCCGCCCGGCTTTCCGACTACGAGCCCGGCCGGGATCCCGCGGCCGTGGGCCGCACCATTCTGATCGCTTGCATGCCGAAGAGCGGATCGAGCTGGCTGGCCAATGCCGTCCAGCGGCTTTCCGGCTTCGTTACGGCGCAATACGCAAACGCCTTCGTCGAGAACGAGCAGGAACTCTACCTGCCCGCCATCCGCTACTGGACGAAACGCGATACCGTCGTGCAGCAGCACTGCCGCGCCTCGGCGCCCAACATCCATCTCGTCCAGGCATACGGAATGAAGCCGGTGGTTCTCGTGCGCAACCTGTTCGATACGCTGATCAGCATGCGCGACTTCTGGGACGGCGGGGCCGTGCGCAACTCGTTCCTTTATCCCGACTGGGAGTCCCTCGACGAGGACGGAAAGCACGACGCGCTCGTCCGCCATCTCGCACCCTGGTACGTGCAGTTCTTCGTTTCGTGGTCGCTCGCGGAACGGAAGGGCGACGTCAATCCGCTCTGGGTTCGCTACGAAGACATGATTCCGAACAAGGAAGCGACGCTCGCCCGCATCTCCGACTTCTGCGGTCTCGGCGCAGACGATGCGAAGATTGCCCAGACGATTGCAGAGGTAGACGGCGACAAGAGCGCGACGCGCTTCAACAAGGGTATCGAGGGGCGCGGCGAAGCGGCCCTGAGCGATGCGCAAATGGATATCGTCCGTGCACTGACGCGCGCCTATCCGTCCATCGATTTCTCCCCCATCGGCTTGTAACCGCCGCCGTATTCGCGTTACCTCCCTGTCGGGTGTTACAGGGAGTTGACGATGGCATACGAGAGTCTCCGCCCCTGGCTGCAGGTGCTCGAGCAGCAGGGTATGTTCAAGTGGGTCGACAAGGAGGTCGACAAGGACTGGGAGGTCGGCTCGGTCCTGCGGATGATTTTCCGCGCGATGGACGAAGAGAACCGCTACGGCATCGGCTTCCGCAACATCAAGGGCTTTGAGGGCGGACGTATCGTCGGTGGCGTGGTTGCCGCGTCGCGCCGCATGATCGCGACTGCGCTCGGCTGCGAACCCACATTGGAGGCCATCCACGGCCGCGTCACCGCCGGCATGAACGCACCGATCGAGCCCGTCATAGTGCCGACCGGCCCGTGCAAGGAGGTGATCCTCATGGGAGAGGATGCCGACCTCACCAAGCTGCCGGTTCCGATCTGGACTCCCGGCAAAGACGCGGGCCCGTATCTCACGCCGCTCTGGGTCACCAAGGACCCCGACAACGGACGGCGCGACATCGGCATCCGGCGCTGCCAGATCAAGGGGCCGCACACCACCGGCATCCTGTTCGGTGCGCCTGACCGCGGCGGCGCGATCCACTACGAGAAGTGGAAGCGGCGCGGGCAGCACATGCCGGCGGCGATCTTCATCGGCGGCGATCCGGTGCAGTATCTCGTCGCGCCGGCGCGATACGGCGCCGACGAGCTCTCGGTCGCGGGCGGCATCCGCGGCGAGGCGATCGAGCTGGTGAAATGCGAGACCGTCGATCTTGAGGTTCCCGCGCATGCCGAGATCGTCATCGAGGGGGAGGTGCTGATGGACGTCACCGAGCCCGAGGGACCGTTCGGCGAGTTCACCGGCTACATGGCGGGCGGACGCGCGGGCCCGGTGTTCCGCGTCAAATGCATCACGCACCGCAAGGATCCCATCGTGATGGGCGTGATCAGCCAGTTCCCGCCGTCGGAGTCCTCGATGCTGAAGCGGGCATTGCTGGAAGCCGGGCTCAAGAAGCACCTGAGCGAGGATCTCAATCTTCCGGGTATCCGCGACGTGCATGCGCTGGAGGCCGGAGGCGGCACCGCGATCCTCTGGATCAGCATGAAGAAGATGTATTCGGGCCATGTCGACCAGGCGGCGTTCGGCACCATGGGCCATTTCGGCATGAGCTACTTCAAGTGGATCGTGGTGTGCGACGACGACGTCGACATCAACGACCCGTTCATGCGCGACTGGGTGATGGCGTGGCGCGTGCGCCCCGACAAGGACATCAAGACCATCCCGAACACGGCCTCGGTCGAGCTCGATCCGTCCTCGTTCGAGCCCGGCCTCACGCAGGCCGAGATTTCGGGCACCAAGATGGTGATCGACGCCACCCGCAAGTGGGGCTATCCGGAGAAGTCGCTGCCGCCGCGCGAGCGGATGGAGGAAGTCGCGGGCAACTGGGACGCCTACGGACTTCCGCCGCTCGGAGAACTCAGGCTGCCGAGCGACGACTGAGGCAGCGAAGCGGTCAGCCGATCGCCCCGAGGAACGCCTTCACGGTCTTGAGAAACGCATCCGGCCGGTCGGCATGGACCCAGTGCGCGGCGTCCTTGATGGTCACCGTGCGCGCCTTCGGGAACAGCGCCTGGATACGCGCCCGGTGTTCGTCCCGGATATAGGTCGAGTTGGCGCCGGCGATGAACAGCGCCGGGCCGTCGTAGGTTGCTCTGTCCGGTGGGTCGAACGAGAGGATGCCGCTCATTCCGGCCGAGATCGCGGTCAGGTTGATGCGCCAGTGGAAGCTGCCGTTCACGCGTTCCAGGTTCGTCATCAGGAAGGCGGTGATGCCGGGATCGGCAACCTTGCCCGCGAGTTCCTCCTCGAGCTCGGCGCGGCGGTGCGAGCCCGAAAGATCGAGCATCTCCATCGCGGCGACGTAGTCGAGCATGTCGTGGCCGTAGGCAACGGGGGCGATGTCGACGACGACGAGCGCGCCCACGAGCTCCGGCCGGGCGAGGGCGAGTTGCATCGCGACCTTGCCGCCCATCGAATGGCCCATGACGATGGGGAATTCGAGCCCGCGCGCCGCGATGAAATCCGCGACGTCTCCGGCCATTTCGGCGTAGGACATGGACGTCATCCGCGGCGAGGCGCCGTGGTTGCGGAGGTCGAGCGCGAAGACGCGGTGCGTTTCCGCGAGCTTCCGAGCGATGGCCGTCCAGTTCCGCGCTGAGCCGAACAGCCCGTGCATCACCACGAGCGGCCGGCCGCTGTCCCCGAATTCGCTGTACGCCAGTTCCACCATGCCCGTTCCGCTACCACGCAGACGCCGACTCGTCAGCGCATCACGTGAGGTTCAGTCGCCCATCTCCGCGGCTTCCATCTCGCAGAGTTTCCAGATGCGCCCGAGGGGCCCGCGTGTGCGCATCAGTTCCTCCTCGATCTCTTCCATCGCGGCCTCGCCCAGCGTCTCGAACTTGCCCATCGAGGCGGCGATCGCGGTGCGCTTCGCGTTGTCCTCCATGATGTAGACGGCGGCGGTCATCTCCTCCACGTCCGCACCGGTCACGACGATTCCGTGCGCCTTCAGGATCATTGCCCGGCGCGGCCCCAGCGTCTTCACCATCGCCTCGCCGCGGTCCTGGTTCAGGATCAGCCGCGAATCCGGATGCACCGGGATGCCGTCGCGGAAGATCGAAGCGAGGAAATAGGTCGGTTTCAGGGCATGTTCCGACATGCCGAAGCTGCTCGAATAATGGCAGTGGAAGTGGGCGACCGCGCCGACGTCGGGCCGGCTCTTGAATATCTCGAGGTGGATCGGAAGTTCGCCCGGCAGTTTCACATCCGTGCCGAACTGTTTGCCGTCGAGATCGCAGAGCACGAAATCGTCGGGATGCGAGACCTTGCCGAGGTCGTGCGGCGTCATCAGAACGACGTTCGGATCCTGCGTGCGCGCGCTGATATGGCCGAAGCCGTCGACGAAGCCGCGGCCGTAGAAGAAGCGCCAGGCGATGCTGAGCTTGCGGCGCAGTTCGTCGTTGGTGTCCGTCATGTCGTTTCCTCCCTCGGTCTGCGCGCACCTTAATGCATGAGGGGGCGCAAGCGCGAGGCGACTCGCAACGCAACCGCATTTCCCTGTATTAAATCCAGAGGAACCAAGAAGGCGTGCGGGCCAACCGCGCGGCGAGAGGGAAGGGGCGTATCATGAAGTTCGGGCTTTTCTATCTGCCGACCTACCTGCCGGGCAGCGCACGCGACATCGGCACCCACATGCACAACATGGTCGAGCAGGTGGAGTTCGCGGATCGCGTCGGCATCGACTACGTCTGGCTGGTTGAACACCATTTCGTCCGCCACGGCGGCTTCCTGCCGGCCAACTACGCCTTCCTCTGCTATCTCGCGGCCCGGACCAAGAACATCCGCCTCGGCACGGGGGCAACCGTGCTGCCGCTCAACGACGCGGTGCGCGTCGCCGAGCAGGGCGCCACGCTCGACCAGCTGTCGAAGGGCCGCTTCGATTTCGGCGTCGGTCGCGGTTTCATCCGAGACGAGTTCGATGCCTTCGGCGTGCCGATGCGCGAGAGCCGAGAGCGCGTGGAAGAGGGCGTCGACCTCGTGCGCAAGGCGTGGGCGGGCGGGCCGCTCGAATACGAGAGCGCGTTCCGGCCGAAGATGTCCGGCCTCACCATCCTGCCGCCGATCTACCAGAAACCGCACCCGCCGATCTGGAACGCCTGCCTGATGTCGCCAGAGAGCTTCGAGTGGACGGCTCAGGAAGGCCACAACCTCCTTTACGTCGCCTATCACGTCGACCATCCGGTCGCGGTCGAGCGCATCGGCTGGTACCGGGACGCGCTCCCGAAGTTCGGCCGCAAGGTCGAGGATCACGAGATCTGCTGCGTCTATCACGCGCACTTTCTCGAGAAGAAGGACGACGACCGCCTGAAGGAGATCGTCGACAAGCCGATGGCGGAATATGCGCGCGCGGGCATAGAGGCGGCGAGCAAGCCGCCGGACCCCGAAGCCTACAAGGGATACGACCGCCGCGAGGCGGGCCAGCAGGAGCTTGGTTTCGACCGGTATTTCCCGGGCCGCGTCGTCATGGGCGGCCCCGACCAGGCGGTGGAGCGTATCCGCGAGCTCGCCGCCGTCGGCATCACCCAGCTCTCCTTCCTCGTCGACTTCGGTTCGCTCGCGCAGGCCGAGATCATGCGTTCGCTCGAGGTCTTCGCCCGCGACGTGCTGCCCCGCGTCCGCGATCTCTGAGCGGTTCCGTCGCCGCCCCATGAGGCCCAACCGGCTGTAGCAGCCGGTGGACCGGACCGCTACCGGCAGGGGCGGAAGGGTGGACCTGCGGCCTTTTCGCGGCCTACAATCGGCCCGAGGACCGGCGTGCCACCTATGTCTTTGCTCCGGTTCGCAAAAAGCAGAAATCAGGGAGGAAGACGAATGAAGACCGCACGGAACCTTCTCATCTTTGGTACGGCAGCGGCGGTCGCCGCCGCGCTCGCGCTACCCGCGCGCGCCGAGCTCAAGAGCATCACCATCGGCAGCAACCCTGCCGGCTCGGCCTATTTCCTGCTCTCGAGCGGCTTCGCGAAGCTGTTCCAGGAAAAACTGAACATACGCTCGACCGCGCAGCCGCATGCCGGCTCCTCGGTCTACCTGCCGCTGATGGAGGCGGGCGAGATCACGCTCGGTCTTAACAACAGCCTCGACTCCGGCATGGCCCTCCAGGCGCAGGACCCCTACAAGGATAAGCACAAGCACGTCCGCACCATCGCGCGCGTCTGGGTGCTGCCCTACGCCTACATGGTCAAGGACAGCTCGGGCATCAAGA
>JAYOEF010000091.1:0-14888 GCA_038106605.1 Alphaproteobacteria bacterium
GAGAACATGAAGTTCTTGTCGATCGAGATGACCTGGCTGAATTCGACCCCTTGCGGATTGGTCCAGCTCAGCGTCACCGGGCTGTCCTGCGTCAGCGTCGCTTTGTCCGCTTTCCAGACCGTGTCGGGGCCGGGGACCGCGAGGCCCTGCGTCTGCGCGACCCAGCCGAACTGGGCGTAGTACGGCGTATCGGTTCCGACCGGGGACAGCAGAACGATGTTGGCGCTGTCCTTCTTTATCGTCTGGCGATAGTTCGTGAGCGTCAGGTCGTCGATCCGCGCGCCCGCGAGGTTGATCGAGCCCTGCAGGCGGCCGGTCGAGATCTTCACGCGCGGCGCATTGGCGACGACGGATTCGCGGCTGGCCTTGGGTGCCGCGACGGGCTGGCCCGCGACCGGGGCGCTGCCGGCGGGTGCGGATCCGGCGGGAGGCAGGGCAGCCGTTCCGGCCGGCTGCGTCGTCTGCGAGGTTTCCTGGGCCTTCTGCGCTTCGCGCAGCGCGCGTTCCTTCTCCAGGCGGGGCGCCTCGACGAAAATCTGATAGCCGAGAAGAATCGAGACCGAGAGGACGATCGCGAAAATGAGATTGCGTTGTTCCATCTTCCCTTACCTGTCTCCCTCGGGCACCGGATCGTAGCCCTGTCCGCCCCATGGATGGCACCGGACGATCCGGCGGAGGGCGAGCCAGCCGCCGCGCAGCGGGCCGTGCGTCTCGACCGCTTCGATCGCGTAGGCCGAGCATGTCGGGTGGAACCGGCACGACATCGGCAACACCGGCGACAGGAACAGGCGGTATCCCTTCGCTAGCCCGATGAGGGCCAGCCCGAAAAGCCTCGACAGGGCTTTCATTCTTCCGCGCGGTCCCTGTCCATGCGGTCCGCCTTGAGCCGGCGGAGGCCGGCGAGCAGATCGCCCTTCAATGCATCGAAATCCCGGACGGGCGTCTCCTGACGCCCGATCAGGACGTAGTCGTTACCTTCGGCCGCTGCAAGCGGCAGAATCTCTTCGGCCGCCGCGCGCAGGCGCCGGCGCGCGCGATTGCGCACGACGGCGTTGCCGACGCGGCGGCTCACCGTTAGGCCGTATCGCGGACCGTCTGCGCGTGCGCGATCATCGGCCGGCTGCAGCGCGACCTGAAGCACGATCCCGGGTGTGGCGCACTTTCGCTTGCCCGCGGCCACCCGGAGAAACTGTCGGCGAGTCTTCAGGCGCTCAAGCATTGCGCCCCCGCGGTCAGGCGGAAAGACGCTTGCGACCCTTGGCACGGCGGCTGGCAAGGACCTTGCGGCCGCCTACGGTTTGCTTGCGCGCGCGAAAGCCGTGCCGACGTTTGCGTACGAGGACGCTAGGCTGATATGTACGTTTCAAGGCTGACTCCGGCTTGCGGATTGGTCTCAAACAGGGCCGCTGTATAGTGATTTGGCACAGCCAAGTCAACGAAACAGCGACACTGCGACAGATTCGCCCGAATTCGTGAAAAACCCCGGAAAATCGCCCCTCACGCTTTCTTGAGGAGGTGTTGATTAGGGATATCGGGACCGGACCTCCAGATTTCCGCCACGGGCCCGCTGCGGTGCCCGATAAATGGTTAAGATCCAGGGGCTCGACATGGTAACTCCCGACGGCGAAACGGCTTCGACGGACCCGCGGACGCTGGCGGCGGGGACGGAAGGGATGCGGATGAACCAGTCTGAGACCGAACAGGGCACCGCGCATGATACTGCGGCGCGACGCAAAGGCGGCATGACGCCGGGAAGGCTTGTGCCGCTTGCCGTTCTCGCTGCCGGGCTTGCCGCGTTCTTCGCCTTCGATCTCGACCGCTATGTCACGCTCGATGCACTCAAGGCCAACCAGGAGGCGCTGAGGTCCTGGGTCGCCGCCTACGGTGTCCTCGCGGGCGTCGCGTTCATGGGCATCTATGCCGTCGCCGTCGCCTTCTCCGTACCTGGCGCCGTGTTCATCACCATCGCCGGCGGCTTCATGTTCGGCCCCTATCTCGGCACGGTCTACGTCGTCATAGGTGCGACGGCGGGGGCGCTCGCCGTCTTCCTCGCGGCGCGGTATGCGCTCCGCGACTTCTTCGAGGCGCGGATCGGCGCCGCCGCACGCAAGATGGAAGCGGGCTTCCGCAAGAACGAGCTGAGCTACATGTTCATTCTCAGGCTCGTACCGCTGTTCCCCTTCTGGCTGGTCAATCTCGTGCCTGCGTTCCTCGGCGTGACGGTTCGGAGCTTCGTCGTCGGCACGTTCATCGGCATCATTCCGGGCGCGTTCGTGTACTCCTTGGTCGGCGACGGCGCGGGGGCGGTTCTCGCCGCCGGCGGGGACCTGAACATCGGCATCATCTTCGAGCCGCGGTTCCTCGCGCCCATCGTCGGGCTCGCCGTTCTCGCCTGCGTGCCGATCGTCTACAAGAAGGTCCGGGACCGGAAGCCTTCCGCCAACTGATCCGCCGGCGGTTCTTCCGCCGCCCCGACACTCCATCGAAAGAGGTCCTGACATGACCGAGACTCTCTCCGTAGACCTGTGCGTGATCGGCGGCGGCTCCGGCGGCCTGTCGGTCGCTGCCGGCGCCTCCCAGATGGGTGCCCGGGTGGTTCTTCTCGAGCGCGGCAAGATGGGCGGCGATTGCCTCAACTACGGCTGCGTGCCGTCGAAGGCGATGATCGCGGCCGCTCATGCCGCCCACGCCGTGCGCCGGGCGCGGCGCTTCGGGATCGAGGCGGGCGAGCCCGCCGTCGACTTCGGCCGTGTCCACGCCCACGTCCACGGCGTGATCGGCGCCATAGCGCCGCACGACTCGGTGGAACGTTTCGAAGGGCTCGGCGTCACGGTGATCCAGGAGCACGGAAGATTCGTCGGGCGCAATCGCGTTCAGGCCGGCGATGCCGTGATCGAGGCGAAGCGCATCGTGATCTCGACCGGATCGCGCGCCGGCGTGCCGCCGATCCCCGGGATCGAGACCGTGCCCTATCTGACCAACGAGACAGTCTTCGATCTGGAAGCCGCGCCCGAGCATCTGATCGTCGTCGGCGGCGGGCCCATCGGGTCCGAGCTCGCCCAGGCGCACCGGCGCCTCGGCTGCCGGGTGACGATCCTTGAGATGTTTAAGATCCTCGGAAAGGACGACCCCGAGCTGACCGAGGTGGTGAAGAACCGGATGCGCAGCGAAGGAATCGCGATGCGCGAGGGTATCAAGGTACTCGGCATCGAGCCGTCTGGAGGCGGCGGCGTCGCCGTGCGGATCGAGGAGAACGGCATAGAGGAGCGGATCGAAGGCTCGCACCTCCTCGTCTCGGCCGGGCGTATCCCCAATCTCGAGGGTCTCGATCTCGAAAAGGCGGGGATCGAGTATGACAAGCGGGGCGTCAAGGTCGACGCGCGGCTGCGCACGACGAACCGCAAGGTCTTCGCGATCGGCGACGTGGCGGGCGGTTTCCAGTTCACCCACGTCGCCGGCTACCACGCCGGGATCGTGATCCGCAACGCGCTCTTCCGCCTGCCCGCCAAGGTTGACTATACCGCTCTGCCATGGGTGACATATACCGATCCGGAACTCGCCCATGTCGGCCTCACGGAAGCGCAGGCGCGCGAGAAGTTCGGCGACATAAGGGTGCTGCGCCACGGCTACGCGGAGAACGACCGTGCCCAGGCGGAGGGCGAGACCGACGGCTTCGTGAAGGTGATCACGACGGCAAAGGGCGTCGTCGTCGGCGCCTCCATCGTCGGCGCGCACGCGGGCGAGCTTATTCAGAGCTGGCTGCTGCCGATCCAGAAGAAGATGAAGATCGGCCAGATCGCGGGGCTCATCATCCCCTATCCGACGCTCGGCGAGATCAACAAGCGCGCGGCCGGCAGCTTCTTCACGCCGACGCTGTTCAGCGACCGCACGCGCAAGGTCGTCCGTTTCCTGCTGCGTTTCGCGTAGCGAGAGCACGCGATCTTCACGACTTGTTGAGGGGAGGTGATCGGAGTGTGCGTTGTGTCTGCAGGGGAATCCCCATCTAATTCGATGGACGGCGGAAATGCCTCCGCAGTCCTTGCATTCCGTATCGTCTTGGGAGAATTCCGATGATCAAGAAGACAGTCACCACGCTCAGCGTCGTTGCCCTCGCCGCCGCTTCCGCCGCGCTTCCCGCGGCCGCCGCGAGCCTCTCGTCCGACACGCCGGTCCAGATCGCGTCGTGCAGCCCGTGCAAGGCGAAGAGCCCCTGCGCCGGAAAAAACCCGTGCGCGGCGAAGAACCCCTGCGCGGCGAAGAAGTAATCTGCGACCCCGAGTAAGGCAGATTTGCGTCACCCCCTGCCTTCGGGCAGGGGGTGTTTCTTTTCCGGTCCCGCTCCGCATTGCCGCCGATTCCCCTTCCACCGTCCGTCCCCTATACTCGCGCCATGGATGAAAAACCGCGCCGTCTTCCGCTCCTGCTGACCGGCCTTTCGGCGCGGCTGCTGTTCCTCACGGTGTTTTTTGTGATGCTCAGCGAAGTGTTCATCTACGCTCCCTCGATCGGGCGCTACCGCATCTCCTACATGGAAGAGCGCGTCGCCGCCGCCCATCTTGCGAGCCTCGCGCTGCAGGCGCCGACGGACACCCTCGTCAGCAAGGAACTGCTCGAAGAGATCCTGAAGAGCGCCAAGTCTTACGGCATCGTGCTGCGCCGGCCGAACTCGAAGTCGCTCATGCTGAGCCTCAACATGCCGCCCGAGGTGCACGCGACCTACGACATGATGGACGGCGGCTTCCTGATGCCGATCGTCGAGGCGCTCGAGCTCATGTTCAGCAAAGAGAAGCGGATGATCCGCGTCATCGGCACCTCTCCCCGCGATCCCTCGGTGGTCGTCGAGACGGTGATCAACGAATGGACGATGCGCGAGGACATGCTGAGCTATTCGAGCCGCATCCTCGCGCTCTCGATCCTGATCTCGCTGATGACGGCGACGCTCGTCTATCTCAGCCTGCAGTGGATGTTCGTGCGTCCGGTGCAGAAGCTCACCGACAGCATGGTCAATTTCCGGAGCGATCCGGACGACGCCCGGCGGCTGGTCGACCCCTCGCGGCGGAGCGACGAAATCGGCCGCGCCGAGCGCGAACTCTCCCTCATGCAACGCCGTCTCCGCGACGCGCTCAAGCAGCGCGCCCGCCTTGCCGCACTCGGCACCGCGGTGACCAAGATCAACCACGACCTCCGCAACATCCTCGCGACCGCGCAGCTTGTCTCGGACCACGTGTCCGAGAGCGAGGATCCGAAGGTCCGGCGCATCGCGCCCACGCTTCTCGGCGCCATCGACCGCGCCGTGGCGCTCTGCAGCCGCACGCTCAGCTTCGCGAACGAGGGACTTCCGGCGCCGGAGCTCACCCACTTCGACCTTGCCGCGCTCGTCAGTGACATCGCGACCGAGATCGCCGCGCGCGAAATGCAGGGCGGCGTCGTCGAGAACGCAGTCCCGCGCGCCTTCGAGATCTTCGCCGACCGCGACCAGCTCTACCGGGCCATCGCCAACCTCGTGCTCAACGCCTTTCAGGCGGGCGCCACCAAGATTTCGGTATCGGCCGAGTCCGACGGCGAGACGATCACGCTCCAGATCGCCGACAACGGGCCGGGCCTGCCGGAGAAGATCCGCGAGCACCTGTTCGAGCCGTTCCAGGGATCGACCCGTGTCGGCGGCACGGGCCTCGGGCTCGCCATTGCGCGTGACATCATGCGGGGCCACGGCGGCGACGCCGAGCTCGTGCGCACCGGCGGGGCGGGGACGGCGTTCGTTCTCCGCCTGCCGGTCGAGGAGCGGCGCGAACGTGGGCGTCTCGCTAAGGCGCTGCCCGGACTTCGGGCGGTTTCCGCCGATCAGAGGCCCGACGACCCGCCCGCAAGTGCGGCAGAGTAGCCCATTGCGCCGCCGCGGCCTCTCCGTTATCAATCGGCCCAACGCTTACCGATAACGTCGGAACCGGCCATGGACAATTTCTCGAACTGGGTTCTCGGCTTCTGCGCCGCCATCATGGGCGTCGCGGGACTTTTCGTCTCGGCGCGCGCCGGCGTGGGCCTCGGCTACTACGGCGGCCTTGCGATGTTCGTCTTCGCCGTGCTCTTCGTCTTCTTCCTGATCCGTACCACGATGGATCACCAGGAGAAGGGCCACTAGGCCCCGGGGTCAGGCGCTCGCGCCCGGCCCGTCCTTCCGTCCCATCCGCGCCAGCACGATCGCCGCCAGCCCGCCGGCGAGCGACAGAGCGATCATTGCGTAGAACGCGCCGCCCGCGAACCGCTCGTACAGGTTCCCGGCCACCAGCATCGTCACGCCCATGATCACCCCGGTCGCGAGGCCGGAATAGAGCGCCTGCGCGGTCGCCGACATCTGCTCGGGGATGGTCCGGAGAATGTAATGCATCGCCGCCAGATGGGCGGCGCCGAATGTGAGGCCGTGCAGCCACTGGACGGCGATAAGCGCGGCGAGGTCGGTTGTGCCGGCGAGGATCGTCCAGCGGACGAGGCCGGCAGCCGCGGCGATCAGCATCAGGCGGAGCGGGCCCAGCCGGGCGACGACGGCGCCCGAGAACGCGAACAGGATGATCTCGGCGATCACGCCCTCGGCCCACAGCGCACCGATCACGTCATCGGTAAGCCCGGCGCCGCGCCAGTGGATCGTCCCGAACAGGTAGATCATGGCGTGGCTAGACTGCAGCAGGCTGACCGCGGCGATGAAGACGAGAAAATCGCGCCGCCGGAGGAGGGCGAGCGCCGGAAAACGGACCGGCCCCCGTTCGCGCGGTTTCGGCCCCGGAAGCGTGAAGCCCGCGACGAACGCTGCAGCGAGCGCGCCGATCATCATCCACAGGATGGCCGCATCTCCCGTCCGTTCGATCACCCATCCCGCGGCGTATGACGCGAGAATGAAGGTGAAAGAACCCCAGAGCCGCACCCGCCCGTAGTCGAACCGGTATTCGACCGATGCGCGCGACGACAGGTTCTCGCCGAGCGGGATCAGCGACATGAACATGGCGCTGGCGAGGATGCTGATCGCGAAGAGCGGCCAGAAGCCCTCGGCGAGACCGAACAGTGCATAGGCGATGACGCCGCCTCCGGCGGAGACGAGAATGATCTTCTTGTGCGCGCCGGAGCGGTCGGCGAAATGGGCGATCAGCGGATTGGCGAGCGCGCGGATCCAGGTGCCGACCGACAGGATCAGGCTGATCTCCGCCGGGTCGAGGCCTCGGTGGCGGAGCCATGCCGGCCAGAACGGCAGGTTGATGCCGACGGCGAGGAAGATCGCAGCGTAATAGAAGGAAAAGCGGGCGGCCATGGTCGGCCGCAGCCTAAATCATCGGCGGTTTCCCGGCACCGGGTTTGTCGGCGGCAGGATTAGTTCCGGGGCCGGTTCCGGCGTTTGGTCTTATGCCAGCGATATATGCCGACCGCCGCGAGCCCGATCCCGATCAGAAGCAGCGTTGCGGGCTCTGGTCCGTCGAGGGCGGCGACGCTATCCGCCGCGTACGCCGATCGCGTCGTCGCCGCGGCGATCGCCGCGCCGCCGATTGCGTTCACGAGGCTTCCCCGAAACATCGCAACTGTCCTTTCGGTCCGTTCCGCCGCATGCGGCGGGGCCGCAACGTCGATGCGGCATCAACGGCGTTTTCTATGCAAGCGACGTGCCAAAAACGAAATCTGTTGCGGGATCAGGGGTTTGCGGGCACGCGAAATGTTTAGGTCTGCGTCTCCGTAAAATTTTTCGACGGATGCGCTGCGCGGCGGCCATGCGCGGGCGCGCCTCCGGTCCGGTAGCAACGCCCGGTCTTCCGTGCTATCGGAACGGAAAGACATCTCCGGGGAGAGGGACCGACATGCCAGCCAGAACGATCAACGTCGACAGCGCCGCCGAGGCCTATCTCACGCTGCTGAAGGATCGCGGCGTGGATTACCTGCTCGGCAACGCCGGTACCGACTTCCCGTCGATCATCGAGGGACTGTCGAAGTCGCTGACGGGCGAGGCGAGCGCGCCAACGCCGATCACGGTGCCGCACGAGAATCTCGGCGTCGCCATGGCGCACGGCTACTACATCTCCACCGGCCGGCTCTGCGCCGTGATGGTGCATGTGAACGTCGGCACCGCGAACGCGATCTGCGGCATCATGAACGCGGCGCGCGAGAACGTACCGATCCTGATGACGTCCGGCCGCACGCCCCTGACCGAGGAGGGCTACGACGGCTCGCGCTCGCTCTACATTCACTGGGGCCAGGAGATGTTCGACCAGGCCGGCCTCGTCCGCGAGATGGTCAAGTGGGATTACGAACTCCGCAACGCGAAGCAGATCGAGACCATTGTCGACCGCGCCGTCACGGTGGCCATGTCCGAGCCGCGCGGGCCCGTCTATCTCGCGCTGCCGCGCGAGGTGCTCGCCGAGAAGCCCGGTCCCTTCACCTTCCAGTCGCCGACCCGGCGGGTCGCGGCGCGTGCACCGGCAGCCGACGCCAACGCCATCGACGAGGCGGCAGAGATCCTCGCGAACGCCGAGAACCCGCTGATCATCACCGCGAGCATGGGCCAGAACCGTGCCGCGGTGCCGGCGCTCGAGGCGCTTGCCGAGCGGTTCGCGCTCCCCGTCATCTCCTACCGCCCGCGCTACGTGAACATCGCGTCCGACCATCCGATGCACATGGGCTACGAGCCTGGCGCCTACCTGCCGAAGACCGACGCGGTCCTCGTCATCGACTGCGACGTGCCGTGGATCCCGAGCCTCCACAAGCTCAATCCCGACGCCAAGGTCATCCATATCGGCACCGATCCGCTCTACGAGAATTACCCGGTCCGCGGCTTCCCGTGCGACCTCGGCATCAAGGGAAGCGCCGCTTCGGCGCTGCCGATGCTGGAGGAGGCGATGGCCGCGCGCGAGAAGGTCGCCAAGGCGCGCATCGACGCCCGGCGCGCCCGCATCGCCGGCACCAAGGGCGACCAGGCGGCGGCGCGCCAGGCGCAGATCGCGAAGATCGCGAGCGGTGGCGCGGCGATGGACAACAACTGGGTCGCCCACTGCCTCGGCCAGGTGAAGGACGACGAGGACGTGCTCGTCTCCGAATCCCAGCTCGGCATCGCCAACCTGTCGATGAAGCGTCCGGGCTCGTTCTTCGGCACCAGCCCGTCCGGCGGCCTCGGCTGGGGCCTCGGCGCCGCGCACGGCGTCAAGCTCGGCGAGCAGCAGCGCCGCGTGATGTGCGTCGTCGGCGACGGCTCCTACATGTTCGGCAACCCGACGCCGGCGCATTTCGTCTCCGCCGCCTACAAGCTTCCCGTGCTGACCGTCATCATGAACAACAAGATGTGGGGCTCGGTGCGCAAGGCGACGCTCGGCCTCTATCCCGAGGGTGCGGCGGCGAGCGCGAACCAGGCGCCGCTTACCTATCTCGATCCTGCGCCGGAATACCACCGTATCGTCGAGGCGTCGGGCGGTTACGGCGAGGAGGTGACGGACCCCGCCGACCTGCCGAAGGCGCTCGAGCGCGGCCTGAAAGCGGTCGACGTCGAGAAGCGCCAGGCGGTTCTCAACGTCCACACCACCTACGACGACGCGGCCGCCATAGCCGACGCGCGTCGCTGAGCCGATGGGTTTTCCCGCCGACGCGCTGAACGGACAGCTCGCGCGGCTGGCGGCGCACCCTTTCTACAAGGGGCGCCATCCGGCCCGCGTCGCTGACGCCGCTGAATTTGCGGCAACCGTCCCGCTGATGCGGCGCGCCGATCTCGTCGCCGAGATGGCGAAGCCCGGCTACGGCGCGTTCGGGGGCACGAACCCCGTCCGCATCAACCTGAGCCCGATGGGCCCGGCGCTCGTTCCCGCGATGCAGACGGCGAACGATCTCGCCAACATGGTGGCGGCGACGCGCACCCATCTCGATGCCTGCGGCATCGGGCCGGGCGACGTTTGCGCCGTCACGTTCGGCTATCACCTGTTCGTCGCCGGGCTCTTCTACCAGACCCAGATGGAGGCGCACGGCGTCGGCTGCATCCCGCTCGGCCCCGGCGAGGCGGAGCGCGCGGTCGACATCTGTGCGAAGCACGGCGTCACGGTGCTCGCGGGAAATCCGTCTTTCTCGCTCAAGCTGATCGAGGCGGGCCTCAAGCCGCCCCGCGTCTTCTTCGCGGGCGGCGAGGCGTTCACCGGTAATCCGACGCTCTACGGCGCAGTGCGAAGCGCGATGCCGGACACGCTCCTGATCGACGCCTTTTCGCTTTCGGAGTTCATGCCGGTTGCGCGCACCTTCCCGGGCGGCGAGGGCGTTCATGTGTTCGACGAGCTGGTCTATGCCGAGGTCGTCGACCCGGCGACGGGCGAGCCCGTTCCCGACGGCGAGCGCGGCGAACTCGTTCTCACGCATCTGAAGAAGGAAGCGCAGCCGCTTGTCCGCTACCGGACCGGCGATCTCACCGTCCGCGCCTCGACCGAACCGGTCTGCGGCCGCACCGTCAGCCTGCCGCGCGTCGTGTTCGGGCGGACCGACGACATGGTGAAGGTGAAGGGCGTGAAGATCTATCCGTCGGAGATCCGTTCGGTCCTGCTCGGCCTCGACGGGCCGACCGGCGCCTATCGGATCACGGTGAGCGTGAAGACGGGCGGCGGCGACAGGCTTGCGCTCGACATTGAAGGCAAGGGTGGCGACGATCTGGCAGAGGAGATTTCGCGCCGCTTCAAGAGCCAGACGCTGATCTCGGCGGACGAGATCAGCTTCGTCGACACGCTCGGCGAAGGCCCCACCGTCGTCGATAAACGGAGCTGAGACCATGACAGATGCGCCCTGGCGGCTGATCGTCGACCGCAATTCCTATGCCGACTTCTCCGTCTCGGTTTCTCCCGCGGTGGAGAAAGCGGTCGTGAAGGGCGAGGCGCCGCCGACGATCTATCTCAATATCTTCGACCGGGATTCGATCACCGTCGGCGTGAACGAGGACCCGGAGCAGGTACTCGATCTCGATTTCTGCCGCAGGAACGGGATCGACTTCCGGCGCCGCGTGAACGGCGGTGGCGCGATCTATGCCGGTGCCGGCTCGGCCTTCCTGGTCTATTTCGTGCCGACCTCGCACCCCGACGTGCCGTCGACCACGGCGGAGGCGTTCCCCAAGATCCTGACGGCGCTCGCCGAGACGTTCCGTGATCTCTACGGCTTTCCCGCCGAGTACCGGCCGCTCAACGATGTGCAGGTGGAGGGTCGCAAGCTGATCCCGACCTCGCTCAAGATCGAGAACGGGGTGATGACCTTCCGCATCGTCGTCAACGTGAAGGAGATCGACACCGCCCTGGCGGGAGGCGCGATGCCGATGCCCCCCGAGAAGGTCCGCGACAAGGTGCTGAAGGACCTGCAGTCCCGCTTCACCTGCCTTGAGCGCGAAGCGGGAAAATCCCTTTCAGACGGAGACCTCGAAACGATGGCCCGAGCCGCGGTCGCGCATGCGTTCGGCGACCCGAAGCTGGAAGCAGGTGTCCTGACCGATGCCGAGCGCGCCTATGCCGAGGAGTTCCGCGCCCAGTTCGACAATGACACCTGGCTGTTCGGAAAGAGCGAGCGGAACCGTTTTGCCGCGACAGCGAAGCCCGGCGACACGGTCGGCCACGGCCGCGAGAAGGCGATCGGCGGCATGATCTGGGCGACCCTCGTCCAGCGCGACGGACGTATCCGGCATGCCATCGTCAACGGCGACTGGCATCCGCGCCCGATCGACAGCGTCGCGTGGCTCGAGGCGGCGCTCGTCGGACTTCCCGCCGAGGAGGGTGCGGTCCGGGCCTGCGTCGAAGCTTTCCTCGGCCGAGACGATGTGGAATTCGCAGGCGTCCAGGTCGACGACCTCATGTCGGCCTTCGTAAAAGCCCTTGCTGACACGCAACCCGTCGTCGCCTGACGCCGTAACCGCCGCGGAGGCCCTGCCCGCGGTTCCCGGCGCCTATGCTCTGCACTATCGACTCGATGCTGCGCTCTCCATACCCGTGCCGCGGCTCGGAAGCCCGGTACTGGTGCCCGGCACCTATGTCTATGCCGGCAGCGCCTTCGGGCCCGGCGGGATCAGGGCCCGGGTGCTGCGGCATCTCCGCGCGGGCAAGCGTCCGCACTGGCACGTCGACCACCTGTCGGCCGCGGCGGTCTGCATCGGCGTCGAGGGGTTTCCCGGGCAAAGCGAGTGCGGGATCGTTGCGAAACTCCTGTGCGAAGGTGCGGAAACTTCCGTACCGGGCTTCGGAAGTTCCGACTGCCGCACCTGCCACGCGCACCTCGTCCGGCTTGCCGGCCCAAGTCAAAACCGCGATATTGCGCGGAAATAACGGGACACGTCACAAGGGGGATGCCGCATGGCTGCGGTTACTGTCGAGCGGCGCGCGAACGGCATCGCGCGTATCGCGATCAACCGGCCGGACAAGCGGAACGCCCTCAACGACGAGGTCCGCAACACGCTGATCGCCGAACTTCCGGCGGTGCTGGGGGACGACGCCGTCCATGCCGTGCTGTTCACCGGAGAGGGCGGGCATTTCTGCGCCGGCGGCGACATCGCCAGCATGAAGGGCCTCAATGCCAAGGGCGCGCGCGCCCGGATGAAGGCGAACCACCGCATCGTCCGCATGATCGCCGAATCCGAGAAGCCGTTCGTCACCGCGATCGAGGGCTTCGCGGTCGGTGCCGGAGCGGGTCTCGCGATGCTCGGCGACACGGCGGTGATCGGCGACGGCGGCACCGTCGGCTTCCCGTTCTTCAAGGTCGGGCTCATCCCGGATTACGGCATCCTTCACACGCTGCCCCGGCGGGCGGGCGGTGCGAAGGCGCGTCAGATCCTCCTCTACGCCCGGATGGTGAAGGCGGGCGATGCGGTTGCGATGGGCCTCGCCGACGAGCTTGTGCCCACGGGCAAGGCCGAGGAGGTCGCGACCGAGCGCGCGCTCGAACTCGCCGCCATGCCGCCCTTCGCCTTCGCCGTCGCCAAGCGGCAGCTCGGCCTCTGGCCGGAGAGCCTCGATGCCGCGCTCGAAATGGAGGCGCTTGCCCAGGCCGGCTGCTTCGGTGCCGATGAGTTCGCCGAAGGATTCTCTGCCTTCATGGAAAAGCGCGCGCCGCAGTTCCGGCGCTGACGGGCCTTCCGCCGTGACGCCCCAGGTCATCCGCACCCGCATCACGGACCTGTTCGGAATCCGGCATCCCCTCGTCTGCGGCGGCATGATGTGGCTCGCCGACGGCGCCTATGTCGGCGCGGTCGCGCGCGCCGGCTGCATCGGCTTCATCACGCCGCGCTCGTTCCCGACGCTGGAGGCCTTCCGCGCCGAGATCCATAAGGCGCGCGAAATCTCGGAGGACGGCCCGTTCGGCGTCAATCTCTACGTCTCGGCGCGCCCGGAAGCGAACGAACAGCTGCAGCTTTTTCTGGACGTCGCGATCGAGGAGGGCGTGCGCTTCGTCGAGACCGCGGGCTTCTCGCCCAAGGCCTTCATGCCCAAGATCAAGGATGCGGGCATAAAGGTGATCCACAAGTGTACAACGCTCCGTCACGCGGAATCGGCGCAGCGTGCCGGCGTCGATGCGATCACCATTCTCGGTGCCGAAGCGGGCGGCCATCCCGGGACGGACCTGATCGGCACCATGGTGCAGGGCGCGATCGTGCCGGCCGCGCTCGACGTTCCGGTCGTGCTCGCGGGCGGCATGGGGACCGGCCGCCAGCTCATGGCCTGCCTCGCGCTCGGCGCGGAGGGAATGCTGCTCGCATCGCGCATGATCGTGTCGTCGGAAATATGGGCGCACCCGGCCTACAAGGACCATGTCGTCGGCATGGGCGCGGCCGACACGCGGGTCGTCATGTCCGTCTTCGGCGACAGCTCGCGCGTGATAGACAACGACACCGCGTCGGCGATCCTCGCGCTAGAGGCCGAAGGCGCGCGCGACTACGAAGCCTACCGGCCGCACGTGAACGGGCCGCTGCAGCGCGAGACGTACAAAAGCGGCGACTGGACAAAGGGCGCGATGTCGGCGGGACAGGCGGTCGCCTTCGCCGACCGGATCGCGCCCGCCGAAGACATCATCGACGGCATCATGGCGGAGGCGGTTCGCATCCGCGGCCGCCTTGAAAACCTCTAGAAGAAGGACAGGGTCATGGCGCGCGACGTCAATTCTCCCGACTACATCATCGGCGTGATCGGCACCGGCACGATGGGGCGCGGCATCGCGCAGATCGCGGTCACCGGCGGTTTCCACGTCCGCATGTACGATGCCCAGGAGGGCGCGGCGGCTGCGGCGCAGGACTTCGTCGCGCGCATGATCAGCCGCGCCGCCGAGAAGGGCCAGATGACGGCCGAGGCCGCTTCGAAGGCCGTCGGTCGTCTCGACATCGTCTCCACGCTCAAGGAATTTGCGGGCTGTGCGATGGTCGTCGAGGCCATCGTCGAGAACCTGGAGATCAAGCGGAGCCTGTTCCGCGAGCTCGAGGGCATCGTCGATGCGGACACGATCCTTGCATCCAACACCTCGTCGCTCTCGGTGACGCAGATTGCCGCGGGCTGCGAGAAGCCCGAACGCGTCGCCGGCTATCACTTCTTCAATCCCGTGCCGCTCCTCAAGGTGGTCGAGGTGGTCGACGGCCAGCTCACGGCGCCCTGGGTTGCCGACCGGCTCGACGCGATCGCGCGGAAATGCGGGCACGATCCCGTGCGCACCCAGGATACGCCCGGCTTCCTCGTCAACCACGCGGGCCGCGGGCTCTACACCGAGGGCGTGCGCATCCTCGCCGAGGGCATCGCAGAGCCGCACCAGGTCGACGACGTGCTGCGCGAAGGCGGTGCGGGCTTCCGCATGGGGCCGTTCGAGCTGATGGACACCACCGGGCTCGACGTCTCGGGCGTGGTGATGGAATCGATCTACGAGCAGTTCTACCA
>JAYOEF010000092.1:0-14828 GCA_038106605.1 Alphaproteobacteria bacterium
GGAACCTCAAGACCATCGTGCCGGCGGGCCGCATCGTCAGCGCGGTGAAGCCCGCACCGATGCGCTGGTGGATGACGTTCCCAATGACCATCGTCGACACCGTGTTCAAGGCGCTGACGCCGGCGATCCCGGACCGCACCATCGCCGGACACCACGCCGACCTCGTCATCGGCATGCTTAACGGCATCAATCCGATGACCGACGAGTTCTACATCGCCTTCATCGGACCGACGGGCGGTGGCTGGGGCGCGAAGCGGAGCGAGGACGGCAACAGCGCGACCGTCTGCATCAACGACGGCGACACGCACAACAGCCCGGCCGAGCAGCTGGAGGCCAAGTACCCGCTGCTGATCGAGAACTACTCGCTCCGCCAGGATTCCGGCGGCCCGGGCGCCCAGCGCGGCGGATTCGGCTGCGAGAACACGGTCGAGGCGCGCGCGGACCTGATGCTCAACGCCCAGGTCGACCGCATGCACTGCAAGCCGTGGGGCCTCGAAGGCGGCCTCGATGCGGCGGGCAATGCCGTGGTTCTCAGGAAGGACGGAGCGTGGCGCGAGGACTTCCCGAACGCAAAGCTGCTCACGGCCCGCATCAGGAAGGGCGACGCCTTCGCGGTCCGGTCGGGCGGCGGTGGCGGATTCGGCCATCCCTTCGACCGGCCGGCCGCACAGGTCGCGTCGGACGTGCGCCAGGGATACGTTTCGGTCGAGTCCGCGCGGCGCGATTACGGCGTCGCCTGCACCGCCGACGGCACGCTCGACGAAGCCGAAACCGGGAAGCTCCGCGCGGCGCGTTAGGCCTGAATGGCCTTCTTTTCGGGCCTGAGCATCAGCACGCCGACGACGAAGGTCCCGGCGGCGAGTATGAGGTACGCGGCCGAGTACCCACCCGTCATGTGGACGACGATCGAGAACACGGCGGGCGCGGTGACGACCCCCGCGAAGGTGACGAAGAGCCCGCCGCCGGTCGCGCGCGTCACCTCGTCGGGCGCGACCCGGCGCGTGATCTCCGCGATGTAGACGCCGTTCCAGCCCACGCCCGTCGCGCCGAACGCGGCACAGACGATGAAGACCGCCCAGGACGGCCACTCCCCCGCGAAGAACGCGGTCGCCGCCGACGAGACCGCCATGCCGAGAGCGATCACCGCCAGCACGAACTGGCTGCGCCCGGTGGCGTCGGCGAGAGCGCCCCAGGCGACACGGCCGATCACCGCCGCCGCGCCAAGCACCGAGAGCGCGAAGCCCGCCTGCTGGTTGGTCCAGCCGATGCCGGTCTCGAGATAGGTGACGAGGAAATAGATGTAGCTCTGCTGCGAGGCGGCGAAGAGGAACGAGCCGATCACGAGGAGCCTGAGTTCCTTCCGCGCGAAGACGAGCCTGAGCGGGCCCATCACGTTGCCGCGGAGCAGCGGCTCGCCAGCGACCATGCCGAAGTCGAACCGGCGGCGCGTGAACTGGAGGAGGATCGCCGAGACGACGACGATGGCGACGACCGAGGCGGCGGCACCGCGCCAGCCGTACCAGGCGAGGAACAGCGGCACGAGGAGCCCCGCGAGGAGCCCGCCCAGCGGCACGCCGGTCTGCTTGATCGAGAAAACGAGCGACAGGAACCGCGGCGGCGTGTGGCGCGACAGCACATGGCTGCTCGCGGGCGTCGTCGGGCCGTATCCGAGCCCGCCGATCATCGCGGCGATCAGGAACAGCGACCAGTGGCCGCCGGTGCAGATCAGGAGCCCGGCTGCGCACACGACCATCGAAATCTGGCTGAAGCGGATCGCCCCGTAACGGCGGACGAAGCCCCCCGCCGTCACCGTGCCGATCATCGCGCCGATATAGGTGATCGAGGCGTAGAGGCCGATGTTCTCCGGCGCGACGCCCAGTTCCTTCGCGGCCTCGGGCGCGAACACCGAAACGGTGAGCGTCGCCATGGTGACGAAGGCCTGCACTGCCGTCGTCGCAACCAGCGCGATGGCGACCGTCCCGGGCGAGCGGTCGAACGTTTCCATGGGGCTCAGTCGAGCGGCAGGGAGATCATCCCGTCGGCGAGCTTGGGATCGAACCAGGTCGACTTGGGCGGCATGATCTTGTCCGCATCGGCGACCGCCATCAGATCCGCGAGGCTCGTCGGGAAGAGCGTGAAGCCGACCGCGAACTCGCCGCTGTCGACGCGGGCCGCGATGGACTCCGGGCCGCGCGAGCCGCCGACGAAATCGATCCGCGTATCGGTCCGGGGATCGCCGATGCCGAGAAGCGGCGACAGGATCGTGCGGTCGAGGACGCGGACGTCAAGCCGCTCGACCGGGTCGGTCTCCGAGATCGGCCTCTTCGGCGCGATGCGGTACCAGCGCCCGGCGAGATACATGCCGTAACGGTGGTTCCCCGTCGGGCGCACCGCCGCGTCCGCCGGTTCGATCGCATAGGTCTCGCCGAGCGCCGCGAGAAAACCCGCGGCATCGCGGCCCTTGAGGTCGCGGACGACGCGGTTGTAGTCGAGGATCACCATCTCGTCGTCGGGGAAGCTGACCGCGAGGAAGCCGTTGTAGGCCTCCGTGCCGTCATAGCCCGGCTCGGCGGCGCGGCGCGCCTGCGCGATGCGCCCGGCGGCGGCCGAGCGGTGATGCCCGTCGGCGATGTAGAGCGCGCCCATCCCGTTCACGATCCCGGAAATCTGCGCGATCCGCGCGCCGTCGGTCACAGCCCAGAGCTCGTGGCGCACGCCGCCGAGATCGGGAACGACCGCGACGGGTTCGCCCTTGGCGACGTCGGCGAGAAGCGCGGCGAGCGCGGCGTTCGCCCGGTGGACGAGGAGCACGGGTCCGGTGATGGCATCGACCGCCTCGATCTGGCGGACGCGGTCGTCCTCCTTCGTCGGGCGCGTGAGTTCGTGCTTCCGGATGGTGTTGGCGAGGTAGGCGTCGACGGACGCCGACACCGCAACGCCGGTCTGGCTCCGCCCCTTGGTCGTCATCCGATAGACGTAATAGGCGGGCGCGACGTCGCGGATCAGCGCGCCGGACGCTATGAATTGCTTCAGGTTCGCCGCCGCCTTCTCGTAGACCGCCGGCGAATAGGGGTCGGTGTCGGGCGCGAGGTCGATCTCGGCGCGCGAGACATGGAGGAAATCGAAGGGGCGCCCGGCGGCGATCGCCTTCGCCTCGTCCGTGCTGACGACGTCATAGGGCGGCGCGGCGATCTCGGCAGCACGGCCGGGCGCGGGACGGAGGCCCGGAAACGGGCGGACGAGCTTGAATTCTGTACCAGTCATTCGCTTTCGATGCTTTCGCTCGGAACGGGGTCGAGCCTTAGCCGGGCGCCGCCGAATCTGCGAGGCGCGTCGCCTCAGAGGCTCTCCGCGCCGGCCCGGCGCTGGAAGTATTCCCAGGCCCGCTGGACCGAGAAGTCGCTGAGGAACGTCTCCGCGCAGAGCGCGATCTCGCCGTCGGAGAGATACTCGATGTCCTCGTGCATGTTGAGCGAATCCTGGAGAAGGCCGGCGTTGACCTGGAGATAGATCGAGGTCATCACCGCGCCTTGCACCGAAGTGCCCGCGACGGCGCAGCCGTGGCCCCGCATGAGGACGACCGTGTTGTGCCCGAGGCACTTCGCGAGGTCCCTGCCCTGCTCCATGTTGACGACGAGGAGGTTGGTGTCACCGAACTTCTTGCGGATATCCCATACCTTGATCTCGCTGCCGATCGACGCGCCGACATGGGCGACCGGGCGGAGCGCGACAGGCGTCACGCCGAACGGGATCACGGCATGGGAATGGTTGTGAACGACCGAGTTGACCTCCGGCCGCGCCTCGTAGATCGCGCCGTGGATGTGGCGTTCGGCATAGGGCGTGCGCGGATCGTCGACCGGACGGCCGTCGAGCTCGAACTCCATGATGTCGCCGAGCGTGACGAGCTCGGGGCTGCGCGACCGGCTCATCAGGTAGCGGCCGGGATTGTCCGGGTGGCGGATGCTGACGTGACCGTAAGCGTCGACCACGTTCTCGCGGGCGAGAATGCGGTTCGCGACTACGACCTCGCGCATCGTCCGGGTCAGTCTGTCCATCTTGAAAATCCGTGTTTTGGGCCTGCCCCGTCATAGCATGGGGCCATGCCGCCCGCGAGTCGCGAAAGCCCCGAAGCTGGGCTAGACTTCGGGGGCCTGATGGCATGGGAAGGGGCCATGACCGACGATTTCGAGGACCATTGCTGGCGGGACGTCGTTCCGCCCGAGATGCTGGCGACCTACGCGCCCTACCGGCGGGAGACGTTCGTCGGCCCCCGGCCGGCGCTTCTCGCCATCGATCTCTACAATTTCGTCTATCGCGGCGACCCGGCGAAGGCGCCGCACGAGCTTGCGGACGAGTTCCCCAATTCATGCGGACGGTTCGCGTGGGAAGCCGTCGAGCCCACGAAACGCCTGTTCGCGGCGTGCAGGAAGGCGGGCCTCCCGATCGTCTACTTGACCTCATCGGTCAGGAAGAACCGCGTGCGCTCGACCAACCGGCAGGTCGGCTACGACGTGGGCGAGGATATGTTCGACATTCACCCCGCCTTCACGCCGGAGCCCGGCGATATCCTGATCCGCAAGGAGCGCGCCAGCGCCTTCCATTCGACGCCGCTCGTCGCGCACCTGACGCGGCTCGGCGTCAACAGCCTGATCGTCTGCGGCGAGAGCACGTCCGGCTGCGTCCGCGCATCTGTCGTGGACGCCTATTCCTACGGCTATCACATCGCCGTCGCCGAGGAATGCGTGTTCGACCGGGCCGAGCTGACGCACAAGATCAACCTGTTCGACATGCATCACAAATACGCCGACGTGATGCGTCTCGACGCCATCGTCTCCCATCTCGAAAATAGCGAAAGCGCCGTGCAGGCGGCGGAGTGAGGAAAGCATGTCCACGGTAATCGATCCGGCCCGCATCCGCGCAAACCTCGAAGCGTCGCTCGACGAAAACTGCAAGACCTTCGACACGCGCGTACCGAGTTCGCGCGTCTGGGGCTTCGAGACCCAGGTCGACCCGGCCTACGCGCGCACCCAGCGCCGCTACCTCGGGACCAGCGGCAACGTCGAGCACACCGACCCCGGCGCGCTGATGGGCGACAGCTTCACCCTTACGATCATCCAGCAGCCGCCCGGGCACAAGCAGCCGATGCACCATCACGACGAGGAGGAAGTGTTCTTCATCCTCGAAGGCACCGCGACGATCGTCTGGGAATACGCGGGCGAGATCATCGAGCGCAAGCTCAAGAAGTGGGACATGGCCTACAACCCGGCGGGACAAGTGCACGCCGTCCGCAACGACGGCGATACCGACGCCTATTTCCAGGTGATGCTCGGTAATCCCGCGCCCGACCGTCCCAAATACATGGACCCCGAGCTTCGGCGGCTGCAGAAGATCGACCGTCCGGACGAGGACGTCCGCGCGAAGAGCTGATGACGCGCGGGGGTCCGTCTCTTCAGTTCTTGAGGATGTCGTCGAACCCGTTGAGGACGTCGCTGCCCATGGGGGCCGCATCGGCGGAGGGTGCCACTGCCCCCCTGCCCGTTACATGCGGCGGCGTCCGCAACTCTATCCCGAGCTGGCCCGAAATCGCTCCCGACAGCGTCCCGCAATCGATCGGCTTCGTGACGTAGTCGTCCATACCCGCCGCGATGTAGCGCTCGCGGTCGCCCTTCATCGCATTGGCGGTCAGCGCGATCACGGGGGTCCGCGACTTCGGCCCTTCGAGCGCCCGGATGGACCGCAGCGCTTCGAGACCGTCCATCTTCGGCATGTGGATGTCCATCAGCACGGCATCGAAGTTTCCGGTGCGAACCTGCTCCACCGCCTCGGCGCCGTTGTTTGCGATCGTTACCCGATAGCCCATCCGGAGCAGCATCGCGAGCACGACCTGCTGGTTCACCGGATTGTCCTCCGCGAGCAGCACTTCAGGCTGCTGACTGCCGTCCTCGATGATGGGGTTCGATCCGCGGCCAAGGCCGCCGCGGCGCGATGCATCCTTCTTGCCGCTTTCGACCGTATGGTGCTTCGCCGCCGCGAGTTCGCGCAACAGGATCTGGGGGCGTACCGGCTTGCCGATCAAGGCCGAAAGCCCGTTTCCGGGTTCGAAGCCCTGAAGCCCGCCGGAACCGGCGGATGTCGCGAGGGTCAGCCGGGTCACCGCGGGGTCGATGTAGCGGACGATCTCCCGCGCGGTGTCGATACCGTCCATCCCCGGCATCATGTGGTCGATCAGCACGAGGTCGTAAGGCTCGGAGCGTTCGGACGCCGCACGGATCCGCTCGATGCCCTCGCCGGGCGTCGCGACGTCGTCGACATGACCGCCCCAGGCTTCGATCTGCTTGCGGAAAACGGTCCGGTTCGTCTCTATATCGTCGATCACGAGCACCCGGACGTCCTTCACCTGATCGACGAGCATGTCGGACGAAGACTGGCGGCCGTCGACGATCTCAAGCGGGACGCGGAACCAGAACCGGCTTCCCTCGCCTTCCTTGCTTTCCACGCCAATCTCGCCGCCCATCAGGCCGACGAGCTGCCTGCAGATCGCCAGACCGAGCCCGGTCCCGCCATATTTCTTGGTGGTCGATGAATCCGCCTGGGTAAACCTGCGGAACAACCGGTCGAGGACTTCCGGCGTCATGCCGATGCCGGTGTCCGTGACGGAAAACTCGACGAGGTTCCGCCACCCGTTGTCCCTGATCTGGCGGATCTCGACCGTCACCGTTCCCTTCTCGGTGAACTTGATCGCGTTGCCGACGAGATTCATCAGAACCTGGCGCAGCCGCCCCGGATCCCCCGACACGAATGCCGGGAGCGCCGGATCGATGAAGAAAAGGAGCTGCACGTTCTTGTCGAGCGCCTGTGTGCCGAGAAGCTTTCCGACGCTGTCGGCAATGTCGATGACCTGCAGGTCGACGTTCTCGAGTTCGAGTTTTCCGGCCTCCATTTTCGAGAAGTCGAGAATGTCGTTGATGATCGCAAGCAGCGACTCGCCGGACTGGCGGATGATCGTGACATTGTCGCGCTGGTCCGGCGAGAGGTCGTCGCCGTCCATGACGGCCGCCATCCCGAGGATGCCGTTGAGCGGCGTCCGGATTTCATGGCTCATGTTCGCAAAAAACTCGGATTTCGCCAGGTTGGCGCTCTCGGCGTCGCGCATCGCGATCAGCGCATGATCGGCGGCTTCCTCGGCCTTGCGCTTCGAGGCCTCGAGCTCGAGGCTCTGCTGGCGCAGCTGCTCGTTGACCGCCCGGATCGCTTCCTCGGCATGCCTCTGCTCATCGATGTCGATGGCAAGAAGATGCCACAGCGTGCCGCCGTCGGCCCTGCGCGACGGCCGGCCGAACACGCGGACCCACCGGTACTCGCCGGAGGAATGGCGGACGCGGAACTCCATCTCGTAGGGTGCCAGGTCCTGAGACGCCTGGGCGATGATCACCGCGCCCCGCTCCCGGTCGATCGGATGAATGACGCTCTGCATCAGGCTCGGATCGGACCGCAACTTCTCCGGATCGATGCCGACGATCGCACGGGCACCGTCGTTTATGTACGGGTATTCCACGCGCCCGTCGGGATGGTTGATCCGCTGATAGACGAGCCCCGGAACGCTCGCGGCGATATTGCGGAAACGTTCCTCGCTTTCGCGAAGCGCCGCAGCCGCTTCCTTCTCTTCGCTGACATCGATGGCGAGCGAGTTCCAGAGCATCGCCCCGTCGGGCCGGAGCGTGGGCTGACCGAAGACCCGCACCCAGCGCAGTCCTTTCTCCGGAACCGTTACGCGGATTTCGGAGGTGAAGGGCTCCATGCGCACGGCCGCATTTGCCATTGCCTGTGCATAAGATCTCTGGTCCGCCGGATGGACCGAGGATCTGCCTTCGCGGAAGCGGGCGCGGAATTCATCGGGGCCGATGCCGTGAATCTTGCGCACACCTTCGTTGATGTACGGGAATTCGACTCGGCCGTCGGGATGCACCAGGCGCTGGTACACCATGCCCGGAATGTTGGCGGCCATCAGGCGGAAGCGTTCCTCGCTCTCGCGGAGCGCCTGCTCCTGACGGACCTTCTCGCTTATGTCGCGAACGACGACCAGCGCCGCACGCCTTCCCTTCCACGACAACGGCGCCGCAGCGACCTCGGCGTCGAACGCCGTACCGTCGATCCGCAAGCGCTTGATGTTCGGATGGAATACGGGCTTCGCCTCGTCCGAATTCAGCGACAGGTAGCCCGAAATCTTGCCCCGGTCCTCCGGCGCGACGAGATCCGTGGCCCGCCGCCCGAGAATGTCCCTCTCGGTCGCGCCGCCGAACAGCTTCACGCCCGCGTCGTTGACGAGCACGATCTCGCCTTCGCAATGAACATAGATCGCATCGGGCGAAAGCTGGAGCAGCCGCCGGTGCTGCTCCTCGCTCTCGCGGAGCGCATGTTCCGCACGAAGCTGTTCGGTCACATCCTGGACGATGATCATGCGCGCTGGCGCGCCGTCCCAGTCGATCATCCCGACCGAAGCAAGCGTGTCGATTTCGCGTCCGTGGAGCGTCAGGTGACGGGTGCGCCTGAAGCCGGTGCTTTCTCCGACATCGAGCTTTCCATCGCCGGTCCTGTCGGTAAGGCCGCGGGAGCCTGGATGCACGAGATCGCGCGGACGGTGAGATTTCAGATCGTCGCTGCTCTCAGCCTCGAAAACCCGCACGGCCGCAGGGTTGGCATAAAGGAACCTGCCGTCCCGGACGACGAAGATCGCGAACGGCGCCCACTCGAGCATCGTTTTGTAGCGCATCTCGCTCTGTTCATGCGCCTTCTCACGCTCGACCAGTTTCGATATGTCGCGAGACATGATCAGTGCGGACGGCATTCCGTCCCAGACGACAGGCACGCCGGCAACTTCCGCCGTGAACGTAGTACCGTCGGCCCGGAGCCGGCGCTGGCGCGAATAGACCTGGGACTGACGATCGGCGAGGATCGACGCGCGGCGGCCTTCGACCGCCGCCCGATCGTCGGGATGAACGAAGTCGAGCACGTCGCGCCCCATGAAGTCGCTGTCGGACTTCACACCGAACATCCGCCGCGCCGCGGGGTTCATGTATACAAAGCGGCCGTTGCGGTGAACGTGAATGCCGTCCGGTGAGGATTCGACGAGGTCGCGATAGTGCTGTTCGCTCTCCTGAAGCGCGCGTCGCGCCTCGCGGTCGGCCGTAACGTCCCTGATCGTGATCACCCGGCCGTCTTCGCCCTCCCACACGATCGCCCCTGTAGAGGTGAGGGTCTCTCGAACCGTTCCGTCGAACCGGACGTGTTTCGAGGGCAGATATGCCGAGTGCCGCCCGGATTTGACGACGATTTCGCGAAGCGCCGGGATCGTCACCGCAAATTCGGGGTGCGCAAGGTCGATCGGCCTCTTACGGGCGAGCGCCTGATAATTCGGCGCTCCGAAGAATTCGATCGCGGAATCGTTGGCGTACCGGATTTTCTCGCCCACGATTATCAGGATCGCATCGAGCGAATTGTCGAAGATCCCGCGGAAGCTATCGCTTTCCCGGCGATCCGCCGGATTGCCGGGTCTGTGAGAGCCATCCCTCTCCTTCTGAAAGATGCTGCGCCACAGGAAGAAGAGGCCGGCAACGGCCACCATAGCGAGCTCGAAATCGACTGTGCGCGCAAATGCATTGCCTGTGCCGGTTCGCGCATGGGCGAACAGCGAAAACGCAGCCAATGCGCCGGAGAACAGCGCGGCGATCGCGATAAAATGGCCCATCCGCCACGAGGTCGGCATTCGGGAACGGCATAGCTGTTAATAATTCGCGTAAACTTATGCGCACGAATGTTAAGGCTTGCTGAACTGCAACCGTATGACGCAGAGCGAAACAGGGATGAAACATGTCGAAAAAACTTGAACTTACGCTCGCCTGCGGAGACTACGAAATCGTCCGCGCGCTCAAGGACGGCACCGTCGAACCGGACGGCATCGAGCTCAACGTCCTCACCGACATGGATTCGTCGTCGCGCCACTGGCGGATGCTCCGGAACCGGGAATTCGACGTCTGCGAACTCTCCGGGTCGTCCTACCTGATGGCCAAGGATCGGGGCCAGCCGTTCAGCGCCATTCCCGTCTTCCTGCATCGCCGGTTCCGGCACGGGTTCGTCTTCGTCAACACGTCGAAAGGCATCCGGACGCCGAAAGACCTCAACGGCAAGCGGGTCGGCCTCAAGACCTACCAGGCGACGGCCATACTCTATCTCCGCGGCCTGCTGGCGGGCGAATACGGCGTCGACCTGACCTCGATCGACTGGGTGACGGAACTCGAGGAGGAAATCCCCTTCGAGGCGCCCCCCGGCATCCGTATCTCGCGCGCGCCCGAGGGCTCGGATATCTCGGAAATGCTCGCCGAGGGCGAGGTCGACGCGGTCATCCACCCGGACATCATCGGGCCGATCCTGCGGCGCGACCCGCGCGTCGGCCGCCTGTTCGAGGATTACCGGAGCGAGGAAGAAGCCTATTTCCGCCGGACCGGCATTTTCCCGATCATGCATGCGACCGCGATCAAGAGCGAGATCCTCGAGGAGCATCCGTGGGTGGCGACCAACCTCGCCCAGGCCTTCGAGAAAGCGAAGTTCGCCGGCTACCGCCGCATGTCCAACCCGCGCATCGTGCCGCTCGCCTGGTTCCTCGACGAATGGGACGCGCAGCGCGCGCTCATGGGCCCGGACCCCTGGGAGAACGGACTGACACCGGGGAACCGGAAGAACCT
The DNA here is from genome assembly GCA_038106605.1 of Alphaproteobacteria bacterium. Classification (GTDB taxonomy): domain Bacteria; phylum Pseudomonadota; class Alphaproteobacteria; order MPNO01; family UBA830; genus JAYOEF01. The sequence goes on from JAYOEF010000092.1 coordinate 10,740, forward strand.
CGAAACCCTGATCGGCTATTCGCGGGACGGCGGGCTGATCTCGAACCTGTCCTCGGTCGACGATTTCTATGTCGACGTGATGCTCAAGACCCGCGGCCGCGGAGAATGGGCCCAGTAAGGCCCGTCAGCTGCGGATCATCGCCACCATCGCCCGGTGAAGCGCGCTCGACGGATCGCCGAAATGCCCGACGATCGTATAGTGGTGGCAGCCGGGCGCGGCGACCTCTTCGATCGCCATGCCCTTCGCGCTCCATGCCGCGAAAAGCTCGTCCTGCTGGCGCTTGAATTCGTCGGTCTCGATCTCCCCGACGGAGAGGATCATCGGCACGTCGGCCAGCGGGTCCAGCCGCAGCGGACTGTTCCGGGCGACGTCGTCCGGACCGAGACCGATCTTCCCGTTCAGGAAGGACAGGCGGATCGGCTCCAGGTCGTAGAGTCCCGAAAGGGCGCAGACACCTCCGAACGGAACCGCCGGCAGCGCCGGATCGACGGTCTTCCAGTCGGTCGCCGCCATCATCGCCGTGAGGTGACCGCCCGCCGAATGGCCGGCGACGAACAGCCTGTCGCGATCCACACCGATCTCCTCGGCATGTTTCCATACCCACGCCACGGCGCGGCGGCACTGGGCCACGATGCCGTCCATGTCGGTTTCGGGCGTAAGCGTATAATTCAGGGACACGAAGGCGATCCCGGCGTCCAGGAACGCCGGGGCGATGTAGGTCGTATCGCTCTTGTCGGAGAGTTGCCAGTATCCGCCGTGAATGTAGATCAGCGCCGGCGCCGCTCCGCGGCCGTTCGTGGGCGGAAAGACGTCGAGCGTTTCCTTCGCGGCGGTACCGTAGGCGAGGTCGAGACGTCCCCTTATCCGGCTCCTGACCCGGGCGCTTTCCGACTCCCGGAATGCCACGACCTGGGGAACGTCGGGCCAGATCGGCCGCAGGTCGTACTGGGCGTCGAGCCCCGCCTGATCGTATTCCCGGTAGACTGCCATCTCCTGCCCGCTCCCCGTTTTACGCCCCTATTCCCGGTGGACAACCCGACGCAAGGCCTTATGTTCTCGCGCCATGTCGCTCCGCCTTCATAATACGCTGACCCGCGCCAAGGAAGAGTTCATCCCGGCCGATCCGGGCCGGGTGACGATGTATGTCTGCGGCCCCACGGTCTATTCATACGCCCATATCGGCAACGCCCGGCCGGCTGTGGCCTTCGACGTGCTGGTGCGCCTCCTCCGCCACCTTTACCCGAAGGTCGTCTACGCGCGGAACATCACGGACGTCGACGACAAGATCAACGCGGCGGCACGGGATCAGGGCGTAGAGATCGGTGTCATCACGGCGAAGTTCCGCGATATTTACCACCGGGACATGGCCGCCATCGGCGTGCTGCCGCCCGACATCGAACCCCACGCGACCCAGCACATCCCCGAGATGATCGCGATGATGGAGAAGCTGATCGCCTCGGGCCACGCCTACGAGGCGGAAGGCCACGTGCTGTTCAACGTGCCGAGCTTCGCCGACTACGGGCGGCTTTCGAAGCGCGACCGCGACGAGATGATCGCGGGCGCACGTGTCGAGGTGGCGCCCTACAAGAAAGATCCGTCGGACTTCGTGCTGTGGAAGCCATCGACGCCGGACCTGCCCGGCTGGGACAGCCCGTGGGGCCGGGGCCGCCCCGGCTGGCATCTCGAATGCTCGTGCATGATCGAGAAGCATCTCGGCCGGACCATCGACATCCACGGCGGCGGCATCGACCTCGTCTTCCCGCACCACGAGAACGAGATCGCGCAGTCTACCTGCGCGCACGGCGGCGAGACCTTCGTGCGCTATTGGCTGCACAACGGCTTCGTCAACGTCGACCACGAGAAGATGTCGAAGTCGATCGGCAACGTGCTGCTCGTCCACGAACTCCTGAAGCAGGCGCCGGGCGAGGCGATCCGCCTCGCGCTGCTCAACGCCCACTACCGCCAGCCGCTCGACTGGACGGACGAGGGACTGGCGCAGGCGAAGCGCATGCTCGACCGGCTCTACGGCGCACTCCGGAGCCTCGCTGACGTCGATGCGGACCCGGACGCTGCGCCCGACCGGGATTTCCTCGATGCGCTCGAGGACGACCTCAACACGCCGAAGGCGCTCGCCGCCCTGTTCGAGCTCGTGCGCAGGGCCAATACGGAAACCGATCCGGCGGCACGGCGGGCGATCAAGGGCGCCCTCCTCTCCTCCGCATCGCTCGTGGGGCTGCTCACGCAGGATCCGGAAGCATGGTTCGAAGGCGAGGCTTCCGCCGCCGACGGCCCGTCGGCCGAGGAGGTCGAGAGCCTGATCGAGGCGCGGAAGGCGGCGCGCGCGGCGAAGAATTTCGCCGAGGCCGACCGGATCCGCGACGACCTCGCCGCCCGCGGGGTGGTTCTCGAAGACGGGGCCGGCGGCACCAAGTGGCGCCGCGGCTGACGAACCCGGAGGGCGCGAGTCGTTGAACGCCCTCGTCGTCTACGCCCATCCCCTCGGAGACAGTCTCGCCGCCGCGCTGCGCGATGCCGCCTGCCGCGGGCTCGAAGCGGCCGGGTACGCGGTCGACGTCGTCGACCTCTACGCCGACGGGTTCGATCCGAACCTCTCCGCCGCGGAACGGGCCGCCTATATGGGCGAGGCCTATCCCGTTCCCGAAGACGTCGCCGGCTACTGCCGCAGGCTCCGCGAGGCTGATGTGCTCGTCCTCGTCTTTCCGCAGTGGTGGTTCGGCATGCCGGCGATCCTGAAGGGCTTCGCCGACCGCGTCTTCGTCCCCGGCGTCGCCTTCGAGCTCGATCGCGCGGGCGGCCGCCTGATCCCGCTTCTCGACCGGCTGAAGGGTTTCTGCGTCGTCACCACGACGGGGAGCCCCTGGTGGGTAACGGCACTCGTGATGCGCAACCCGGTACGGCGGCAGCTTTCCATCGGAATCCGCCGGTTCTGCGCGCGTAACGCGCGGTTCCGCATGCTGTCGCTTTACGATCTCGATCGTGCGTCGCGGGAAAAATGCACCGCGTTCGTCGCCCGCGTCGAACGGGACTTCTCAGCTCTCTGAGCCGTCCTTGTAACGATCCTCGCCGAAGCGGATGACATCGGGCGAGCGCAGATGCAGGTCGCGCTGCGGATAGGGGATCTCGATGCCGTGCTCGTGGAACTTGTCCCAGATCGCGAGCAGAAGCTGGCTCGTGACGTTGGCGCGGCCGTTCATCGGATCGTTGATCCAGAACCGCATCTCGAGATCGACCGAGCTCTCGCCGAAATCCTTCAGGAGGCAGACCGGCTTGGGCTCCTTCAGGATCCGCGGCACGCTGTCGGCCGCCTCGAGGCACAGCGAGATCGCGTGATGGATGTCGGTCTTGTAGTGGACGCCCACCGTCTTCCTGAGGCGCAGCAGCTCGTTGCTGTAGGACCAGTTCTCGACCCGCGTCGTGATGAATTCCTCGTTCGGGATCAGGTGCTCGATCCCGTCGCGGGTGACGACCGAGGCGTAGCGCGCGCCGAGGGAGTCCACCCGCCCGAAATAGCCCGCGACGGCAATGGTGTCACCGGGCTTCACCGAACGGTCGAGCAGCAGGATGATGCCGCTGACGAAATTCGAGACGACCTTCTGCAGGCCGAAGCCGAGACCGACGCCGACGGCGCCGGAGAAGACCGCGAGCGCGGTAAGATCGATGCCGACCGCGTTGACCGCGGCGAGGATGGCGACCGTCACGAAGACGATCTTGATCATCTTCCCAATGAGCACCTGGACCGACGGCGTGAGATTCGGCAGGGCCTGGACGCGCTGTTCGAGGAGGCGCGAGCTCACCGTTGCGAGCCACAGCAGAACGATGAGCGTGACGACGCCCTTGATCACCGTAAGGGCGGAAATGCGGACGTCGCCGACCCTGAGGGAGGCCTGATCGAGCAGCTCGATCGTGGGGTCCAGCACCCCGACGATATTGAGCGCTGCAATCGTCCAGGCCGTTACCGCGAAGAACTTCGCCCAGGTCGGATCGCGGATGAGCTCGGACGCGATCCGGATCACGACCCATGCCAGGAGCAGGCTGACCGTGACGTTGAGCACATGGTCCGGCCAGCC
>JAYOEF010000093.1:0-11120 GCA_038106605.1 Alphaproteobacteria bacterium
TAGATCGGCTCGCCGTCCAGGGCGTACTCCGTGCCGTTCTGCATCGGCTCGCGCTTGAACATCGGTTCGCCCTTGCCGGCGTTGCCGGCCCCATCGGGCAGGCGCGCGCCGCGCAGGAGCGCCCGCGCCGTCATCGCGCCGACGTAGCCGGTGACGCCGTACCCGTCCTCTTCGACCAGGCCGATGAGGCCCGCGCCGCCGCCGTTGACCTGGCCCAGGATCATGTCGAACAGGTCTTTGCCGGCGGCGACCTGCGTCGAGTAGTCGACGATGTGGCTGGCGCTGGTGGCCCCGGTCAGGATAGCGGCGGGCCAGGACGACGGGGCGTTCGTGCCGTGCAGGATGGCCTGGTCGATAGCGACGCCCATCGCCTCGATGATGCGCGGGCGGATTTCAGCCCAGATGTCATAGTCGGCGTCGGCCAGCACGTTTTCGGCGATGGGGACGATGACCGCCAACTCTTCGGCGTCGATGTACTTGTTGCCCCAGGCCATCTCGGTGGTCTGCTTGAGGCCGGTGTCACCGGTGACGAAGTAGGCGGTGGGAAAAGCAGCCAGCACCGGGATGCGGCGCTGGGCGCGGCTCATATCGGGCAGGCGGCGAGCCAGGCGCAGCACGGCGCTGGTCTCGGCCACGCCCTGGACGATCTCGCGGCTGACATCCTCCGGGATGAGGGCCGCCGCGTCGGTGCGGGTCGTGAGAGAGTTGTAACCCATAGGTCGCTCCAGCCCTGCGTCTCACGCGGGGCAAACACGTCAGGAGCGGAGTCCCGCTGCCCGACGGAGAAGGTCATTCACAGCGGCGTTACCACTGCGCGCGGGCGGCGACTGGCCGGCCCCCGCGCCGGCGACGCCGGCCACGGTCACGGTCTTGGGCGCGGCGAACAGCACCGGGAAGCGGTCCTTGATGGCGGCCAGGTCGAACTTGCCGCGCTCGTCAATCAGGTTGGCGTCTTTGGCCGCGATGTAGGCCAGGCGCAAGTCACTCGCGCCCGCCGCGTGCGCCGCCTCGTAGAACGCCGTCTTGACGTTCTCTTCGGCCAGCCCGGCCTGGATGGTCTCTAGCTGTTTGGCCGCGTCGCTGCCCGCCTCCAGCTTGCGCTTGAGGTCGTTGAGCTGCTTTTCGAGTTGGCCCCGGCTGCCGCGCTCGCTTTGCAGCGCGGACTTCAGGCCGCTCACATGGTCATTCACCAGCGCCTTGACATCGTCGGGTTGCTGTCCCAGCCAGCCCGCGAAGTCAAGCGGCTTGTCCTGCGGCGTCTCAGCCGGTGGTGTGTCAGGGGTCAGGGTCGGGGTCGTCGGCGTCTCGCCGACGGTCGGTGTCTCACCGCTCATTGTGGCCCTCATGTATAAGTTCGGCTGCTACTAGTCTAACGGGCAGGCGGTCGCCGCCGTGGGACGCCAGAGGGACGCGCGGGGGACAAAAGACACGCCCCCGGCGCGAGGCCAGGGGCTGGATTGAGTGGGTATTAAAAAGTGTTAGGGGACGGTAAAAGTCGGGTCGAGTAGCTCGGTGTCGACCAGGGCGCGGATACGCACGAGGTCGGGATGAGGGTGGCTGATTTCCACCAGCCGCGCGGTCGTCGGCTTGACCTTGCCGGTCGCCCCCTGCTGCTCAATCCAGCGCGCCGCCGAGTCGAGCGCGATTGGCTGAAGGGCAGCCGGGTCGCGCGTGTAGAGTTCACGCGTCACGTCGAAGTCGAGCGCGATACGTGGGCCGGCGGCGGCGTAGCCGCGCGCGCGCAGCGCCGCCACGGCGTCGGGGTGGTCGAGCAGCATCAGCCGCCCACCTTCATCACCGAGAAAAACACCAGCGCGTCGTCGATGTCCTTGATGAACACGCGCAACAGGTCGCCCTGGTTCATCTCGTCGTCGACGATCCCGATGTCGGCGCGCATGGCGGCCATTAGCCGCTCGATGGCAAACACGATGCCAAGCGTCTGGCCGTCCTCAGCCGCGCCGCGAATCTCGACGAACGCGGCGTGTGTCTGGCGCGAGCCGACCAGCACGATGTCAGGCATGATCTCGCGCAGCAGGTTGTTGATAGCGTTCTGGTTGGCGCGCGACGGCTGGGTCTTGCCCGCCACGGCCAGCGCCACGACCGCGCCGACGAACTTGCGATACACGGCCAGCCGCGCCTTGACGATCTCCTCGCTCACTTCCTTGATCCTCTTGCTGGAGAAGATGGCGCGGCGCTTTCCGCCGTCGGTCGCCTCCATGATCCGCAGCCGGTCCTCGTGGGAGAAGCGGTCGGGCCAGGCCCAATGGTCCGGATCGGCAAGCACCTCCCTCGTGAGCTCATCGATCGAGCGGGGCTGGAGACGCGGGCGTATCTCCGGGTCGGGCACCGCACGGCCGCTCGGGTCCTCCACGTCGAGGCGCCTCGCAGCTTCCTCCCGCCGGCGGAGGTCTTCGGCAACGACGGCGTCGTCCGCGAGGGTCTTCGCGGGGCGCGTAGCCATCGCGTTCATGCCGCCCATCGTCGCGAGCTCACGGCGCAGGTTATGGAGGCGTCTGCGGATTTCGGTCCCCTTCGAGGGAGGATAGACGCTCTCGGGGATGACTCCCCGGTCGACGAGGAGGCGCCGCCGGTAGGCCTGGATCCGCTCGTCGACGCGCATCCCGCCCACCTTCCAGTCGATGAGCCCCTGGAGATCGATCGGGTCGATGCCGGCCTTCGCGACGGCCACCTTCGCCGTGAGGGCGGCGTCCACCGCGGCGTGGCCCTTTGCGCCCGTGGGGCCCGAATGCGAGGCCTTGCAGGCGATTTCGGGTCCGCCGTTCGGCTTAAAGTGCCACAGGGCGCCAGTCCGGGCGGCGTCGAGGGCCACCTCGAGGGAAGCTCCGCCACCGCGCCCGAGCTCTGGGGCATCGAGCGACGTCTCGAGGACATGGACGGCGTCCTTGTATTCGGTTCGCTCGCGGGTGCCGCCAAGGCGAGCCCCCTCGCGGCCGGCGTGCACACGATCCGTCCCCATGAGACCCGCGACGAGCGCGCGGCAGATCTCGAGGAGGAAGACACCCGTTGTCCCCCAGATATCGATCGGCGGCTGGCCGGGGCGCGGCCTCATCTTGCCAGCTCGAATGGCCTTTAAAAGCGGGATCTCTCGGATGAGCGCCATCACCTCGTCGACGTCGCGCTGCCTCTCGCGGCGCTCCACGCTCGCCTGGTAGAAGGCCTCGAGCTCGGGGTACGACCCGTAGCCGCCTCCCTCGTAGCGGGCGCCGTGGCGAGAAGGGGACGCGTATCGGCTGAACGCGCCTCGCTCGGCGGGGTATTCCCAGACCGCCCGAGGGCCTGGAGGCGGGTTTCGCTCGCGGTCCTCCGGCGGGATGGGCTTCGCCACAACGGGATCCCAGCCGCCTTCGTCCTCGCCTCGATGCACCGCAAGCACCTTCGTCGCCGTGGGCGGCGGGGTATGCTCGATCGGTTTATCGTCCTGCTCCGTCGAGACCCGGCCCAGCGCGTTCCGCTGCTTCTTGTTCCGCACGACGTCAATCTCCTTGCCGAGTCCTACTCGGCGGGGTAAACATGTCGCGCTCGTTCATTCCGTGTCACGCCTCGCGCCCGTCCGGTGATGAGAGCCCGGACGGGCGTTGCCTTTGAAGGCTGACTATGAGACCATTCCGCCCTCGCGACTTCATTGAGCAGAGCCCCCAGGATCGGAAGCGTCGCTATGTTCACCGCCGCTTGAGGCCCGGGGACCTACGGGCGGAGCGAGCGGCGAAACGTCGTTTGCGAGCATCCCTGGCTCGCTTGTTCTCGTAATCGAAGTTCGCCGCCTTATCGCCTCGTCGAGGTCCTCCTGGCTCGCGCCGATCCCGACGGCGCCGCAGCCCACCTCCAGCGCGTGGAGGATCGGGCACCTCCGGTCCGTCGCGAGCGCCACACGGGCGAGCTCGTCGAGTTGGTCTTGGCGGCTCATGACCAAGCCCTCAGCGAGGCTTCCCAGGGTCTCCGAGGAGGGTAATTGCGCCCCGGGTACGGCGGGAGCGGCTCCGGCTCCTCGAGCGGTCCTCGTAGCGACGTCGCTCATCATTGTTCCTCCACGTCCGGATAGTCTCCAGGTGCCAGGTTGTCGAAGCGAGTGCAGGTATCTGTGAACCGGACAAGAACCTTGCCGGTTGGCCCGTTGCGCTGCTTAGCTATTATCAATTCAGCGATGCCACGCGCATTGGTTGTTTCGGGATTATAGTACGCATCACGATAAATAAAGATGATCGTGTCCGCGTCCTGCTCTATGGCGCCTGACTCGCGCAGGTCCGAGAGCTGCGGCCTTTTGTCCTTCGTGCTCCGCGTCTCGACGGCGCGGTTGAGCTGCGAGAGCGCGATGACCGGGACACGCAGCTCCTTCGCGAGCTGCTTCAGCCCGCGTGAGATCTCGCTGATCTCCTGCTCGCGGCTGTTCACCCCGTCGCGCCCCTTCATGAGCTGGAGGTAATCGACGACGACGAGCCCAATCTTACGTTCGGGCGCAGACAGAACGCCCCGCGCCGGGTCGGCCTTGACCTCCGCTCGGTTATACTCGGCCTGTTTCCGACGCACCTTGGCGCGGAGCTCGAGGGGCGAGATTGCCGGCGTGTCGTCGACGAACACCGGCAGCTTCTCTATGAGGTTGGTCGCCCCAATGAGAGCGCGCCAGTCCTCGCCCTGCAGAAGACCGGCGCGCATTTTGCCGAGGTCAACTCGCGCTTCTGAGCACGCCATTCGGACCGCGAGCTGCTCCTCGGGCATCTCCAGCGAGAACACACACACACCCTGCCCGGGTACGTGCCGCTCGATCAGGCGCCTCTCGGTGACGTGCTGCTCGGTTATCGTTCGGTCGCTGGCGACATTCACCGCTACGTTCATGACGAAGGCCGTCTTGCCCATGCCGGGGCGCGCCGCGACTATCATCAAGTCCCCCTCGTGGAGTCCAGCGATCTTGTAATCGAGGCGTTCGTAGCCGGTCGGCGTTCCGGTGAGCCTTTCGCCGCGCTCTGCCGCCTCCCAAGCCTCCTGGAGGGCCTTGCGCATCGTGGCGCCAATAGGTTTCATGGCCGACTTCTGCGGCACGTGGACGATCTCGAAGATGGCCTGCTCGCTCGCGTCCATCCATTCGTCGTCGTCGCCGACATCTCCATAGCCCTCGGCCGCGATCCGCTGGCAGGTGGCGATCATGCGGCGCTTCCGCGCCTTTTCAGCGACGATTTGCGCGTGATGCTCGACATGCGGAACGTACGGGGTCGCGTCGGATAGTTGGCCAAGATAGCTTGGCCCTCCGACCTGGGCGAGTTGCTCGCTATCGCGAAGCCAAGCTCCTACGCTCACGATATCGATCGGCGCTTTCGCCTCGAGGAGCGCGAGGGCCGCGCTGAAAATAGCCCTATTTGGTTCGCTGTAGAAATCGTCCGAACGGACGATCGAGGCTACGCGCTCGAGCGCGTCGCGATACGCTGGGATCTTGGCGTCGCCGCTAAGCAGTACCGCCGACAGGACGGACGCCTCCGCGTCGAGGTCATGCGGCGGCACGCGGCCCGCGATCATCGGCGGCTCCGGGGCCTTCTGCTTCTGGCTGATCTTTTGACGACCCCGATCCATTACGCTCCTCCCGCGACAGCTCGCTCAGGCGGCGTCTGCACTTTCGCCGGCCCTGGAGCGCTCAGGCCCTTCTGCGCCATCATCTCCCGCGCGATGGCTCTGTCGGCTGCGTCCTTCGCCGGATCCTGCGGCGCTTCGTCAGGAGGTCCGCCGCTAGGTGGCTTCGGCGTAGGCCGCGGCGGCAGCGCGTATCCAGCGAGGCGCGATGGCAGGAGCGCGAGCGGTCGCCCCTTGTCGACCAGGAATGGATCCGCGTCGGCGAGAAATGCCCGGATCATATGGTCAATGAGCTTATCGGGCGTCGTCCACGGAGCGGCTCGGACCTGCGCTTCGACCCACGCGGCGAGGGCGGTGGCGGCTTCGATGTCGGCGCGGGTCACGAGGTAGACCTTGCTGCACCATTTGCCCCAAAGCTCAGCGAAGCGGCGCGGAATGCCATCGGCGAGCGCGCTTCGCGCCGCGGGCGCGGCCTTGGCCGCTTCCCCTGGGACCATTTTTCGAACGCAGGCAGCCACGAATTTCGCAAGATCGCCTGGTGACTTTGGGAGTTCCCCGTCTGCCGCCACACGGGCTGTCTCGACGTCGGCAGCCTGCCGGACGCCGAGACATACGTCCGCGACAGCCAGGCGCCCGACGTACCCCTCACCAAGCACTTGGGCGGCCAGCACCTCAGCGATCCCCTGCGTAGCCACAGGCTTGAGCACGGGCCCGGCGGCGAGGAGCTCGGCGAGGATTGCCGCAACGACCGCGTCGGGCCGGCCGAAGTCCCGATCGTCGTCCCGCCCCCGCGCGGCCGCCGGCTCATGTGGTGGCTCCTCGCGGCGCGGGCGGCTGTGGGTGGCCGGGATCGCGTCAGGGGGCGTCGGGGCAACGTCCGCGACACGAATCCGTCCGGCCGCTGGCCTACGCACCTCCCGCGCCGGGGAGGGCGGAGGCTCCGCGCGCGCGGTGGTACCAGGTCCCTGATCTAACCCCCCAGGTGAGATCATGGTTCTCTGATCCGGGATCGGGGACGGGGACGGTACCGGCGGATTATTTTCGGATTCCGCCCGGCGTCCGTCAGGATTCCGCGCGGACGTAACGCGCCCGTCCGGTCCGCGGCCCTGCGCCTTCCGTCCGGCGGCCTTCCGGTCGCGGTCCGCGGCGCGCTTGGCCTTCTCCTCTTCGGCTGTCGGGTTCCAGTCGAGATAGTCGTGGATCGCCCACCCGTTCGGCGTCACCTCGGCGAGGCCGTGTTCGTGGCCGGCGCGCGCCTCGACGAGGCGCTGCCAGACCTCCGCGGGGGCGATGGTGAGGGCGACGCCGCGAGGGATAAGCCCGTCGGTCAAGTGCTCGGCGGACCACTGCCCAGCGCGGCACCAGGCACCATAGGCCTCGTTGCCCGCCTCGATAACCTTCGCGTGGAACGCGCCCTCGCCAGCCAGCTTGTACCAGCCCACCTACGCCGCCTTCCTGCGGGCCATACCCGCCGTGTCTCGCCCCCGCGTCACCCAACCATCGCGAACCGTGGCCACACCCTCGCAGCAGAGGACAGCGAGCGCGGCCCATGCTCGCGCCTCTGGCAGCCCGGTCACCTTCACGAACCCCTCGGCCAGCACGTGCGCTCCGTAGGGCGGGAGCTTCTGCGCCACGCGGTCTCGGTCGGTGGTGCTCATAGGCTCGCCCCTTTCGCCGCTGGATAGAGCTTCAGCGTCCGCCCCTCGCGCTCCATCCGAACGCCATCGATCTTCCCGGCGTCGATCCATCCCGCGAGGTGCTGCCGCGCGCTCTTGTCGTTCGCATAATGGTGATCGAATGAATCGACGAGCGCCTTGAGCGTAATGCCAGGAGAGGCCGCGACGCCCCGCTGGACCTTCTCGACCGTCGCCTTGAAGCCCGTCCATCGCGACCCTTGTGTCCCGGCGGCGGCGAAGGTCTTCTGTCGCTCGTGAAGCATGGCCCGGAGGCGCGCAGCCTCAGCGCGGCGATTCACGGCGGGTGCGACCTTCAGATCGACGCCGCGCCATGCATCATGCTCCCCTGGCACGTAGAGCACCCCGATGCCGTGGTACGCGCAGACCCGTTCAGCGAGTCGTCGCCCGTCGCTCGGCTTGGCAGCCGGGACGGCCACATAGACGTGATGGGCATACCAGCGGCGCTCAACAGCCTGCGCGATTACGTCAAAGGTAAAGGCTCGCTTCAGCTCGACGACGGCCAGGAGCGCCCCCTTGACGCCCACGATATCCGCTGATGCCGCGCCCCCTCCGGAGCCGAGAACGACCTCCTGGTAAAGGTCGTAGCCGCGCTGAGCGAACCACGCGAGCACGGGCGGGCCGAGCTCCGCCTCGGATGCGAACGAGCGACCCTTCACAGCCTCACCTCCGTGACCTTCGCCCCGACCTTACCGAGCAGCTCCTGGGCGTCCGCAGGCAGCCCTTCGCCGCCCTGGCCCCAGCCGACGAGGCACAGCTCGAAGCCTGCCGCGCCGCACGTCGTCAGCCGCTTTTTAACCGCGTCCCAGGTGCCCCGAGACCACGGCGCCGGCCACGCTCGAAAGAGCTCCGTCGTCGTGGCGTACCAATTGCGGAACGCGGGAGCCGCTCGTCCGCCGTCGTGGGCATAGTTCGGCCGATAGACCTCGCCCCGGAGCCGGCTCGCCGCCCTCGCCGCCTGGTCGACCCCTTCGGCGCCCCCGTGGACGATTCGATACTCGGGGTAGACGCCGATGGTCGACGCCACATCAGCGAGGATCGCGTCGAAGAGGTCTGCGCATGGGATATCAAGGCTCGCGGCGCTCTTGACCGTCGGCGGCCGGCAGCCGCTCACGGCGATGAAGCCGGGGCGCATGACGCCGATCGCGGGGCCCGTCCAGCGGTGCTCCGTCATTGCGGGCGCCTCGCGGGCCGGGCGCAATCTGTGGCGTTGGCCTGCTCCTCCTCGCGGATCACGGCTTGAAGCGCGTCGACGAGCCGCCCTTGCGCCTCCGACATCACCCCGCCGGCCAGGATCGCGAGGACGCTACGACAGGTCGGGAGCAGACGCGTATTGCTGTCCGCCTTGCGCGCAGCGTCCAACGCCAGTTCCGCGAGGCGCGCGAGGTCCTCGGTGACGCCCGCGAGAAGGATCCCAGCCGCGCGCTCAGCATCGCCGACGGGAGCGTCGCGATACTCATCGACGAGCCGGCGCGCGCGACCGACTAGGATCCTCGCCTTCCGGACATCGATCGTCGGCACCTGATGGGCGCGGTTCATGTCCTCGATATCGTCGCGATCGACGAATTCGCTCATCTCGCCCTCGCTTTCGCCAGCATCGCCGACGGCAGCGCCCGCGCCGCCTTCGTGGCCTTGCCTTTCGCCGCGGCCTTGGCCCGCTCCTGCGCGCGGAGGACGTGGAGCGCGCGCTCAGCCTCCGGCGGCAGCTTGAACCGCGCCCCGAGCCTCGTGAGCCCCACGAGCCCATAAAGGCACGCGTCGTATACGTGCTGCCGATCCGCCTTCCGCATGTCCCTCGGCGCACCCTCCACGAGCGCCTCCACGACCAGCGCGACCTGCGCGTCGGAGGCGTTCGCGGCGCGGCACAGCTCCCCGCGGGCTTCCCCGGCAGAGCAGGTCATCGGCTCGATACCAGCGGCGCGCGCGAGGGCGAGAAGCTGGCCCTCCATCCGCGCTGTGCGGACCATCTCTTTGACGCGGCCCTGGTTGAAGGCGTAGAGGCGCTCGTCGAGGAGCTCGAGGATCAGGTGGCGCCCCTCATAGGCGAAGGCCGGATCGCCGAGCTCGTAAATGCCGCCCCGGAGGTAGAGAGCCCGATTGCCGCGGAGCTCAAGCGCGACGCAGGCGTTTCGCTCCGAGCCCGGATCGATGCATAGCAGCGAGGTCACGAGGCGTCCTCCGCCCATTCCGGCAGCGCCTGTTGCGCCGACGACGTGAGGTCAACAAAAGGCACCTCCGCGAGCGCGCACTGTTTTTTGATGGCTGCCACCCAATCGGCCGAGATCGTTCGCGGCTCCTCGTCAGCGGACGGAGCGACGACCACGACATCGATCGCGGTGCGCATGCCCTTGCAGCGGCCACACTCGGCCTCAATCGGGCCGTTTACGTCGAAGCCACCCGTCTCACCTCCGCCCCAACCATTACAGCCCCGACACGCGAGCACGCCCAACGGCGCCGTAGACTCGAGATCTACGCCGAGATCGATCGGCTCCCGCGGGCTGATAACGAGCGCTCGTCGCTCCGCCTTCACCGCGAGGAGGGCGGCCGCACCCGCGAGGTCGGATTGCCGCTCGACATATAGCGCCGGGGTGAGCCTCTCGGGCATCGGCTCCTGCGAGGACGCGAGCCACCAAACAGCCTCCGTGTCAGGCACGATCACGTGTCGGCCCGCGGCGCGAGCGGTCTCCATCGCCCACGCCGCGAAGTGGACGCGCTGCGGGTCGACCATTGGCCCGCCGAGCTCGCCTTTGTTCGCCGCTCGGAAATGGAACGGCGACGCCACGATCATCGGGGTGATTGGGAAATCGAAAGCTTGCCAGTTCCAGAGCGCGATACTCATGACGCCTGGCCCTCCGTGGCGGTCGTCGCGGGCCGCTCACCAGCGATCCTCGCGATCTCACCGACGCCCCGCCCGACGAGGCTTCCCTTCCCGGGCGCGCGTGGCGTCACCGGCAGCGGAGGGCCGCCCTTCCACGAGGCTAGCGAGAAGCCCTTGCACGCCGAGCACCCACCACAACCCGGTCCGTGCCCTGGCTGATCATGCTGGAGGAATTGATCCCCGCAGGCGCAGAGCAGAGCCTCTCCCTGCGAGCAGCCGTCACACAGCGCATCGTCGAGACACGCTGAGCCCGTGCACGAGGGAAGGGCTTTCTCGAAATCGCGCGTCTGCTCCCAGGTCATTCCAACGCGGAGGGCGGGCTGCGGCTCGGGGGCGCGGGCCTCGTGGGGGTCGCGCCGGAACAGGCGATCGAGCGCCGCAGCGTCGTGCCAATCGCCGACCACGTAGCCGTCGAGCACCACGAAGACGCGACCGCCGCGAGCGTTCGTGATCTCGCCCCGGCCGACCTCCACGCCGTCATGAAATCGAACCAACCGATCGCCAACGGCATATGGTTCCTCGGGGGGCGGCGCCGCTCCGGGGAGGAGACCCCTCGCGACCAGGAGCCGATAGAGCATGAGCAGCCCAGCGATCGAATGGTCAATCAGTGCTTCGGTATCGTGCCCCTCGGCGAGCCCCTTTTCGAGGTACACGAGGTCGTCGAGCTTCTCCTGAAGGGAGTCGACGAGCGACGAGCGGCCATCGTGCGGGCGGAGGCGCGTCCCGTATTTACGGGTCCCCATTGCATCGCGGGCGCGGGCCATCGCGACGAGGCCGTCGACCTCGGGCCCCGCGGGCGCGCTGGTCACGAGCCTGGCGATCGCGAGGTCCCAGACGGCGGGGCCGATGCTCGCCGTCGGCATAGGCTCCGGGCGCGTCGCTATGGTTTCCGCTGTTGCTACGTTCCTATCCACGTTCATTCCTCCGTGACCACCGCGGGACTCGAACCCGACGCCCCTGCTCGATGCGCA
>JAYOEF010000093.1:11220-14805 GCA_038106605.1 Alphaproteobacteria bacterium
CCCTGGCTTTACCGGCCAGGGCCCGCGCGCCGGTATCAGCCCGCCAGCGACGCCCGATAGATCGGAACGCCCGTGTGCCCCTCGACCTGCCGGATCGCATCCTTGAACGCGGCCTCAATCATCTCCTTCACGCCGAGGAGCTCCAGCGTGAGGTAAAGCGCGCCGTCGGCGACCTTCGTCTTGAGGCGCGCGGGGAGGATGGTCTTCGCCGAGCCGGGAAAGACCTCGATCTCGACCAAGTAATACTCTTTGACCTTCTCGGTGCCGGTGACCTTATCCTCTTTCTGATACGAGACGGAGATGCCGCCGAGGCCGTGCTCCGTCTCCTCGAACTGCTTGGAGGAAATGGCCGCGAGCCGCGACGCGCCATCGAGCAGCGCCGAAGGTGATCCAAAGAGCGCTTCGAGCGGCGCCTTCTCGCGATCCGCCTTCGGCTTCCCCTGCGCCCGGAGCACGGCCTCAAACACGGTGCGCGTGACGGAGCCGCTATCGGCGGCCACCTCGGACGGATCGACGACGTCGAGCACGTGGTCGCGCACCCATTGCAAGAAGTCTTTCTTGATAACGAACTTCTGGGCGAGGTCCGACCACTCCTTGAACGAGTCGGAGAGCGGGAAGCCGTAAAAGACCTTCTGCTCACGCCACGCCGGCACGGGACCGTCCCCGAAATGGACCTTGGCCTCGCTATCGGCCGCGGGCTTCGACTCGGCGCACGCCGGGAGGCTCGCGCCGTGGTAATCGATGACGGCCGTAAACTTCGGCTTCTCGCCGCCTAGCGCGAAGATCGCGGAAGCCGGCGTCGAATGGCGCTTCACGAGCTCGATGAAGCCGTCGAGGGTCTCGGCGACCTCCATACCCTTGATGCGGCGCGGGCCCGCCGCGCGCTCCTCGGTGCGCTTATCGATCGCCGCCGTGAGGTCGAGGGCGTTGAAGCCCTTGGGGACCGCGAAGGCAACATGCCCCTCCGGCAGCCCTTCGAGCCTGTGGACCTTGGCCAGGTCCGTCACCACGTCGATAATGGCCTGATTCTCGTTCGTCCTGATCTCGGTCACGTTCACACCGCCTGCTTCCGCGCCTTCTTGGCGCTGCTATCGTCCGCCTTGCCCCCGTCGATGCCCTGGATCGTCGTCTGCTTCTCGACGCGCCCGAGCTGATTGCCCTCCCTGTCGACCCACGAGCCGCGCGCCTTGATCGGCGGCGCCTTCGTCGTTTTGATGTCGCAAGCCACGGCGGTCTCGAGCTTCGCGGCGTCGCCGCTGCCAAAGACCACGATGTCCGTGATGGTGATGGTCGTCGTCACCTTCACCGGCTTGTGCGTCGCCGTCGCGCGGAGCATCGCCTTGCGGCGCGCCTCGGCGAACTGATCGCTCATCTTCTCCATGGCGCTCGAGGGGACCTCTCCCGGCACCACGTCGTCCTCGTCGATCGTGCTTGCGAGGACCCGAGCGATATAATCGGGCCCCGCGGGGATATCAGCCATTCAATCCTCCAATCCGTGACGTTGGCGCCCGCTACGAGCGAGGCGCGGTGATCTGCGACCGCCCCCGATACCGACCCGAGAGAAGGCCGAATTCCGGGGCAGGAAAGCTCCAGCGGCTCAAGGCGCCTCCCCAAGGTCCCGCCGAATCGAGCCCGCGGCGGGCGTCGCGACGGACGGAGCCGAGATAGAAGCGCGGAGCAAGACCGCGCTCGGAAGCGATGAGCCCAGGGATCAAAAGCTGGACTGCGGCGGTCACGCTGCCCTCCGGGGGATGAAATCGACGAGTTGCGGAGGGTCGCCCGCGAAGACCGGGACGGCGACCACGTGCATTGTCCGCGCCTTGTGAAGGGCCGTGTCGATGAATTGGCCGCGCGCCCTAATGCCTCGAAGGCGGCATGTGGTGGAGTATGTCGAGCGGACTCCGATCGCCTCGGTGAGCTCGCGGAGGGAGATAGGACGCCCCGCCGTCTCCGCGCGATACACCAGAGCGACGACCTCGAATTGCTTCGGGGTGAGGGCGCTCATATCGAATCCCCCCCCCGTGCGAAATCGGGCACTGGCGCCCCGTCCATGCAGACCCAGAGGTGCAGGCAAAACGGGTGGATGTTGACGTGACGACTCTTCGGAGCGAGCACCTGCACGGCCAGCGTTTCTGGGCCGAGAAAGGCGTCGCGTGCCGCGACCAGCTCTTCCCAGGACGGGAGCTTGTTCGCGCGCGAGATCGATAGATGGATCCAGCGCTTGCCGTCGTCCTCATGCGCGACCGTCAGGCACGCCGCGAGACCAGTGTTGCCCTTGTACCAGGCCCCGTCACCAAGGCGACGGACAAGGATCCAACCCTTCGGGACGGGGGAGGGGAGCGCCTGGTCGACCAGGGCGTCCGTGGTCGACTCCGCGAGAACCGCCGCGGCAATCGGGGCCCTCACGAGGCGCCCCCGCGCTCAGCCGTCGTGTGCAGGATCGTGTGCGCACACGACGCAGGCGCCGCACACGATCGGCTCTTTCTTGGAGCCACCTTCGAGATTTGAACTCGAGACCTACGGTTTACGAAACCATCCCAGATCGACACGCCGAGCATCAACATCGGTCAACCAGCCTTCGTTTTGAGGGCCCGCGTGGGCTTGGTGCCTCGGTTGCGGTCGGGCATCGGTTTCACACACGAGGACCAGTCGCCCTCCTGCACACGACTCCACACGAGGGAGATCTTCGCGACGTGTGAGGCGAGGAGGGCGATGTCCGCGTCGTTGTAGTGGCGGTCGCCGACGGACTCGGCGACGTGCCCCATGAGCCGCGCGCGCACGTCCTCGGGCACGCCAGCCGCCGCGAGCCAGGTAATGAACGAGCGGCGCAGCGCGTGGAACGTCAGCGGAAAGCCGTCGACCTTTATCGGAGCGCCGACGCGATCGAGATCGCGACGGGCGAGGTCGGCGCTCTTCGGCCGCCAGAAGCCCCCCCGCCGACTCGGGAAGAGCGGCGCGTCCGGCGTCGGCAGCCTGCCCGTGAAGTACTCCCAGCCGTCGGCGAGCCACCACCGGAGCGCCTCGACGGCGGCGGGGTGCAGCGGTTGCACGCGCACTGACGCCGCGGTCTTGGTATCGCCGATCTGCGCGTGACCCTTCTTATGCCGGAGCACGAGGGCGCGCTCGATCGATATGCTGGGCGTCGGGGCGTCGAGCCGAACGTCGCGAATGCGCGCGCCAGAGAGCTCCCCATTACGGCAGCCTGTGGTCAGGTCGACCACGTAACGCACGCGCCGCTCGGGCGGCACGAGAGGGCTGGAAATGAGCTGCTGCGCGTGCTCGACAGGGACGCGGAGCTTTTGGGAGCGGCCGGCGAGCGGGCGACCCTCGGGGAGCTCGGAGCGCACAGCGGCCTCGCGTGCGGGGTTGGGCCCCTTCATCCATCCCTCACCGATTGCCATATCGAGGAAGGCGACGAGCGTCGTGTGGATATTGCGGCACGTGTATGGGGCGACTTCGCCACGCTTGCGCCGGAGCCATTCGCGGAGGATTGGCACGCTCAGATCCGCAGGACGACGCGCGCCGAATTCGGGCACGATATGGCATTGCATGTGCGACGCGTTGTCGTGGCATGTGGAGCCGGCG
>JAYOEF010000094.1:0-11664 GCA_038106605.1 Alphaproteobacteria bacterium
TGTCGGTCCACCTCAACGAGGCGGTCACTCTTTCCGCACGCATGATCCGCAACACACGCGAAGTAGACCAGCGCACTCAGGCGATCGCGAGCGCCGCCGAGGAGCTCGTCGCCTCGACGAACGAAATCGCCCGCAACACCGAGAGTGCCGCGGAAGAGGCGAATTCCGTGCGGGAACTATCCGATGCCGCCTACGGCGCGTCGGCGCGCGCTGTCCGGTCGATGACCTTGATCGACGAGGCGGTCGGCGAGGCGGCGGCGAAGGTCGAGCTCCTGCAGAGCGCGTCCGAACAGATCGGCGAGATCGTCGGCCAGATCGACGCCATCGCCAAGCAGACTAACCTGCTCGCGCTCAACGCCACGATCGAGGCGGCACGGGCGGGCGAGGCCGGCAAGGGCTTCGCGGTCGTCGCGTCCGAGGTCAAGAACCTGTCGAACCAGACGACGCGCGCGACCGAGGTCATCCGTGAGCGGATCGAGCAGTTCAAGGGCGACATGCAGGCGATTGTCTCCGCCATCCAGAAGGGTGCGGAGGCCGTCGGCGAGGGCCGCGAGAACATCGCGGGCGCCGGCGACCAGATGCGCGAGATGTCGGGCCGCGTCGTCGACATCACCCAGAAAATGCAGGAGATCGCGGGCATCCTCGCGCAGCAGACGCAGGCGAGCAACGAGGTCGCGGGCGGCATTGTCGAGATCGCCAAGATGACCGGCACCAGCGTCAAGCAGATCGAGTCCGTCGTCGATTTCCTTTCCCAGGTGGACAAGGAGCTTGTGCAGAGCATGGACGACATCATGACCATGCAGGTGCCGGACATGACGATCCACCGCGCCAAGTCGGACCACGTGATCTGGAAGAAGCGGCTCGCCGAGATGATCGTCGGGCGCGTCGAGATCGAGCCCGGCTCGCTCGCCGACCATCATTCGTGCCGTCTCGGCAAGTGGTACGACGGGATTGAGGACGCAGCCGTCCGCAATCATCCCGCCTTCCGCGCACTCGAAGCGCCGCACCGGGAGGTCCACGCGCACGGCATCGAGGCGGCGAGGCTCTACAAGAAGGGCGACATTACGGGCGCGATCGAGGAGATCCGGGAGGTCGCGACGCACTCGAAGGACGTGCTGCGCTACCTCGACGGGCTGCTGGCGGCCCAGGCGTCGAAGCGCGCCGCCTGAGGCGGGGACGTTCCGGGGAGCGGTTCCGGCGGGCGTGCCATT
Source organism: Alphaproteobacteria bacterium (assembly GCA_038106605.1). GTDB lineage: Bacteria > Pseudomonadota > Alphaproteobacteria > MPNO01 > UBA830 > JAYOEF01. Next base: position 1,212 of record JAYOEF010000094.1, read on the forward strand.
TTCGGTGGATGAACTATATTGGGGCCGACTGTGAACGGTGACGGACCCATGACCTCGATCCCCAAGCAGCGCCGCATCATCGACCGTGCCGCCATCGTCGGCACGATCGACCGCATGCTGATGGCGGGCGAGAAGCCCCAGGAGATCCGCGGCAAGGTTCTAGCGCTCCTCAAGGACGCGCTCGCGGCGGGCCAGATGGAGGTGCGCCGGCGTTTCGAGGCCGGCGAGGCCGGCGGCGAGGAGGTTGCCGCTTCGCTCTCCTTCCTCGCCGACCAGGTCATCAGGCTGATCTACGATTTCGCGACCGACCATGCCTATCCCGCCGCAAATCCCACGGAGGGCGAGCGTCTCTGCGTCGCCGCGGTCGGCGGCTACGGCCGGGGCGAGCTCGCGCCCTTCTCCGACATCGACCTGCTGTTCGTCCTTCCTTACAAGGAGACGCCGCGCCAGGAGCAGGTCATCGAGTTCATGCTCTACATGCTCTGGGACCTGAAGCTGAAGGTCGGCCAGGCGATCCGCTCCGTCGACGACTGCATCCGTCTCGCGGGCACGGACCTCACCATCAAGACCGCGATGCTCGAGGCGCGCTATCTCTGGGGCGACCGCAAGCTGTTCAACGAGCTGCGCCGGCGCTTCTATGCCGAGGTCGCCGACCCGACGGGCCCCGAGTTCGTCGAGGCCAAGCTCGCCGAGCGCGACGCGCGCCACAAGCGCATGGGCGATTCGCGCTACGTGCTCGAACCGAACATCAAGGAGGGCAAAGGCGGCCTCCGCGATCTCCAGACGCTCTACTGGATCGCCAAGTATCTCTACAAGGTCGACGAGGTCGCCAACGTGGTCGACCGCGGCGTGCTGACGAAGAAGGAGGCAAGCCGCTTCGCTCGCGCCCACCGCTTCATGTGGGACGTTCGCTGCCACCTGCACTACCTGACGGGGCGCGGCGAGGACCGGCTGACCTTCGACCTGCAGGCCGAGATCGCGTCGCTGCTCGGCTACCGCGACCGCGCCGGCGCGCGCGGCGTCGAGCGCTTCATGAAGCACTACTATCTCGTCGCCAAGGAGATCGGCGATCTCACGCGCATCTTCTGTGCGGCGCTCGAGGCCGAGCACAAGCGGAAGCCGCGCTTCCGGCTGCCGAGCCTCGCGATGTTCCAGAAGGCACCCGAGGGCTTCGTCATCGAGGGCGGCCGCCTGTCGGTCGACAAGGGCTCGGAGTTCCGCGACGACCCGGTGAAGATCCTCCGCATCTTCCACACGGCCCAAGCCGAAGGGATGCACATCCATCCGCGCGCGCTGCGCGCGATTACGCGCAACATCGAGGCGATCGACCGCATCCGCGAGGACGCGGAGGCGAACCGGCTGTTCGTCGAGATGCTGACGTCGGACAAGGACCCGGAGACGACGCTGCGCCGCCTCAACGAGGCCGGCGTGTTCGGCCGCTTCGTTCCCGATTTCGGCCGCGTCGTCGCGCAGATGCAGCACGACATGTATCACGTGTACACGGTCGACGAGCACACCATCTTCGCCATCGGCATCCTGCGCCGGATCGAGGAAGGCGGCTTCGCCGAGGAGATGCCGATCTCGACCGAGGTGATCGGAAAGATCCAGTCGAGGCGCGCGCTGTTCGTCGCCGTCCTGCTTCACGATATCGCCAAGGGCCGCGGCGGCGACCATTCGGTCCTCGGCGCCGGCGTCGCCGATACGCTGTGCCCGCGCTTCGGCCTGTCGGACGAGGAGACCGAGACGGTCTCGTGGCTCGTGCGCTACCACCTGCTGATGAGCAACACGGCGTTCCGGCGCGACATCAACGATCCGCAGACCATCACCGACTTCTGCGACATCGTCCAGTCTGTCGAGCGGCTGCGCCTCCTGCTCGTGCTCACCGCCGCCGACATCCGGGCCGTCGGCCCCAACGTCTGGAACGCCTGGAAGGCGGCGCTGCTGCGCGATCTCTACGAGGCCGCCGAGGAGCGCCTCACGGGCGGGCATTCCAGCGGCGGACGCGAGGCGCGGGTCGAGCGCGCCAAAGACCGCATGCGCGCGCTGCTGACGGATCTTCCCGCCGAAGCGATCGAGACGCACATTGCGCGCGGCTATCCGTCCTACTGGCTTTCGTTCGACGCCGACACGCACGCCTGGCACGCCCGTCTCGCCTACGAGGCCGACCAGCGGCACGAGCCGCTGACGATCAAGAACCGCGTCGACCGGTTCAAGGCGGTGACCGAGATCACGATCTTCGCCCACGACCATCCCGGCCTGTTCGCGCGCATCGCCGGCGCGATGGCGGTGAGCGGCGCGAACATCGTCGACGCCAAGATCTTCACCACCACCGACGGCATGGCGCTCGACACGTTCTGGGTGCAGGACGACAACGAGGGGCCGTTCGACCGGTCGGACAAGCTCGCGCGGCTCTATTCGCGCATCGAGCAGACGCTGGCGGGGCGCCTCCGCCCGCGCGACGAGATCGGCAAGCTGTCGGGCCTGCCGCAGCGCTTCAGCGTGTTCAAGGTCGCACCCCGCGTCCTCATCGACAACAAGGCGAGCCGGACCCACACCGTCATCGAGGTCAACGGCCGCGACCGAAAGGGACTGCTCTACGACCTCACGCGCGTGCTGTCGTCGCTCAACCTGCAGATCGGCTCCGCGCACATCACGACCTTTGGAGAAACCGCCGTCGACGTGTTCTACGTCAAGGACGTGTTCGGCCTCCAGGTGACGCACGAGAGCAAGATCGAGCAGATCCGCGCCGCGCTCATCGAGGTGATGACCGAGGACGGCAGCGCGGCCGAGCCGAAGCCGGCAAAGCGTTCGCGCAGCGGCGGCCGGGCGCCGCAGGACGAGGCGACCGCCGCCGAGTGAGCCGACGCCCAGCGACCTTTTGCCGGGTGATCTGCCGCGTGATTCGCCTTCGCCGCGCCGCAATTGGCGCTATGCTTGCGGCCTGAAAGCGCCAGCTCCCGAAGCGCATCTCCGGTCCGTCCCCTTTCATGGCCCTCCTTCGCTCCATCGCCACCGTCGGCAGCTACACGATGATCAGCCGCGTGCTCGGTTTCGCGCGCGACATCATGGTCGCCGCGTCGCTCGGTGCGGGTCCGGTCGCCGACGCGTTCTTCGTCGCCTTCAAGCTCCCCAATTTCTTCCGCCGCCTGTTCGCGGAGGGCGCGTTCAACGCCGCCTTCGTGCCGCAGTTCACGCGCCATATGACGGACGGCGGCGTGGCGAACGCGCGCCGCTTCGCTGAAGAGGTGCTGGTCGTCTTCGTCGTCACGCTGTTCCTGTTCGTCACCGCGCTCCAGGTTTTCATGCCGTGGGTGATGCTCGGTTTCGCGCCCGGCTTCGCCGACGATCCCGAACGGTTCGATCTCGCGGTGACGCTCGCGCGCATCACCTTCCCCTATCTCCTCTTCATCTCGCTCGTCTCGCAGCTCGGCGGCGTCCTCAACGCGCTCGGCCGCTTCGCCGCCGCCGCGGCGACGCCGATCATCCTCAATCTCTGCCTGATCGCGGCGCTGCTCGGGCTCTCGCCGGTACTGCCGACACCGGGCCACGCGCTCGCCTGGGGCGTGTCGGCGGCGGGCATCGCGCAGTTCCTGTGGCTGATGCGCGCCTGCCGCAAGGCCGAGCTCACGCTCCGCCTGCCGTGGCCGCGGCTTACCCCGAGGGTAAAGCGCCTCCTCGTCCTGATGCTGCCGGGCGCGATCGGCGCGGGCGTCGTCCAGGTGAACCTGCTGATCGACGTCGTCATCGCCTCGCTGCTGCCGGGCGGCTCGGTCTCGTTCCTCTACTACGCAGACCGAGTGAACCAGCTTCCCCTCGGCGTCGTCGGCGTTGCGGTCGGCACCGCGCTGCTGCCGCTGCTTTCGCGCCAGGTGCGCGCGGGCGCGTTCGACGACGCGAACGCTAGCACCAACCGGGCGATCGAGTTCTCGCTGCTGCTGACCGTTCCCGGCGCCGCCGCGCTCCTCGTCGTCGCCCACCCGATCGTCACCGTGCTGTTCGAGCGCGGTGCGTTCGGCGCTGCTGAATCGGCGGCGACGGCTGGCGCGCTCGGCGCCTATGCCGTGGGGCTTCCGGCCTACGTGCTCATCAAGGTGCTCGGTCCCGGCTTCTTCGCGCGCGAGGACACGACGACGCCGGTCAAGGTCGCGGCCGCGTGCGTCGCTCTCAACCTCGCGCTCAATCTCGCGCTGATGGGACCGCTCCTTCACGTCGGCATTGCTCTGGCAACGGCGATCTCGGCCTGGGTGAACGCGTTCCTCCTCGGCTGGCTCCTGATCCGCCGCGGGCATTTCCGCCCCGACGCCCGTCTCCGGCGCGCGCTGCCCCGGCTGGTGCTCTCCAGCGCGGCGATGGCAGCCGTCCTCTGGTTCGCCTTCGAGCGGCTGTCCCACGTCGCGGGTGCGGACCCGGCGCTCCGGGCCGTCGCGCTCGCGGTGCTCGTAGCCCTCGGCCTCGCCTCGTTCGCGGTCTTCGCGCTGTTGTTCGGCGCGGCCAGCCGGTCCGATCTCAAGCGCATGCTTGACCGGTCCCGGCGTTGAGGCGATAACCCGCCCGCTTCCATTTTCGGAATTTTTGGCGGGATACTTGGGATGAACCGGATCTTCTCCGGCGTGCAGCCGACCGGCAACCTCCACCTCGGGAACTATCTCGGGGCGATCCGCAACTTCGTCGACCTGCAGAACGATTACGAGTGCATCTACTGCGTCGTCGACCTGCACGCGATCACCGTCTGGCAGGATCCGGCCGAGCTGCGCAAGAGCACGCGCGAGGTGACGGCCGCCTTCATCGCCGCCGGCATCGACCCCAAGGGGAGCATCATCTTCAACCAGAGCCAGGTGTCGGCCCATGCCGAGCTCGCCTGGATCTTCAACTGCATCGCCCGGCTCGGCTGGCTCAACCGCATGACCCAGTTCAAGGAGAAGGCGGGCAAGAACCGCGAGAACGCCTCGGTCGGGCTCTACGCCTATCCCAACCTGATGGCCGCCGACATCATGGCCTACAAGGCGACGCACGTTCCGGTCGGCGAGGACCAGAAGCAGCATCTCGAACTCACGCGCGACATCGCCCAGAAGTTCAACAACGACTATGGCGTCGAGTTCTTCCCGCTGGTCGAGCCGCTGATCTTCGGCGAGGCGACGCGCGTCATGAGCCTGCGCGACGGCTCGAAGAAGATGTCGAAGTCCGATCCGTCGGACCAGTCGCGCATCACCTTCACGGATTCGGCGGACGAGATATCCAAGAAGATCCGCCGCGCCAAGACCGATCCCGACGCGCTGCCCTCGGAGGTCGAGGGCCTCAAGGCCCGGCCCGAGGCGGCGAACCTCGTCGGCATCTACGCGGCGCTTGCCCGCACCACCTCGGCCGACGTGCTCGGCGAGTTCGGCGGCCGCGGCTTCGGCGATTTCAAGCCGGCGCTCGCCGACCTCGCCATCGAGAAGCTCGCGCCGATCGGCGACGAGATGCGCCGCCTGATGGCCGACCCGGGTCACATCGACGCGATCCTCGGCGACGGCGCGCGCCGCGCCCGCGAGGTCGCCGCGCCGGTCATGGCCGAAGTCCGCGACATCGTCGGCTTCATCACCTCGTGACTTGATGCCGCAGGCGCGGTCCAGCGCGCCGTCATAACTCAGGCGCGGTCCAGCGCGCCGTCATAACTCAGGCGCGGTCCGCCGCGCCGTCATGTCGCAGGCGGCGATACGGCCGCCGCAGGTTGCGCTGGAAGTCGAATGGGCGCACAAAGCGGCCCCGTCCCCGCACCAGTTGATTTGCAGACGCGGCGGCGGGTAAGACGACCGACTGCCGGGCTGGCGCATGGACATCTATCTCCCGATCGCCGAAATCTCCCAGAACGTGTTCGTGCTGCTCGGCATGGGCGGGATCATCGGCGTGCTGTCGGGCATGTTCGGGGTCGGCGGCGGCTTCCTGATGACGCCGCTTCTCATCTTCATCGGCATCCCTCCGGCGGTCGCGGTCGGCACCGGCGCGAACCAGGTCGTCGCCGCCTCGGTCTCGGGGACGCTCGCCCACTGGCGCCGCGGCACCATCGATTTCCGCATGGGCGGGCTCCTGCTCGCCGGCGGCTTCGTCGGGTCGAGCCTCGGGTCCTGGCTCTTCACCGTGCTGCGGGGCCTCGGCCAGATCGACCTCGCGATCGGGCTGTTCTACGTGATTTTCCTCGGCATCATCGGCGTGCTGATGGTCGCGGAAAGCGTGCGCGCCTGGTTCCGCAGCCGCAATCCGCTCGCACCCAGGAGAAAGCTCCACCACCACACCTGGATGCACGGCCTGCCGTTCAAGATGCGGTTCCGCCGGTCCAAGCTCTACATCAGCGCGCTGCTTCCGCTCGGCATCGGAGCGTTCGTCGGCGTGCTGTCAGCGATCATGGGCGTCGGCGGCGGCTTCGTCGCGGTTCCGGCGATGATCTACCTGCTCGGCATGCCGACGTCGGTGCTGGTCGGCACGTCGCTGTTCCAGATCGTCTTCGTTACCGCCAACGTCACCTTCCTCCAGTCGGTCAACAACCACTCGGTCGACATCCTTCTCTCCCTCCTTCTCGTCGCCGGCGGTGTCGTCGGCGCGCAGATCGGCGCCCGCATGGGCTCGAAGCTCAAGGGTGAGGAGATGCGCATCGCCCTCGGCGCGATCGTGCTCGCGGTCTGCGCCCGCGTCGCCTGGACGCTGGTGGTACGGCCCGACGATCTCTATTCGGTCACGCCGCTGATCCCCGGCTGACGCAGGGGGGCATGCAGAATCGGCCGCCCCTACCGCCCGTGAGGCGGTTTTTGGCCCGCGCCCCCTTGCGCTGACAGGGCGAACAGCGCAAAACACCAGCCGCGCCGGTCCGGCGCATAAACCGAACGTGCAATCGTCCCGGGCGGATCATGCAGATCTATTTGCCCATAGCCGAAATGTCGCTCGACGCCTTGCTGCTGCTTGGGCTCGGGGGGGCGGTGGGCTTTCTGTCCGGAATGTTCGGGGTCGGCGGCGGCTTCCTGATGACACCGCTCCTCATCTTCATCGGCGTTCCGCCCGCGGTCGCGGTCGGCACCGAGGCCAACCAGGTCGTCGCCGCGTCGGTCTCGGGCGCGCTCGCCCACTGGCGGCGCGGCAACGTCGATTTCCGCATGGGGGCGGTCCTGCTGGTCGGCGGCTTCGTCGGATCTACGCTGGGCGTCTGGCTGTTCACGATCCTGCGCGAGATCGGCCAGGTCGATTTCGCGATTGCCGTCTGCTACGTGGTCTTCCTCGGCATCGTCGGCGCGCTGATGGTCGTCGAAAGCGTGCGTGCCTGGTTCCGCAGCCGCAATCCACAGGCCCCCAAGAGGAAGCTCCACTACCACACGTGGATGCACGGCCTGCCGCTCAAGATGCGGTTCCGCCGGTCCAAGCTCTACATCAGCGCGCTGCTGCCGTTCGGCGTCGGCGTCTTCGTCGGCATCCTCGCGGCGTTGATGGGCGTCGGCGGCGGCTTCGTCATGGTCCCCGCGATGATCTACCTGCTCGGCATGCCGACGTCGGTGGTCGTCGGCACGTCGCTGTTCCAGATCGTCTTCGTCACCGCCAACGTCACCTTCCTGCAGGCGGTGAACAACCAGACCGTCGACATCGTCCTCGCGCTGCTCCTCGTCGTCGGCAGCGTCGTCGGCGCGCAGCTTGGCGCCCGCATGGGGGCGAGGCTCCGCGGCGAGGAGGTGCGCATCGCCCTCGGCCTGATCGTTCTCGCGGTCTGCGCCCGCGTCGCGTGGACCCTTCTTGCGCAGCCCGAGGAACTCTACTCGCTCGGCACGACGGGGCGGCACTGATGGCGTTCCGCATTCTCGCCCTGTTCGTCCTGTTCGCGCTGCCCTTCGAGGCGGCGGCGCAGCGCATCGTCGCCGATCTCTCCAGCCGGGAGATCCAGATCTCGACGGGCTTCACCGGCGCCGAACTCCTGCTGTTCGGCGCGACCGAAGGCGCCGGCGACATTATCGTCACCGTCGAAGGCCCGCACCGGACCGAGGTCGTGCGCCGCAAGGAGCGAGTCGCCGGAATCTGGGTCAATGGCGCCTCGGTCACGTTCGAGAAGGCGCCCGCGTACTACTGGGTGGCGTCGTCGCGCACGATCGCCGACATCGCGCCGCCCAAGCTGCTGGCGCAGTATCATATCGGCGCCGAGCGGTTGCCCCTCGTCAGCCGGAGTGCGCGGCCGCCCGAGGTGGTCGCCGCATTCCGCGAGGCGTTCATCCGCAACAAGCAGGCGATCGAGCTCTTCGGGTCCGGCGAAGGCGGCATCACGACGATCGCCAACCGCCTGTTCCGCACCACCATAAGTTTTCCCGCGAACGTGCCTACGGGCGAGTACCAGGTCACGGTCTACCTGTTCAAGAACGGCCGCCTCGTCAGCCGCGACCGCACGCCCCTCGCCGTCCACCGCACCGGCATGGAGGCGCAGATTTTCGACTTCGCGCACGACGAGGCGCCGTGGTATGGCGCAATTGCCATCGCCATCGCACTGGTGGCAGGATGGCTGGCGGGCGTCATCTTCAGAAGGTCCTGACATGAACGACGACAGCACGACGCAGGAGGCGGCGCCCGGCCCGGCGCCGCTGAGGGAGCCGCCGGCGCGCAGCGACCGGGTGTTCCTGTGCGTCGTCGATTCGACGGAGGAGTGCAAGAACGCGATCTACTTCGCGGCGCGCCGCACGCTCCGCGCCGCAGGAAGGCTCGCGCTCCTCTACGTGATGGAGCCGGCGGAGTTCCAGCATTGGATGGCGGTCGAGGAGAAGATGCGCGAGGAAGCGCGTGCGGAGGCCGAGGGCTTCCTGCAGCAGTACGCCTCGCAGGTTCAGGAATGGACCGGCGAAATGCCGACGCTCTACGTCCGCGAAGGCAAGCCGGCCGAAGCGATCCTCGCGCTCATCGAAGAGGAGCCGCGCATCTCGATCCTCGTGCTCGGCGCCGGCACCGGCAAGAAGGGCCCGGGCCCGCTGGTGTCGTCGATCGGCGGCAAGATGTCGGGCAAGTTCCCGATCCCGATCACGATCGTGCCGGGAAATCTCACGCTCGCGCAGATCGACCTGCTGACCTGAGACGCGCCTGCGTTAAGGTTATTTTTTTGGCAGTTTTCCGGGGCTTTCCGGCGCGCGGAATAGGCTGGCGACCGTGGCCGATTCGATACAATTTTCACACAATCCATATATTTCCGCATCCGAAACGATTTTATCCCGGCGATATTTCAACGACTTGCCCGAAGGGCGAATCCGCGCCCGCCGATTCCGGGTTGATCTTAATTTTCGCTTAACTCAGATTTTGCCGGTCGGGCTGCCCTTGCGGGCGTCCGGCGCACCGAGATCAGGTGCCGAGCGGTCCGCGGTGATGACAGTGACATGATTAACGTCGTTGCCGAGCCGACGCCCAATCCCGCCGCGATGAAGTTCATCCCCGGTTGTCCGGTGATGGCGGAGGGGACGGCGAACTTCCCGGGGCCGGAGAGCGCTTCGGGGTCGCCGCTGGCGATGCGGCTGTTCGGTATCGACGGCGTACGGGGGGTCTTCCTCGGCGCCGACTTCGTCTCGGTGGCGAAGGACGCCGAGGCCGACTGGACGACGGTCGAGCCGAAGGTCCGGCGGGAGATTGCAGCCCACTTCGAAGGCGGCGATCCCGTCATCGCGGTTCCCGACCGGCCGGAAGGAGGCGCCGGCGGCGACGGAACCGACGAGGTCGTGATGCGGATTCTCGATCTGATGGAGACGCGCATCAGGCCCTCGGTCGCGATGGACGGTGGCGACATCGTGTTTCGCGGGTTCGAACGGGGGGTGGTGTACCTGACCCTCCAGGGCGCCTGTGCCGGGTGTCCGCGTTCGGCCGGGACTTTGAAGATGGGTGTCGAAAACCTGCTCAGGCACTACGTGCCCGACGTCATTCGGGTCGAAGCGGTCCCGTAGCTGAGTGGCCGCTCCGCGACAAGGGTATGGCAAACCGCCCGAAGGTATCGGGTTTCGTCAACTGCGAACGGGATGAGAAATGCCGAAGTCCGTTGCACCTGCCATCAGCTTTCAGAAATCCGCGATCGGGCTGGTCGCGGCCGGTGTCGTCGGGGTCTACGCCCTCGCGCTCGTCGGACCGGACCTGAAGCCGCTGCCCGCCGCGCTCCCCGCGTCGGCGATTTCCGGTGCGGCGATCTCCGGTGCCGCGATGACGCCCCAGATCCTCTCCGCCGCGCTGTCGGACGACCCCGGCGCGCATGCGAAGTCGGTCGCGCAGGCGCGGTTCGCGAAGAGCGCCGAGATCCATATCGTGAGCTCCGCCGGCAAGCTCTCGCAGCTGTTCAAGCGCATCGGCTACGAGCTCGAAGGTGTCAGGACCAAGGGCGAGGTGCCACGCCTGTTCATCGCCAGCCTGCCGCACGATCTCAAGAAACTCACGCAGCCGTCGCACCGCAAGGTGATGTTCATCAAGTCGACGCTGCCGCTGA
>JAYOEF010000094.1:11764-14804 GCA_038106605.1 Alphaproteobacteria bacterium
CTCACGCAGCCGTCGCACCGCAAGGTGATGTTCATCAAGTCGACGCTGCCGCTGATCCTCCACGTCAACGAACTCATCCTCCATGATCGCGAGCGGCTGATCGAGCTGCGCCGGAAGATGCATGCCGGCATCGCGCTGCCGGTCGAGGACCAGGCGTGGCTGTCGCGCATGGCCGAGCGCCACGATCTCGACCGCATCGACATCGACGAGCTGCTGCTCCGCGTCGACATCATCCCGCCGTCGCTCGCGATCGCCCAGGCCGCGGAGGAAAGCGGCTGGGGTACGTCGCGTTTCGCGCGCGAGGGCAATGCGCTCTTCGGCCAGCGCATCTACGACGACGAGCGTCCGGGCATCGTTCCCGACGAGCGCGACGAGGGGCTTACCTTCCGCGTGCGCGCCTTCAACCATCTGATCGACGGCGTGAAGGCCTACATGCGCAACCTCAATTCGCACTTTGCATACGACAAGTTCCGCGAGGAGCGCGCGCGCGTGCGGGCCGAGGGCGGCGAGATCGACGGCTACCGTCTGGTGGAAACGCTCGACCGCTATTCCGAGCGCGGCGACGCTTACGTCGAGACGATCCGCAAGATCATGCGGTCGAACGCCCTCGAGGTGTTCGACGGCGCGCGGCTGGGCGGCCAGGTCGCCGCTAAGGATCCGCCGCCCGACGCGTAACGGCGCCGCGGTTGTTCAGGCCCCCATCGGTTTCGGGCGCCTTTCGGCCACACGCACCTTTTGGCTTCAAGTGCCTTTCGGAACGTAGAACTGCAAACCGTACCAGTGCCATCGTCCGGACGGTGCCATCAGCGTGCAGTTGATGCGCGCGCGGCCGGGCGGGAACTCCCCGTCGAGCCGGACCTCGATGCGCGGGCCGAGGGCGACGATCCGCGCCGTGGCCTGGCTCGAGGGATAGCAGCTTAGACGCGACAGCCGCTTCGCCGCATCTCCCGTCACCGTAAAGCCCAGGATCGGAGGATTGTTCGCCGCCGACAGCAGCGGGTCCGCCGGCGTGATGTCGCGCACGCGGAGCGGCAGCGCGTTCGCGGCGAGGCGGAAGCGCGCGATGCTGCCGAAGGTCTCGTTCATGGCGAAACGCGGCATGTAAAACATGTCGCCCTCGGGATAGAGGACGCCCGAGTGCTGGCCGAAGCCCGCCACGAACCCCGCAGCCTTCGTGACATCGCGCACCGCAAGGCTGTATTCCCCGTAGGGATAGGCGATCAGCGTCGGCACTTCGCCGAGTTCGGCGCGGAACCGTTCGTTCGAGGCGCGGAGCTCGTCGGCGTTGCGCTCGCGCGAACCGAGCGGCATGTGCGGATGCGTTGCGGTCTGGCTCCCGATGGTCACGCCCGCCTTCTTCAGCTCGCGGATCTGGTCCCAGCTCATGTAACCGGGCGTGCGCTTGTCGATCGGGTCCGTCGCCACGAACAGGGAGAAGGGAAAACCGGCCTTCTTCAGCCGCGGCCACGCCTCGTTGTAGACCGAGAGGAAGGCGTCATCGACGCTGAGCCCGACGGTGCGGTCGGGCAGGCTCTCGCCCGCCTGAAGCTTGGCGACGATCTCGCCGAGCGGCAGCACCGTGTATTCCGATTTCCTGAGTTCCTCGATATGGGCGTCGAACTGCTCGAGGCGGATGTTGGTCGTCGGGATCGCCGTTTCGCCGAACCGGTGATACATCATGATCACGGCCCAGTCGGCCGCGACCGCCGGCGCCGCGGCGCAAAGAACCGGAAGCGCGGCGAGCGCGCGAGTGAACATTCTGAGCGCCTGATTCATGTTGAATATCCGGTAGCCTGCCAACGAAGCTAAAGTAATGTGAGAATAATTTGTTCGACAACCCTGTAATCTATTTAAAGAAAACGGTTAATTCACGCCATCATGGACAGCGGCAGGACCGAATCGCTAAGGACTTCGTAGTTCCGGGAATTGAACAGCTGATAATGCCACCATTCGTTCCGGTAGAAATCCCAGCCCGCGGCGGTCATCAGGCCGAGCAGGAGGTGACGGTTTCTCTGCGCCTCGGCCGGCAGGTCGAGAACGCCGTGGTGCGACAGCGGCGTGAACGCATCGAACCCGGTGCCCATGTCGAGCGGCTGTCCTGCGCCGTCTATCAGGGTGAGGTCGACCGCGACGCCCCGCGAGTGGGGCGAGCCGCGCCGCGGATCGGCGAGGAATTCGGCGTCGGGCGTATGGTTCCACAGCTTCCACTGCGCTTCGCTCGGCCGGAACGCGTCGTAGATCCTGAAGCGCAGCCCGTGAACGGCGGCGAGCGCGACCGATCGGGCCAGCGCTTCCGCGGCCTCGGGGTGGAGGTAGCATCCCGGCCGGGAATAGACCGGCGCACCGGTGAAGTTGTTCGCGGTCGCGTAGGCGATCTCGATGTCGACATCGAAACCGGGCGGGCTGATCTCGACGAGCGTCACGCTGTTTCCCCTGTTGCCGTTGCCTGCCGCGAGCCTAGCACGGGCCGTGCGAATCGCAGGGCGGGCGGGCCCGGGGCGGCGGTATCGGCATGACCCTGGTCCTCGCCATCGACACCAGCGCCGAGGCCTGCGCCGTCGCGGTTGCCGGGGGCGGTTCGGTGCTCGCGCGCGCCGGGCGCGGCATGAGGCATGGCCATGCCGAAGCGCTGATGCCGATCGTCGCCGAAGCGATGGCGGCGGCGGGGTGCGCCCTCGCCGATGTCGGCCTTGTGGCCGTCACCGTCGGGCCCGGTTCGTTCACCGGGGTGCGCACGGGGATTGCCGCGGCGCGCGGGATCGCGCTCGGGGCCGGCGGGCGCGCGGTCGGGGTCTCGTCGCTCGCAGCGGTCGCGTCCGGAGCTCTCGCCGAAGCGGGGGGCGATGTCCTCTGCGTGCTCGAGACGCGGCGCCGCGACTTCTACGTCCAGGCGTTCCGCGCGGCGGCGGGCGATCCGCGCCCGGTCCCGCTTACGCCGCCCGAGGTTACGGACTCTGCGGGCGTGGCCGCGCTGTCGGCCGCGCATCCGGGCGCCGTGCTCGCCGGCAACGCCCTCGACCGTCTCGCGGCGGAGCTCGGC
>JAYOEF010000004.1:0-10426 GCA_038106605.1 Alphaproteobacteria bacterium
GACTCGCCCATGAGCCCGCCCATCAGCTCGTATTCGTCGGAATCGAACGCTTCCTTCGACAGCACGCCGAGCAGTGCGGCCGGGTGGTGCCCGATGAACAGCACCGCGGGCATCGGCTGCTTGCGCTCCTTGTACTTGCGATAGATGTAGCCGGCATGATGGGCCGGGTTGAACATGCAGGCGATCTTGTCCTTGCCCTGAATCTCGTGGCGGTAGACGCCGGCATTCAGGATGCCCGTGTCGGGGTCGCGCACGACGAGGCAGCCGATCGCGATGTACTTGCCGGAGTTCTTCTCCGCATGCTTCACGACGGGCATGATTCCCGTGTCCACCTTGTCCCCGGTGAGCACCACCTGCTTCACCGGGGCCTTCTCGCGATCGATACGGGTGACCGGGATCGGCTGTGCGATACGGTCGCGGAAGCGCGCGAGGATTTCGTTCTTCGGCCTGTCCGGATCGATGCCGAGCGCGAGGCCGAGGAGTTCGTAGCTGCCGAACATGTTGGTGACGAGCGGCATCCGCGAACCCTTGATCCGGTCGAAGCGGATCACGGGCCATTCGTTCCGCGCGGCGAACTTCTGCTGGATCACGCAGGGCTCGTAGATCGGATCGACCTCGCGTGAGACGGACGCGAAGAAGTCGGGTCCCATCTGCCGGACCTCTGCCAGAAAGGTTCGCATGTCCTTGTTCATCGACGACTCCGGATAGCTGGAAAATAAACGCGCATTGCAAGCGAGGCGTGGAGGCCTGTCAACTCGAAGTGCCATCCCCGGATGCGGCCGGGCCATCGCATTTCTGCGGTTAGGCCGCCGCCGTTACCGGGGCAGCGCTAGCGGGACGGTTCTCCCGGATCAGAACGGTGAGGAGGGCGGCGGCGAGCGCGAGCCCGACCGAGATCATCCATACCCAGTCGTAGCGCGCGAAGGCATCGAACAGCCAGCCGCCGAGAAGCGAGCCGAGAGCACCGCCGATCGAGTGCCCTGCGAAGATCAACCCCATCGTGATGCCCATGATGTGGCGGCCGATATGGGTGGCGACGATGCTGGCGACGATGGGGAAGGTCGCGTAGTCGAAGATGCCGAACAACACGGCGAAGGCATAGAGGAGCGTGGTGCTGCCCGCGACGTGCATCAGCAGGATGAAGGTAAGCGCGCGGACGAAATAGCAGCTCGCGAGCAGCATCGGGCGGTGGAAGCGGTCGGATAGCCAGCCGTAGCAGATCATACCGATCAGGCTGAATAGAGACAGGACGCCGAAAGCCCCCGCGCTTTCGATGGGCGGGAAGCCGCAGCTCACGGCGTAGGGGATCAGGTGGACCTTGATGACCCCCGCGGTCGTGAAGCCGCAGATGAAGAAGCCGACGGCAAGGAGCCAGAACGTGGCCTGGCGCGACAGGTGGCGGACCGTCGACGAAAAGGAGGTTGCGCTCGGCCCGGAAGGGCGGCCGCGCGGCGCTTCCCGCCCGATCAGGAGGAAGACGACCACGGCGACGGCGAAAACCGAAACGCCGAGGATTTGCATGCCGTGGCGCCAGCCGAGCGTCGTGACCAGCAGCGCGAAGAGCGGCATCAGGGCGAACTGGCCGCCGGTGCTGCCGGATGTCGCGACGCTCGTCGCGAGCCCGATCTTCTCGCGGAAGTTCTGGGCGACGGTGGTCGAGACGAGCGAAGGCGCCATCGCGGCGAACGCGGTTCCGCCGATCAGGCTGAACAGCACAATGAGCTGCCACGGTTCGGTCATGAAGGAGCACAGGATGAAAACGATGCCGACCGCCGACATGCCGGCGAGATAGATCATGCGCGAGCCCATGCGGTCGATGATGGCGCCGATGACAGGAGAGACGAGCGCCATCGTTGCGAGCATCACGGCGCCCGCGGTCGAGACGAATTTGTAGGACCAGCCGAGGTCGTCCTTCCAGAAAGGCATCATCAGGCCGAGGCAGTTGCGCGCCGTGATGATGATGCTGAGCATCAGGAACAGCGCTGCGACGATCAACCAGCCCCGTGGGTTCGATTCGGGGAGGGACTGCGAGTGGGACTGCACGGGGGACTCTCTCGGGACTGACGGCCACGGACGGTTGCCCGAGGCCCGGCGGGAAGCGGTTTTTCCAACAGTGCAAACGGGTTACAGGTCGCGCTTGCGCTGCTAGAATACGCGGGCGTACGGAGACATCCGTAAGTGGCCTGCCTCGCGCCGTGCCGCGAATCCGGCCAGAATACTACCGACGAATAACGATTGGGAGGACTAACAGAATGAAGTTTACGTTTGCAAAACTCACGGTCGCCGGCATCGCCGCCGCGACCGCAGCCGCGGTCGCGCTTCCGGCCAGCGCGGCGGTGACCCTCAAGGTCTCGTCGTGCCTCGTCCGCAACCATGACCAGGTGGAAGCCTATTTCAAGACGTTCCATGAGCCGATCAACGCGATGTCGGCCAAGACGGGGCTCACGCTTAACTACATCGGCGGCCCCGAAGTCACGCCGTGGCAGAAGCAGGCACCCGCCCTCCAGCGCGGCCTGGTCGACATCATCAACTGCCCGAGCGCCTACTACAACACGCAGGTGCCGGCCGCGCGCGTCGCGGGCGTCAACAACGTCTCGCCCACGGATATCCGCAAGAACGGCGGTATGGAGATCATGCAGGACGCCTGGAAGCAGGGCCTGAACGCCATGATCCTGGGGTGGGGCCACTGGGAGGCCTCGCGCTTCTTCCTCTACACGAAGTTCGAGCCGAAGCAGGATCCGAAGCTCGGCGTCGACCTGACGGGCAAGAAGATCCGCTCTACGCCACTCTACAGCGACTTCCTCAAAGCGATGAACGCGACTGCAGTCACGATTGCCCCGGGCGACGTGTACGCGGCGCTAGAGCGCGGCGTCGTCGACGGGCTGGCCTGGCCCGAGGGCGCGGTCGCCGTCTACGGCTGGGAACGCTTCCTGAAGTACAAGGTCACGCCCGCGTTCTTCAACTCGACCACGATGACGATCATGAACCTCGACAAGTTCAAGTCGCTGTCGAAGGAGCATCAGGACCTTCTTGTGAAACAGGGCCTGATCTACGAGGACAAGAGCAACGATGTCATCGCCGCGAAGTCGAAGATCGACAACGAGAAGCTCGATAAAGCCGGCGTGAAGGAATACGAACTGAAGGGCGACATCGCGAAGGCCTACCTCAACACCGTCTATGGCGGGAAGTGGGCGGCCAACGACAAGGCGAAATACAAGGTCGACTATCAGGCGCTCAAGTCGAAGGTCTACGATCCGAGCAAGTGATCGATCCGGATCTTCCGGCAGATATCGGGCGCCGCCTTCGGGCGGCGCCCTTTTTCATGGTCGGAAATCGTCAGTCATGCGGTAAGCCGCGGAAGTTGAAGGGCAGGGCGGCCTGCCTGAAGCGGCAGCTTGCCGCGTCTAAATGCGTTTGAACGGTATCGCCCGGACACGGTGCCGAAGGAGGGGGCACCGTTGGAACTTCTGAGCCGTCTACATCAGGCTCGGCAGCCAGAGCGCGAGGCCCGGGAAGAACACCAGGATGATGATCAGGATGCTGTCGCAGATCAGGAACGGGAAGGCGGCTGACGCGACCTGGAAGAGCGTCGTCCCTTTCGGCGCAACACCCATCATCACATAGAGCAGCAATCCGAACGGCGGCGTCGTTCCCGACATTTCGATCGTGATGAGGACGAACAGGCCGAACCAGATCAGGTCGAACCCGAGCTGGTTCGCAAGCGGGAAGAAGATCGGGACCGTGATCAGCATCATCGATGTCGCGTCCATGAACATTCCGAGGACGATCAGGACGATGAACATGACGAGCAGGATGACTAGCCGGTGTACCTCGAAATGGGTCGCCCATTCGAGCATGCCCTTGCTCGCGCCCGAAAAGGCGAGAAGCTGGCTGAAGACGGTGGAGTTCATCAGGATGAAGAACACCATTGCGGCGACGCGCACGGTGCCGTCTACGGACGTATACATCGCCTGACGCGTCAGCACGCGGAATGCGATGGCGAGGATCATGACGCCAAGAACGCCGAGTGCGGCTGCTTCGGTGGGCGTCGCCCAACCGAAGATGATGAAGCCAATGACCATGAAGACGACGAAGCCCATCGGCAGAATGTTCGTGCAGATCAGCTTGAGCTTCACCGACAGCGGCGTGGGCTGGACGTCGTAGGCAGGGGCCGCGCTCGGGTTCATCCAGAGCTGCAGAGCGATCATGGCGGCGTAGAGGGCTGCGAGCGTGAAGCCGGGCAGGAGACCGGCGATCAGCAGCCGGCCGACGTCGATGCCCGCGACGCTCGCCAAGAGCACGCCGAGCGAAGAGGGCGGGATGATCATCGCGAGCCCGCCCGTGCCGAGAATGGGACCCATCGACATGCGCCGGTTGTAACCGCGGCGCTGCATCTCCGGGACCATCAGCGATCCGAGCATCGCCGTGTTCGCCATCGACGAGCCGGTCAGCGTCGAGAAGAGCGTGCCGCCGGCGACGGTCAGGAAGCAGAGGCGTCCGGGTAGGCGGCCGAACAGGACATCGAGTCCGTCGAATACGCGGATCGCGAGCCCGGTGTGGAAGAACAGCGATCCCATCATGATGAACATGGGGACGGGCGCGAGTGTGAAGCGGGTGATCAGGGTGGTCGAATTGTCGACGACCTGCAGGATCGCGTTGAGATCCCAGCCGTTGAAATAGAGCCAGCCGATGATGTTCGTCGTCAGGAACGTAAAGGCGACCGGAACGCCCAGCGCCATCATGAACATGATCATGCCGAGCAGGAACGCGAAGGACCAGTACCACTCCATCAGACGTTATCCCTCACGTCGGTCCGCTCGCCGTACATCGAGTCGGTGCCGATCAGGTAGCGCATGAACTCGGTTGCGACGAAGACGAATCCCACCGGAATTGGGAAGTAGAGGAGCCACATCGGGATCTCCTCGGCTCGGAAGTCGATCAGTTCGTCGCGAATGGCGCCGATGAGGAGGTCGCCCGAGTAGATAATGAAGATGATCGAGGAGACGACGCAGATCAGGTAGGAGATCTTCGCCGAGACGATCTTCAGGTTTCGCGGTAGCAGGATCATCATTGCGTCGATGAAGACGTGCCCCTTGGTACGCACGAGGTAGGGTGCGCCGAGCATCGCGAACCATAGGAGAGAATATTCGACGATGATCGTCGAATAGATCCACGGCTGTAGACCGGCGAGGCGCATCAGCACGTCGGCACATATGAGGACGAAAACCGCGAAAATCTGGATGCCGGCGAGAACCCGCATCAGATGGATGATCAGATTGTAGATGCGGGCGATACCCTGCACGTGACGTTCCCTGTTGTGTCGACGGCCTATTGCAAGCCGTACTTATAGGGCGCTGAGGGCGCTCTCTTGGGCGACACTCTACAGGTCCCACTACTGCCAAACAATATACGGATTCGAATGTTCGCCGGACGAAACGGTATCAGAGCTTCGACATGTATTGGATGAAGAAAAGGATGGTGTCGACCGTGACCCCGTCTTCGGCGAGCGGCAGCATCACGTCCTCGGCGCGCCGGAAACCCTGGTGGGGCCCGACATACTCCGTGTTGGCGAGAAGCGGCCGGCCGGTCTCGGCGACCCTGCGGCAGTTCTGGAAGACCTTGTTCGGCGCGCGCTGGTGCTCGATCTCCGAGAACCGGCTTCCCGTGTAGTCGCGGAACAGATGCTCCACCACGCGCGTGCCGACCAGCCGGTAGCGAAAGTCCCAATCCGGCTCGCGCTCGACGTCGAGAAGCATCACATGGGGCAAAAGCCGTGGAATTTCAGCGGGATCGATCTGCGACCTGGACGGCAGCCTTCCGTCGAGGATCTTCGACCGCCAGTATGCGTGGCCGAGATTTACGACGCTGGATTCGATCTGCACTGGGCCTTCATTTAAGAAGGCCGGCTCTTCGTCGACCATCGATTCTTTTTATTTCCCCACATTCTGCCTGACGGCAGCATTGTTGGCATACAATGTTATGCAAATAAGGGTCAACCGCTTTTGGGGGAATCGGTTGCGGCCCAGGGTATCTCACGCGAGGCCGACGCGAATGGGGCCGTCGCGTGTCTTGTGGACGAACTGGTCGAGATAAGGGTTCCCTGACGAGTCGAGATCCTGCACCGGCCCGTCCCAGACAACCCGGCCTTCGTGCAACATGACGACCCGGTCGGCGATATGACGGGCGCCGTCGAGATTGCTGGTCACCGAAATCACGGTAGCCCCGAGCCGCCGAACGTTCTCCAGAATGAGTTCGTTGATCATGTTGGTCATGATCGGATCGAGCCCTGCCGTCGGCTCATCGAGAAGCAGGACCTCGGGATCGTCCGCGAGGGCGCGGGCGATCCCCACGCGCTTCTGCATGCCGCCCGAGAGCTCGACCGGATAGAGCAGGGCGGCATCGGACCCGAGACCTACCGCCTTGAGACGTTCGACCGCGATCTCGATCGCCTCCGATTTCTGAAGCTTCCTCGCCTGGCGGAGACGGAAGGTGATGTTTTCCCAGACGGTCAGGCTGTCGAACAGCGCGGAGCGCTGGAAAAGCATGCCGACCCTGGCAACCGCGTCGCGTTCGGCATGGTCGAGACCGGCCATGTCGGTCCCGCGGATGGCGACCTTGCCCCGGTCGGGAGCGATCAGTCCGGCGATGATCTTGAGGGCGACGGTCTTACCCGACGCGGACGGCCCGATCAGGACGACGGACTCTCCATCTGCGACCGAGAAGGAGGCATCGTCCAGCGCGCGGACATCGTCGAACCACTTGGTGACGCCGGTGATAGCGACTTCTGGAACCTGGGGCCGCGCGGCCGGGGCGGGTGCGTTCATGGCCGCATGCTACCGCATCGTCTGTTCTCAGGCGACGGTCATGAAACCGGGCGCAGAGTGCGGGATTGCGGTCAGGCGCGGCGGCGACGACCGGCGAGCCACAGGGCGGCGCCCGCGAACAGCAAGGCCGCGCCGGGCGCAGGCACGTCCGTCGCAGGTCCCGGGTCCGTCGTGGGATTCGGACTGAACGGAATCTGGCTGAATGCGCCGTCGTGCGAGAACGGCGCGAAGACCGCCTTTACCTTGCCGGCATTGCTCAGGTAGTAGCCGTAGACGTCGATATGGACGTATTCGCCCTCGGCGAGGCCGGCAACGGTGATGTCGTAGGCATTGATCTGCCCCATCGGGTCGAATGGCGCGTTGGGGAAGGAATCGATGAAGTCGGCGATCGGGGAATCGATCAGATTGAAATCGCCGAGCGCCCACTCCTGCCAGTAGGTGTCCGCGCCGTACTCGCCATGAGACGCGAGCGCCTTGCCGTTGGCGAGTGTGGGCTGGCTTCCATCGGTATGAGTGCCGAGCAGTGTCGGACCCGACGGGGTCGACGGGTCGAAGAACCCGCCGTGACCGCCGGTGGTGACCGGCGATAGATCGAGGGACACGTTGCCCGCGTCCGAACCGTAGGAAAAGGCCGCGCGGACGTCGAAGAGGTCGCCCTTGCCGCCCGGTCCATCGACATTGCCGACCACCCAGAGGCGGATCGGGCTGAAGGCGGAAGCGGAGGCGACCCAGGTTTCGTCCGCCGAATCGTATGTCGCGCCCTGGATGTCGATCTGGAGCGCGGGTATGGCGTTCGCCGGCAGGGCGAAACATCCGAGAATAAGGGCGGGGAAAATGGCCGCTGCCACACGGAGCAGGAGATTCGGCCGGGAAAGAACTCGTAACATTCGAATACGCGTACGCTGCACTACCACTCAGTCGCCCTAAACGAAGCAAGAACCGTGCCAATAACCGCTTTTGTTTGAAATCAAACGGTTAGTGGTGCTCCGTCGGGGCGACTGTCTCAATGTGAAAACTGTCCCGACGAATATCAACCCCGGGCCCGCAGATTCAGGGTTAACCGCCGTTAACCATAACGCCGCTGGAACACCGGATCAGGCGCGATCCGGACGTTCGCCGTTCCGCGCAATCAGCGTACGCAGCATATCCTTGAGACGTTCCTTTTCGGGGGCGTCGTAGCCCGAGAGAACCTCGGCCTCGTGGGCCTTCGCATCCTCGAGCGCCGCGTCGACGCGCCGCCTTCCCTCGGCGGTGATGTGGATGCGGACCTCGCGCCGGTCTTCGGCGCCTTGACGGCGGACGACGAGGCCCGCCTTTTCCATCCGGTCGACGATCTTGGTCATGGTTGGCTGATGCTGCAGCGTGATCGCTGCAAGCTCGCCGAGCCGCCGTCCGTCGCCGTCGCTCAACGTTGCCAGCACGCGCCATTCCGGCACCTGAAGCCCATGATGCTTCAGGCGTGCATGGAATTGCGCGCTCACGTCGTTGCTGGCGCGGGCGAGGAGGTAGAGCAGATAATCGTCGACGAAGCGGTCCGCCATGGCGGAAGCCTATCAGAGATATATTCCTTTTCATATAAATTCTGGTGCGATAGAGTCTGCGAAACCGAAGCGGGGAGGGCCGCCATGTTCACGGACCGGATCGAAGGCAAGTGGATCGACATGTTTCGCTCGGTCTTCGAACTCTGCAAGCTGGCGCCCGGCGACACCGCGGCGATCCTCACCGAAACACAGTCGCGCGAAATCAACGCCCATCTTGCCGAGCTCGCCCTCCTCAGCATGGGCGTTCGTGTTTTCAACGTCCGGCTCACCAGTCCGGCCCAGACCGCACCCGTGCCGGTGCGTTCGACGGGCGCATCGAACGCGGTGCAGGGGCTCGAGCCCGTCGTGGCGGCGCTCGCCGCATCCACGATCGTCGTCGACTGTACGGTCGAGGGAATGCTGCATGCGCCTGAACTCCCGCGCATCCTCAAGGGCGGTGCGCGGCTCCTGATGGTCTCGAACGAGCATCCGGACGTGCTTGAGCGCCTCCTGCCCGACCCCGACCTCACGCCCAAGGTCAAGGCCGGCATCAAGATGCTGAGCGAGGCCAAGCGGATGACCGTGACGTCGGCGGCCGGCACCGATCTCTCGATCGACGTCGACGGGACCCGCGGCGCTGGCGTCTGGGGCTATTGCGACCGGCCCGGCCACGTCGCCCACTGGCCCGGCGGGCTCGTGCTCTGCTTCCCGAAGGCGGGCGCGGTGAACGGGCGGCTGGTGCTGGATGCGGGCGACGTCAACCTCACCTTCAAGCGCTATGTCGAGAGCCCGGTCACGCTGACGGTGGAGAACGACTACATCACGAAGATCGAGGGCAAGGGCCTCGATGCCGAGCTGTTCCGGAGCTACATCGCGGCTTGGGGCGAGCGCGACGCCTATGCCGTCTCCCATGTCGGCTGGGGCATGAACCCCGCGGCCCGGTGGGAGGCGCTCGCCATGTACGACAAGCGAGACATCAACGGCACCGAACTCCGGGCGTTCGCCGGAAACTTCCTCTATTCGACCGGCGCGAACGAGACCGCCGGACGGTTCACCCTCGGCCATTTCGACATCCCGGTGCGCAACTGCACCGTCAGCCTCGACGGCCGCGCGGTGGTCGAGGGCGGAATCCTGCAGGGCGAGCTGGCGTGACCCCGATCCCCGACTGCATCGCCGAAGGGCAGGGCGAAATCGTCCTGTTTCTCCACGGCGTCGGCGGCGGGGCGGAGAGCTGGCGGCCGCAGATCTCGGAATTCTCGCGGAACTACCTCGCGGCGGCCTGGAATATGCCGGGTTACGGGAAGAGTATCCTGTCCGGCGGAATGACCTTTCCGGAATTGGCGGCATCCCTTGAGGCACTGCTCGACGATCGTGGTTGGGAGCGCGTCCACCTCGTCGGTCATTCCATGGGCGGCATGGTCGCGCAGGAGTTCGCGGTCGCGCGTCAGGACCGGCTGGCGTCGCTCACGCTGTCGGCGACCAGCCCGGCTTTCGGCCGGCCCGATGGCGATTTCCAGAAGAAGTTCGTCGAGGCGCGTCTCGCGCCCCTGGCCGCAGGCAAGACGATGGAAGACCTCGCGCGCGAACTGGTGGAGACGATGATGTCGCGCGGCGCCGATCCGGCGGGGCGGCAGCTTGCCTTCGACTGCATGGCGCAGGTTCCGGCGGAAACGTACCGCGCCGCCGTCGAGTGCATCGTGACGTTCGAGCAGCGCGCGAACCTGCCCAGGATCCGCGTGCCGACGCTGGTGATCGCGGGCGAGACCGATACGAACGCTCCGGCGCCGATGATGGCGCGGATGGCCGAGAAGATCCCGGGCGCGAGATATGTCTGCCTGCCGGGGCTCGGCCATCTGGCCAACCTGGAGGACCCGGCGGCGTTCGATGCCGTGCTCGCGGATTTCATCGCGGGCGCGAAGGCCTGAAAAGGAGAGGGACGATGGCGGCAACGAAAGCGAAAGCGAAAACGGCTGCGAAGAAGGCTCCGGCCAAGAAGGCGACCCCGAAGAAGGCGGCCCCGAAGAAGCCGCGGTTCGCCTGGCAGAAGCTCGCGGGCGACACAGATGCGATCAGGGACGTAAT
>JAYOEF010000004.1:10436-32773 GCA_038106605.1 Alphaproteobacteria bacterium
ATGGCGGCAACGAAAGCGAAAGCTAAACCGACAGCGGCTGCGAAGAAGGCTCCGGCCCAGAAGACGGCGAGCCCGAAGGAAGCGGCCCAGAAGAAGGCATCCGCCAAAAAGCCGCGGTTCGCCTGGCAGAAGCTTGCGGGCGACACCGATGCGATCCGGGACGTCATCTCGACGCTCGGGCGCGAGAAGTTCCTGGCCCGCGCGGGGCGCTACGACGAGGAGGCCTCATTCCCTTTCGAGAACTACGACGACATGCGGGACGCCGGCATCCTCGCCATGACCGTGCCGAAAGCGCTGGGCGGAATGGGCGTCGAATACGCGGACTATGCGGTCCTCGCCGCCGAGATGGGACGCTGGTGCGGCGCGACGGCGCTCACCTACAACATGCACGCCTGCACGCCGCTCTGGACCGGGCATATCGCCGACGATCTCGAAATGTCCGCCGCCGACCGGCGCCAGCACAGGAAGAACCGCGAACTCCATTTCTCACGGATCGTCGACGAGGGGGCGATCTTCGCCCAGCCTTTCTCCGAGGGGTCGGCCGCCGCCGCCGGAAAAGCACCGTTCGGCACCCTCGCGACCAAGGTCGACGGCGGCTGGGTTCTCAACGGGCGGAAGATCTTCGCCTCGCTCGCGGGCGCCGCGACCTATTACGGAGTGCTGTGCACCGAGGACAAGCCGGACCGGTCGGTTCGGGACACGCTGTTCATGGCGGTGCCGGCGATGGCGGAGGGAATCTCGGTCGTCGGGCCATGGGATCCAGTCGGCATGCGTGCCACGGTTTCGCGCACGCTGCTGCTCGAGAATGTGTTCATCCCCGACGAGCAGATGCTGATGCCGCGGGGCGTCTACTATCAGGCGGCGCGCCGCTGGCCGCACATGTTCATGACGCTGTGCCCGACCTACATGGGTATCGCGCAGGCCGCCTACGACTTCACGGTCTCCTACCTCAGGGGCGAGGTCGAGGGCATCCCGATGAAGCGCCGCATGCACCCGACCAAGCAGCTCACCGTCGCCGACATGTGGGTGAAGCTCCAGCTCGCCTGGGCGGTGTTCAAGCAGGCGACGCGCGAGGCCAGGGTCGATCCCTCGAAGGAGGACCGGCTCCGCGCCTATGCCGCGCAGTACACCGTGATGGAGACGGCGAACGAGATGTGCCGCCTCGCGATCCGCACCTGCGGCGGCCAGTCGATGCTGAAATCGCTGCCGCTCGAGCGGCTCTACCGAGACTCGCGGCTCGGTTCCCTGATGCTGCCATGGACCGCCGAGCTCTGCCTCGACCGGCTGGGACGCGAAACCCTCTACGAGCCGGGCGAGACGGACGACGAGGCATGAATCTCTCGCACTGGATCGAGCGCTGGGCCGATTTCCAGCCCGACAAGACCGCGATCCGGTTCGAAGGCAGGGACATGTCCTATGCTGCGTTCGAGGCCCATATCCGCCGCGTGGCCGCCATGCTCCGCAACGAGATCGGCGTCGGCCGCGGCGACCGGGTCGCCTTCCTCGGCCTCAATTCGCCCGAGATGCTCGCACTTCTCTTCGCCTGCGCACGTCTCGGCGCGATGCTCGTACCGCTCAACTGGCGGCTTGCGCCGCCCGAGCATCTCTACATTCTCCAGAACGCAGGCGCGAAGGCGCTATTCGTAGAAAACGAGTTCATTGCCGGAAGCGATGCTATAAAGGGGGACCTGCCCGGGTGCCGTTACGTCCGCATGGTGGGGAATGCGGACGGCCGGGTCGACTTCGCCTCGTTGGTGGCAGACGCCGATGGCGACGATTTCGACCCGGCGGCCGGACCGGACGATCCGGTCCTGATCGTCTACACGTCGGGAACGACGGGCCGCCCCAAGGGGGCGGTGCTGACGCAGAGCGCGCTCACCTTCAATGCCGTCAATTCGATCGCCATGCACGACATGACGAGCGCCGATGTCATCCTGACGAACCTGCCGATGTTCCATGTCGGCGGGCTCAACATCCATACGACGCCGGCGTTCCATGCGGGGGCTACTGTCGTTCTCCAGCGCCGGTTCGAGCCCGATGCGACGGTGCGCGCGATAGCCGAGGACGGCCCGACGCTGATGATCCTCGTCCCCGCGCTGATGGCGGCGCTGATGCAGCAACCCGCGTGGGCCGGCCTCAACCTCTCCGGGCTTAGGGCCATCAACACCGGCTCGACAACGGTGCCGCCCTTGTTGGTGGACGCCTATCTCGACCGCGGCGTGCCGATCATCCAGGTCTACGGGTCCACCGAGACGGCGCCGATCGCCGTGCACCAGCGCATCCCGGAGGCTTGGACGTCGAAGGGCTCGACCGGGCGTCCCGCGCTGCACTGCGACGCCAAGATCGTCGATCGCGAGGGGCGGACGCTCGGCCCGGGAGAGCGCGGGGAGATCGTCGTGCGGGGACCGAATGTCATGTCAGGGTACTGGAACGATCCGGCGGCGACCAGCGAAGCCCTGCGGGACGGCTGGTTCCATACCGGCGATATCGGCCATATGGACGAGCGCGGCCTGTTCTACGTCGACGACCGGGTGAAGGACATGATCATCTCGGGCTCCGAGAACATCTATCCGGCCGAGCTCGAGATGGTGCTGGATCGCTGCGCGGACATCGCCCAGGCCGCCGTCGTCGGCCGGCCCGACGGGCGCTGGGGCGAGGTTCCTGTGGCGGTCGTCGTGGTCCAGCAGGGGGCAGAGCTGACCCGCGAAACCGTGCTCGGCCTGTTCGACGGCCAGCTCGCCCGCTTCAAGCACCCGCATGACGTCGTTTTCTTGGAAGACCTCCCCCGGAACGTGATGGGCAAGGTTCTCAAATACGAACTCAGGGAGTTGGTGAGTCAGCGCGCGACCGGCTAGATTGCGCCCATGACCGACAATCCTCCCGTCCGGGGCACGATCGGCACCATCCTGCTGATCGTCTTCATCGACATGCTCGCCTTCGGGATCATCATCCCGTTCATTCCGTTCTGGGCGCAACGTTTCGGCGCGTCTCCGGCGCTGGTGGCGATCCTGTTCGCGACCTATTCGTTCTTCGCGTTCGGCTCTTCGGTGATCTGGGGCACGCTGAGCGACCGCTGGGGCCGGAAGCCCGTGATCTGCATCAGCATGATCGGCTCCGCGATTTCGTTCGCCTGGATCAGCCAGGCGGACGCGCTCTGGATGCTGTTCGCGGCGCGTGCGCTTAGCGGGCTGATGGGCGGCACGATCCCCGTCGCGCAGGCGCTGGTCGCCGACATCACGCCGAGAAAGGACCGCGCGGGACGCATGGGCCTCGTCGGCGCGGCGATCGGCGCGGGCTTCGTCATCGGTCCCGGCATCGGATGGCCGCTGTCGCAGCTCGGCACGGACGAACTCGATTTCCGGACCGTTTTCCTCGTCGCCGCAGCGGTTTCGCTTGCGGGCCTCATAGCGGCGCTCCTCGTCATTCGCGAGCCGGCGCGCCGGACCGAGTCCGAGATGCCGCGGAGCCTGGCCGGGCGTTTCCGCACCTTCGTCGTGTGCGCCGACCTGCCGATGCTTCTCCTGCCGTTGATCGTGCTCACCCTGATCGCCTTCTGCATGGGCGGGCTCGAAAGCACCTTCGCCCTCTGGTCCGAACGCCAGCTGCAGTGGGGAGTGAGGGAAAACGCGATCTTCTTTTTCTTCGTCGGCCTCGTGATGGTGATCGTCCAGGGCGGCGTCGTGCGCCCGCTCGTGAAGCGGGTGGGAGAGGGGCCCGTCGTCGTCGTGGGCGCGCTGATGATGGCGATCGGTTTCGCAACCGTGCTGATCGTCTATGCCGCGCCGATGGCCTTCTTCGGCGGCGCGCTTATCGCCGTCGGCTTCGGTCTCGCCAACCCCGCCCTGAACGCGATGATCTCGTTGAATGCTCCGGAGGAGCATCAGGGGGCCGCGCTCGGCGCCTCGCAGTCGGCGCAGTCGCTGTGCCGCATTCTCGGGCCGACGGCCGCCGGCCTCGCTTTCGGCGCGTTCGGCCGCAACGGGCCCTATCTCGGCGGCGCCGTTCTCCTGCTGATCGCTTTCGTGATCGCGCTGCGGGCTTTGCGGCTCAGCCGCGAGACCGCGCGCGCTGCAGGTTAGGTCGCCGGCCTAGCCGATGCGCGGCTTTCCGTCCTTCGGATAGATCGCCACGGACTTCACCTGCGGCCAGGCGACCGGCGCGCCGGCGCGTTCGATCTGCGCCTCCCGGGAAAGCGAGCCGTCCCAAAGCGCGGCTATGAAACGCATGCCGCTGACGCCGTCGGCATCGGTCGAGCAGAGCCAGACCGCAGGTTCCTTCATGGCGTCCGGTTGGATCAGCGAGCCACGCGGCGCAAGCGCATCCGGGATCATGCGCGTGTTTGCAGGTCCGCCCGGGATCAGCACGTTGGCGGTCACACCGGTGCCTTCGAGGTCGCGCGCCATGATCGACGTGTTGGCTTCGAGCGCCGCCTTCGACGGCCCGTAGGACCCGCTGCCCGGCAGGTACATGGTATTGAGGCTCGTGGTGACGTTGATGATGCGCCCCCAGCCGCGCGCGATCATGCCGGGCACGCAGACCGTCGCCATGAGCTGCGGGCCGTAGGCGTTCACGGTGACGGCGCGGAGCCAGAGCGCGGGATCGACCTCCCAGAATTTGGGACCGCGTCCGCCGCCGTCGCTGCCGAAGACCTGCGGGCCCATTGCCGCGTCGTTGATCAGGATGTCCGGCCCGCCGATCCGGGCCGCGACCTCGTCGACGGCGTCGCGTGCGCGCTTCTCGTCGGTCACGTCGGCGGCGAGCGCAATGGCGCATCCCTGTCCGCCGGCCGCGAGCACGCCCGCGAGCGCGGCGTTCAGCACGTCACGGTCGACGTCGAGAAGGGCGACGCGCGCGCCGTTCGCCGCCAGACCTTCGGCCATCGCCTTGCCGAGGCCGCGCCCGGCGCCGGTGACGATCGCGCTGCGTCCTTCGAGCGGGCGGGTGTCCATGTCTGTCTCCCTCAGCGGCGGATGTTTCCGGGCAGGATCGCCTGGCGCCCGAGCTGCGGCCAGGCGCAGGGAGCGGAGCATTTCTCAAGCCGTGCGGTGATCGGCAGGACCGCGTCCCAGAGAGCCGCGATCAGCCGGCGCCCCTGAACTTGTGAAGACGCGTCGGACGCAAGCCAGACGGCGGGGCCCTGCATCGCTTCCGGCTGGATCAGCGCGTCCCGTGGGATACCCGTGCTGTCCGGGATCATGCGCGTGTTGGCGGGTCCGCCCGGGATCAGCACGTTGGCGGTGACGCCGGTGCCTTCGAGATCGCGCGCCATGATTGCCGTGTGCGCTTCGAGCGCGGCCTTCGACGGGCCGTAGCCGCCCATGCCGGACGCGTACATCGCATCCATCGCCGTCGTGATGTTGACGATCCGCCCGAAGCCCTGCTCGATCATGTAGGGTGCGGCGGCGGCTGCCATCAGCTGAGGCCCGGCGGCGTTCACCTCCATCATGCGGAGGAAGACGTACGGGTTGAGTTCCCAGAACTTCGGCGCGTCGCCGTAAAAATCTCCCGCGACCTGGTCTGGTCCGACGGCGGCGTTGTTGAAGAGCGCGTCGATCCGCCCGAAATTGTCGACGGTGTAATGCACGGCCGTCGCCGCGCTGTCCGGGTCGCACACCTCGGCGCCGATGGGAACGACCGCCTCTTTCCCGCCGATGCGCTCGATCTCGCCCGCCGCCTGCTGCAGCGCCTCGCCGTCGATGTCGACGAGCGCGAGCTGCGCGCCTTCGGCGGCCATCGCCTTCGCCATGGCGAGCCCGAGGCCGCGTGCGCCGCCGGTGACGAGGACGACCTTGCCGTCGAGCACGCCCACGCGTCAGTCCTTCAGCGTCGCGGGGTCGACCACGAGCGGCGTCAGCTTCTCGCGATAGAAATCCGGCATGGGCGCGGACGTGCGGGCCGCGGGGTCGAAGAACACCTCGATCGTCTCCTGCGTCGCGCAATGGACGCCGGTGTCGGCGTTGTACATGCGCTGGTGATGGCGGATGGACTTTCCGCCGACATGGCTGAAGCAGCCGCGGATGACGAGGAGGTCACCCGCCTTCATCTCGTGCAGGTAGTCGATCTTGATCTGGCCGACGACAAGACCGTGGCCCTTCTCGTGCATCTCCTTCTGGCTCACCCCGGCGACGGTCCAGAGATGAAACCCGCCGTCATCGAAATGGTGCGCGTACCAGCGCACGTTCATGTGGCCGATATGGTCGCAGTGCCAGGGAAAGACGACGGCACGGTAGACTTCGAAAACGTTCTTCTGCAGCGGCTGCATACGCGGGAGAATCCTCGGATCAGGTGTCGAGTACGGAGGGGTGGAAGAGCCGCTCCGGCGGGTAGGGGGCGGCGATCAGCTTCTGGTCGGCGCTGTAGTCGATGAAGCGCGCGATGTTGTCGCGGTTGACGGCGAAACCGGATGGCCAGAGGTCGGGGCCGAACATACTTTCCTGTACTTCGAGCGCGTTCCGCGCGAATGCGATCTCGGAATAACCGGGATCCTCGTAGAAGTCGGCGGCCTGGCGCTTGGCATCCTCCCACATGGAGATCACCGCACGCGGCAGTTCCGGATGGCGCTCCACAACATCATTGGGGAACGCCATGATGTGCATGATCGGGTAGTAGCCGAGCTTGTCGTAGTAACGCTTCGCCTCGACGGAAGGGTCGGGGAACAGGCGTCGGATGGTGTCGCGTGCCTCCAGGACCCGACGAGGCGGATGCGGGAAGATCATGGCTTCGACGTTGCCCGACAGCAGGAGGTCGGCGCCGCCTCGTCCGTCCGTCACCCACTCGACCTTGGCGCCGGGAGGCGGATCCCAGGCGAGGACCTCGCCGGTCTCCATCACCCAGTGGATATCCTCCCACGGCACGCCGTAGAAGAATTTGAGATCGCCCTTCGCCAGTACCGACATCGTGGTCTGGAAGGCGCGGATGCCGACGCGCCGGCCCTTCAGGTCCGCCGGCGTCTCGATCCCGGAGTCCGTGCGCACGTAGATGTGGTTCTGGCTGAACAGGCGCCTTGGAAACACGGGTGTCGCGGTGAACTCCGCGCCGCGCTCGACCGCCATGATGTAGGACGAGAACGAGAGTTCGCAGATGTCGAATTCGCGGTTGAGCAGCATGCGGTCGTGGCGGTCGCGCCCGTGCCGGTGCGTATGATCGATGCCGATTTCGAGGGGCACGATCTCGATTCCGGGCGGCGTGGCGACCGATCCGGTGAAGAACGGCACATGCCGGTCGTAGCGCTCGAGCGCCATCGTGAAACTGGTCATCCCATCCCTCCGTCGCCCTTCCGGCGTTTCTATGCCGATAATAGCAGCGCCGGGGCAGGGGCTGTCATCCCCGCCAGCCGAGCCTCGCCCTTGCGAATTCCGGGTAGGTCTCGGCGATCTCGCCGGCGATCCGGCTCCGGATCAGGGCGAGCTGGTCGGGCTCGGGAGGAGCAACAGGGCCCACGGTTTCCGGGCAGTCGAAGTCGAATCCGGTGTTGTCGCGGACCTCTTCTAGGGTAGCGCCCGGCAGCAGACCGTCGAGGCGGAACCGGTGACGCTCGCGGTCGTAGCGGAAGAGGCAGAGGCTGGTGACGAGCGCATAGGGGCCTCCCGGGCGATGGATTCCGGGCGGGCTCCAGCCGGGCGCCGAGACGAAATCGACCTTCGGCACGAACACGCGCCGCGAATGCTCCTCGCGGAACAGGATGACGCGCGGCACCGAGAAATAGAGGTAGGCCGAGCCGTAGCTCCCGGGAAAGCGGGTGTCGGGCTTCGGATAGGGGCCGGTGCCGACGAGGTTGATGTTGCCTTCGCCGTCGATCTGGCCGCCGCCGAGGAAGAACGCGTCGACCCGGCCCTGTCCCGCCCGGTCGAAAAGTTCGGGCCCGCCGTCGTTGAACGGGTTGTGGACGTTGCTCCCGAGAATGCTTGCCCGCGCCCGGCCCTTCGTAAGCGCCTGGACGAGGAGCGCCGCGCTTCCCGGGATCGGCGACGTGGTCCCGACCGCGATGTTGCGGCAGCCATCGAGGAGCCGTGCCACGGCGCAGATCAGGAGTTCCTCGCGGCTGTAGGCGGCGGTTTCGGACACGTCAGGCGGCGGCCTGGTGGGACAGCACATTGCGTTCGAGCCAGGCGGCGAAGCCGTCCTCGGTGCGTGCGGCCTCGACATAGGCCTTCAGCGCAGCGCCGTCGCGGTCGGCACCGGCATAGAGCGCCATCGGCCACGCGCCGCGCGGCGCCAGGGCCACGCCGCCGACATAGACCGGCGGGATCGTGCCCGCGCGCATCTTCTCGTCTTCCATCAGGTTGCCGTCGAAGATCTCCTCGACGGTCGCGAAGCTCTCGGCCGAGGCGTGGGCAAGGAGCACCGTTTCGCGGCGCGGCCCGACCCAGACGTTGCCGTATTTGTCGCCGTAGCGCGCATGGAAGATCGTGACGTCGGGCCGCACCGCCAGAAGCAGCACCACGGGATCGCCCGCGGCGGCGAACGGATTGTCGATGGTCTTCCAGTCCGGCCTGTTGGCGAGGACGTCCGATCCGATGAGGCCGCGGAGAGGTATGAAGGGAACGCCTTTCTCCGATGCCTGAAGCTCGGCGTAGATCGCGGGACAGGTGGCGTCCCGGATCGTTACCGTGCCGCGTTCGGCGGCGCGGCGGAAACAGGGCGCGTAGCCGAACTCGCCCATGGCGACGCCGCTTGTCTCGATCTCCGAGATGCAGCCGGCGCCGATCAGGAGGTCCGCCTGCATGCCGCTCGTCGGCACCGTAATCAGCCGGAGATTCCGCGCATTTCGCCGGATGAGCGCACGCGTCACGGCCATGGCGACGCCGCCGTCTTCCTTGGGGACGCCGATCAGCGCGCCGTCCGGAATCGCGGCGGAGATTTCCTCGACGGATATGTAGCTTTCCGGCATGGTCATGGCCGCATTTTGCGCCCAACCCCGGAGAGTGGCAATCGCATGGACGTGACGGACCTGCACGGCACGTGGGAGCTCGAACGCTTCTGGTTCACCGACGATGCGGGCGTCGAAACCGATCCGCTCGGGGCGGATCCCGTCGGCAACCTCATCCTCGGACCTGACGGGTTCTACGCCTTCACGATGATGCGCCGCGGCCGCGCGGCTTATGCGAGCGGCGATCTCCTCCGCGGTACGCCTGCCGAGACGGCGGAAGCGGCGCACGGGTACATCTCGTTCGGCGGCACGTGGCGCTTCGACGGCGACGGCATCCTGTTCGACATCGCCTACAGCCTGTTCCCGAACTGGCTGGGCGGCACGCAGAAGCGCCTCGCCACCGTCGATGGTGGAAAGCTGCTGCTGCGCACCACGGGCCCGATTCCGCTCGCCGGAAAGGTGCACCGGGGCGCTGCGCGCTGGCACCGGACGTGAGGATACAAAAGAAGAGAGGGAGGGAAACATGAAAGCCTGGAGGATCGAGACGAACGACGGCATCGATGCGTTGAAGCTGATCGACCTGCCGTCGCCCGAGCCGAAACGCGGGCAGGTCAAGGTGCGCATCGTCGCATCGTCGATCAATGCGCGCGACATGAACACGGTGCGCGCACCCGCCGCGCGCAACCTGCCGCTGCCGATGATCCCGAACTCCGACGGCGCCGGCGAGGTGATCGCGGTCGGCGAAGGCGTGACGCGCTTCAAGGCGGGCGACCGCGTGGCGACGTGCTTCTTCGCACGCTGGCCGGCGGGAGACATCTCGGCGGACGCGATGGCGAGTGCGCTCGGCGGCGGGGAACAGGGCGTGCTGGCCGAGGAGGTCGTGCTCGACGAGGGCGCGCTCGTCCGTCTGCCGGCGAACCTGTCCTATCGCGAAGGCGCGACGCTCACCTGCGCCGCGGTCACGGCGTGGAATGGGCTTGTCGCGCGCGGCGGCATGAAGGCGGGGGACACGGTTCTCCTGCTCGGTACCGGCGGCGTCTCGATCTTCGCGCTCCAGATCGCGACGATCTTCGGTGCGCGGGCGATCATCACGTCCAAGAGCGACGAAAAGCTTGAACGCGCTCGCTCGATGGGCGCGTGGCAAACGATCAACTACGGCACGCGGCCGGACTGGGACAAGGCGGTGCTGGAGATGACAGGGGGACTCGGCGTCGACCACGTCGTCGAGGTCGGCGGGCCGGGTACATTGCAGAAATCGATCGAGGCGGCGCGCATCGGCGGCAACGTCGCTTTGATCGGCGTGCTGACCCAGGGCGAGATCAACCCGCTCCCGATGATGCGGAAATCGCTCCGCCTCAATGGAATCTATGTCGGCAGCCGCGAGATGTTCGAGGACATGAACGCCGCGATCGAGGCGAACGGACTGCAGCCCGTGATCGACCGCACATTCGCATTTTCCGAAGCGCGCGAGGCGTATCGGTACATGCAGTCCGCGGGGCATTTCGGTAAGATCGTCATCGACGTCAGCAACTAGTCCGAACGGACGACACGACCCAAGGGAGTAAACGATGGGCGCAGCGAAAACAGCCGTGCATTTTGTCGGCAGCATGCCGCTCGAAGACGCCGAGAGCGTCTTCCGCAAACTCGGGAAGGAGATGGGGTCCTACGTCCATCGCATCCCCGACGGAGAGACCGGCCGCCGCCGCCGCTGGATCAGCTTCATCAAGGACATCCTGCTCGAGCATCCCGACATGGAGGTCGATCCGACCGTTCCGGTCTTCCAGTTCATCCAGTTCGACGGGAAGGTCGTGTTCGAGATCGAGCAGGTCCGTTTCAAGGCGGGCATCGATCCGAAGAAGGTCGTGTTCAAGACGGGCTATGCCGACGACGCGATCCGCAACTTTGCGACCTTCGACAAGCTGCAGAAGGAGGGCGCGGTTCCGGCCGGCGCCAAGTACCAGATCTGCATGGCGACGCCGCTCGCCATCACCTACATGTTCGTCTCGCCCAAGGCGCGGGACCAGTTCCTGCCGGTCTACGCGCAGCACCTCGCCGACGAGGTCGCGCGCATCATGACGACGGTTCCGAACGACCGCATCACCTATCAGTGGGACGTGTGCCAGGAGGTGCTGATGTGGGAGGGCTACCTCGATCAGAAGCAGCATCCGAACTACAAGAAAGACATCCTCGACTCGATGTCCTGGCTCGGCAGCCTCGTGCCGGCGAAGGTCGAGCTCGGCTATCACCTCTGCTACGGCAGCCCCGCCGACGAGCACCTGATCCTGCCGAAGGACATGGGAAATCTCGTCGAGATCGCCAACGGCATCGCGGCGGGGGCCAAGCGCCCGATCGCCTATATCCACATGCCGGTTCCCAACGACCGTAACGACGACGCCTATTTCGCGCCGCTCAAGAACCTGAAGCTCGGCGACGGTACGGCGCTCTATCTCGGCTGCGTGCATCACGGCGACGACGCGGGGAATGCGAAGAAGCTGGAGACCGCACGGAAATACACGAAGGTCGATGCGGTCGGCGCCGAATGCGGACTCGGGCGCGGCAAGCCCGCACTGTTCGAGGACGTGCTGAAACAGCATCGGGCGCTCGGCGACCGGATCTGAGAACTCGGATCTGAGACGAAGGCCGGGCAGGGCCCGCGCGGGGCGTTCAGTTGGTGGACTGCACGTCCTGCTCGGCCCGCTCGTAAGCGCGGAGCCGCTCGTCGAGGTCGGCGGCGGCCTCGCCCAGCACGCGCTCAAGCGTCTCGGTTTCGGTGGTCTCGCCGGTCGCGCGCAGGGCGCGGATCAGGTCGAGAACGCGCGGACTGACGTCGATCTTGGCCATGGCGGCCTCCCCGGCCGCGCCAGGCGCGGCACTCGCTGCGTTTACCGTGGCGTCAGAATAGCGCCACTGTCCCCGAAGGCAAACGCAGAGGAGTGCGGGACGGGCGGCCCTCAGGCCGCCCGGTTCACGTGCTCCGCCGGCAGCAGAGGCCGGCCGCGGATCATGTCGGATGCGCGCTCCGCGATCATCAGAGTGGTCGAGTTGATGTGCGCCGAGGTGAGATCGGGCAGCACCGACGCGTCGACGACGCGAAGCTTCTCGATCCCCTTCACCTTGAGTTCGGGATCGACGACCGCCTCCGGTCCCGTGCCCATCGGGCAGGTGCAGGCCGGATGCTCGATCGTCAGCGCCGTGTTGCGGATGAACTCGTCGATCTCCGCATCCGATTTGACGCCGGGTCCGGGCGCATTCTCGACGCCGCGGAAGGGGGCGAGCGCGGGCTGGTTCGCCGTCTCGCGGGCGAGCTTGAGCGCCCAGCGCAGGAGCTTCAGATCCTCTTCGTTCGACAGGAAGCGGAAATCGAGGACCGGGTGCTCGCGCGGATCTGTCGAGCGCAGGCGCAGCTCGCCGCGGCTCTTCGGGTGCACGATGCCCGCGCGGATGGCATAGCCGTCCTGGAACTTCGGCTTGATCCCCGGGAACCAGACGTCGGCGTTGAGCGCCGCGCCGCGGAACAGGAACTCGACGTCGGCGACCTCCTGCTCCGGGCTGCTCTTCAGGAAGGCGTGCATGCCGCCCGGCACCACGGTGCCCGGACCGGTGCCGAACAGATAAGCACGGACCATGCTGACGGCGATCTTGTCGAACCGCAGGTCCTCGCGGAACTTGCTGGGGTTGTTCGGGCGCGTCCAGTCGCTGGTGACGACGAGATGGTCCTGCAGGTTGTGCCCGACCGGGAGGTCCGAGACGCACTTGATACCGTGCTCGGCAAGGTGCGCGGCGGGCCCGACGCCGGACAGCAGGAGCAGCTGCGCCGAGTTGATGACGCCGCCGGACAGGATGACTTCCTTCGACGCCGTGGCATGAACCAGCGTGCCGCCCTTCGTGTACTCGATGCCGACTGCCTTGGTCCCGTCCATCAGGACGCGCGTCGCAAGCGCCTTCACCTCGACGGTCAGGTTGGCGCGTCCGCGCGCCGGTTTCAGGAACGCGTTCGCCGCCGACGAGCGCCGACCGTTGCGGATCGTGTACTGGCCGCGTCCGAAGCCGATCGGCTGCGGACCGTTGTAGTCGTCGGTCACCGGCAGGTCGACCTGCTTTGCCGCCTCGATCCATGCGTCGTAGAGCGGATCGCGCGTCTTGGCCCACTGGGTGCCGACCGGGCCATTGCCGCCGCGGAATGCACTCTCCCCATCCTCCCACGCCTCGCAGCGCTTGAAGTAGGGGAGGACGTCGGCATAGGACCATCCGGTCGCGCCGTTGCGCGCCCAGCGGTCGTAGTCGCCCGGGTGGCCGCGGGTGTAGGCCATGATGTTGACCGACGACGAGCCGCCGAGAACCTTGCCGCGGGTGATGTGGATCCTGCGGCCGTTGAGCCCCGGATTGGGTTCGGTGAAGTAGCCCCAGTCGTGCAGGTTGTGCTGGTGGATCTTACCGACGCCGATCGGAATATGGATCAGCGGATCCCAGTCGCGGCTGCCCGCCTCGAGGAGGAGGACCGAGACCGCGGGATCCTCGGTCAGACGGCTCGCAAGGGTGCAGCCCGCCGAGCCCGCACCGACGATGATGTAGTCGTAGCCTTTCGACGCCATGTATTCGCTCTCTGCGTTGGAGATTTACGGACAGAGTGCACGCAAACGCGCCACGTGCAAAGGCTCAGGGGGGCTCAGACCCGGATGGGCCGCGCCGCGAAATGCATCGGGACTGGAGGGTCAGCCGCGCCGCTTGGCGCCGACTTCCTTCATCAACTGCTCGAGGACCTCGTATGGCTGTGCGCCGACAACGCCGTATCCGCCCGCGACATAGGTCGGCACGCCGGTAACACCGTAGCGTCCGGACTTTTCCCAGTCGGCATCGATCTCGGCGCTGAAGCTCCGGGAAGCCAGCACTTCGCGCGCGTCCTCGACCGGAAGACCGGCCTTGGCGACGATGTCGAGCAGGACCTCCGGGTCGCCGATATTGCGCGAGTCCACGAAGTAGGCGCGGAACAGCGCGTCGTGGATCGCCTCCCCGCCCTCGATCGTCTCCGCCCACTTGCCGAGCTCCTGCGCGAGCCGGCTGTTATAGGTGTGCGTCCGCCGGCCGTAGGGCAGTCCCTCGGTATCCATGCGCGCCTTCATGTCGCGGTACATCTTGTCCGGATCGAGGCCTCGCGCGGCATAGAAGCCCGCCATTTCGCGGCCCTCGGCGGGCGTGTCGGGGTGCAGCGGGAAGTGCACGAACTTCACGTCGACGTCGAAGGTTTCCCGGAGTTTGTCAATACGCACGGTACTGAGGTAACACCAGGGTCAGACGTAGTCGGTGAAGATCTCCACCTCGATCGGATCGGCCATCATGGTCTCCGGCTATTACGGGAAGACAGAATGCCACGCCCGTGGCGGGATCGCCAGCCCGTCAGGCCTTGACGCGCTGGGCGATGTCGTTGCCCTGGGCGTATTTGACGTCGCGGTAGCGGCCCGAATACACCGGCTCGTAGAGCGCGGGGCGGCCCGGGCCGGTGCAGGTCGGGATGCACTCGATCAGCGCATCGTAATTGGGCTGGAAGAAGTAGCCGACCGAAAGCCGCCCGCGGGTCGGCTTCGATCCCTCAGGGGGATTGACGACCCGGTGCAGGTTGGACAGCCACGTGTCGTTGGTCCAGCGCATCAGCAGGTCGCCGATGTTGATGATGAAGAAGTCGGGACGTGTCTCGACGTCGATCCACTCGCCGCGGCGCGTCCGCACCTGGAGACCGCCGGGTTCGTCCTCGCCCATCAGGATTGTCATCATGCCGAAGTCCGTATGCTCGCCCGCACGGATCTGGCCCGCGGGCGGGCCGTCCTCGATAAGCGGGTAGTAGTTGAGGCGGACGGCGGTCGCGTGCGTGTCGATCTTGTCGTCGAACCAGGTTTCCGGCAGGTCGAGCGCGACAGCGATGATGTGCGCGACCTTCGAGGCGAGTTGGTTGAGCGCGTTCCAGTACGCGACGGCGGAGCGGTGGAACGCCTCGGGTTCGTCCGGCCACAGGTTGGGAATGAAATACTGCTTGCCCTCGGGGCCGGTGAAGTAGGGGTCCTCCGGCGGCAAGACCTCGCGGCCGAAGTGGTAGAATTCCTTGAGGTCGGGCTTGGCATCGACGCCACCCGACGTCCGCCCCAGCGCCTCGCCCTGGAACACGCGAAAGCCGCGTGGCGTGTCCTTCACCGGGTGCTTGAAGCGGTGCTTGACCTCTTCCGGCTGCTCGAAGAACGAATGCGCGGACTCGCGCAGGTCCTCGACGATGTTCTGCGGGACGCCATGTCCCGAAATCGCGAAGAAACCGATGTCGGTGCAGGCATCAGCGACGGCTTTCGCAACGGAGGCCTTGCCTTCAGGCGTACCGGCGAGAAACGGGGAAATATCGATAACGGGAACCGCGTTGGCAGACATGTACTCATGCTCCAATTGAACGCGCTCGGGAGAAGATTAGCACCCGAGCGGTCCGGCTCCTAGCCCTCGATCGACTTTCTCCCGAAGGTCACCCGGACGCCGGAAAGCGCGGGTTCGGGCGCATCCCGGCCGAACAGCCGCGCGATGCGGGCGAAGAGCGCGCGTACAGCGCGCCACAGCTTGGGCAGCAGCCAGATCGCGACCAGGATGAAGAGGACGAGGAGGCCGATGAAGACGGCAGGCTGGGCGAGGGCGAGCCAGAGGCCGCCGATCACGGCGGCGTCTTCGGCGATCGACGCGCCCCAGTTCGAGAAGGGCTCGGGCGACGTGTTGATCAGGAGCCTGGTTCCGGCCTTGATCGTGTGCGTCGTCGCGGCGAGCGCACCGCCACCGGCGGCGGCCGCGATCACCTCTGGCGTGCCGGACCCGGAGAAGACGGTCGCGGCGAGGATGGCGCCCGCCGGGATGCGGATGAAGGAATGGATCGTGTCCCAGGCGGAATCGACGCCCGGGATCTTGTCGGCGAAAAACTCGACGACGTACATCGCCGACGCTGCGGCGATCACCCAGGGGTTCTGGAGAACTTCGAGGCCGGGCGGCAGGTCGAGCGACCCGGTCGCGCCCATGACGCCGAGGACGGCGCAGGTGGCATACAGGTTGAGGCCGCTCGCCCATGCGGCGCCCATCGAGAGCGCGATCAGTGCAGTGACATCCATGGCCTACCGTACTCCTGCCGGGTTGCACTCGATCAGGTTATATAGGCAATCTTTCGCCATTCCCTAGGGGCAAGTTTCGGCGTTTCGCATGAGTGCGGCAAGCGGCAGTCGGCATTTCACGGTACTGGGCGCGGGCGTGGTCGGGCTCTGTTGCGCGCTTGCACTCCGGCGCGACGGTCACCGCGTGACTCTGATCGATCGGGCGGAGCCCGGCGCCGGTACGTCTTTCGGCAATGCCGGCCTAATCCAGATCGATTCCGTCGTTCCCGTCGCGACGCCCGGTATCCTCCGGCGGGTACCCGGCATGCTGCTCGACCCGAAGGGGCCGCTCGTGCTGCGCTGGCGCTATCTGCCGCGCATCGCGCCATGGCTCGTGCAGTTCGTGCGTGCGGCACAGCCGGAGAGCGTCGAGCGCATCTCCGTCGCGCTCGCTTCGCTCCTCGATCTCTCCAACGCGGCGTGGGAACGCGTCGTCGCCGAGACCGGTGCGGACGACCTTTGGCGGCGGACGGGCGAACTGCACGTCTATCGCCGCAAGGAGGCGTGGGAAGGGGCGCGCACCTCCCACGCGATCCGGCGCCGCCGCGGCTCGGAGCTTCAGGACCTCACGGTTGATGAAGTGCGCCAGCTCGAACCGGCGCTGTCGCGGGATCTTTACGCCGGAGTCTTTACTCCGACGGCGAACTCGATCGCGCATCCGTTCCTGCTGTCGCAGCGTATCGCTGCGCGTTTCCGCGCCCTTGGCGGCGAAATCGTTCAAGACGAGATCCGCCGCATCGAGCGCCGCCCTGACGGTGGCGCTGCGGCGCTGGAGAGCAGGACAGGCCGTTACGAGCTCGATGCGTTGGTGATCGCCGCCGGCGCATTCTCGAAGCCTTTCGCCGCCGGCTGCGGCTCGCGGCTGCCGCTCGATACAGAGCGCGGTTATCACCTGTGGCTGCCCGAACCCGGCGTCGAGATGCGCCGTCCGGTGATTGCCGGCGACTACAAGTTCGGCATTGTCCCCATGACCGGCGGACTGCGCCTCGCCGGCATGGTCGAGTTCGCCGGTCTCGATGTGCCGCCGTTCTGGCAACGCGCCGATCTTCTCGGCGACCTCGCGCGCGAGTTCGTTCCGGGCCTCAATTTAGAGGTGGCCGAACGCTGGATGGGTTACCGCCCGTCGCTTCCCGACAGCCTTCCCGTCATCGGCGCGGCGCCCGGCGCACGCGACGTCTACTTCGCGTTCGGACACGGACATCTCGGTCTCACGATGGGCGCGGTGACGGGCGAGGTCGTCGCCGGGCTCGCCGCCGGGCGCCCGCCGTCCGTCGACCTCGCTCCCTTCCGACCCGGCCGCTACTGACGGAGACCCCGATGCTGATCCACGCCCAGCCGCTCACTGACCTCGTCGCCGCGATCTTCGCGCGCATGGGGTCCGACACGAACGAGGCGGCGCTCGTCGCGTCGTCGCTGGTGAAGGCCAACCTGATGGGCCATGACAGCCACGGCGTCGGGCTCGTCTCCACATACGTCCATCATTTCGAGGAGGGTCTCCTCAAGCCAGGTACCGCGGTGGAGCGGGCGAAAGACGACGGCGCAATCCTGATGTTCGACGGTTGCCGCGGGTTCGGGCGGCGCGTCGGCGGCGAGGCGATGGCTCAGGCGGCGGAACGCTGCCGCGATACCGGCGTCGTGCTGTCGACGCTCCGGAACGCCCACCATCTCGGCCGCATCGGCGCCTATGCCGAGATTGCGATGGCTGAAGGGCTGATCTCGCTCCACTTCGTCAACGTCGTCGATCACATCCCGTCGGTCGCGCCGTGGGGCGGCGCGGAGGCGCGCTTCGTCACCAACCCCGTCTGCATCGGTGTGCCGGGGACCGAGGAGACGCCGCCGACGCTCCTGGACATGGCGACGAGCCGGATCGCCATGGGCAAGGCGCGCGTCGCCATGACCAAGGGCGTCCCGCTCGACGCCGGCCTCGTGATCGACAGCGAGGGCAGGCCTTCGACCGACC
Organism: Alphaproteobacteria bacterium; assembly: GCA_038106605.1. Classification (GTDB taxonomy): domain Bacteria; phylum Pseudomonadota; class Alphaproteobacteria; order MPNO01; family UBA830; genus JAYOEF01. The sequence continues at coordinate 28,429 of JAYOEF010000004.1, forward strand.
CGGGCGTGATGTACAAGGACCCGCGCGGCGCGCTGCTGCCGTTCGGCGAGCACAAGGGGTCGGGCCTCGCGCTGATGTGCGAACTGCTCGCGGGTGGTCTTTCGGGGGGCGGGACGATCCAGCCCGAGAACCCGCGGCGCCACAGCATCGTCAACAACATGTTCTCGATCCTGGTCGACCCTGCGCGGCTCGTGGATATCGACTGGCTGCGCGCGGAGATCGACGCGACCGTGGCCTACGTGAAGTCTTCCCGCGCTGCCGATGTCTCCACGCCGATGCAGGTCGCCGGCGATCCGGAGCGCGCGCGCACGATCGAACGGACGGCGCGCGGTGTCGAGATCGACGACACGGCCTGGGGCGAGATGATCGAAGCTGCGCGGCGGCTCGGTCTCGGCGAAGCGGAGATCGGGCGCTTTCTGCCCTAGGGCAAGCGATCTAGAAGCGCACGGAGACCCGCGCCTTCGCCTCTTTTCGCCGATCGATTTCCGGGGTGCAGGCATAAAGCCGCGCCGGGTCGATGCCATGCTTGGCGGTGAGCGCGTTGCGCACCGCGTCCGCACGCTGCTGGGCGAGCGCGGTCGCCGATGTTTCCGTCGCGAGCGGGTTGGCTTTGCGGATCGCATCGAGTTCGTCCTCCGTTGCGAAGCCGCAGATCGCGGGCGTCACGTCCTCCGACTTTTCGAGGAACCGGGCGATCTCGCCGATGCGGGCCTCGTGGTCCGGCGTCAGTGCGGCGAGCCCGGGTGCGAAGGCGAGGGGCGGCGCTTTGTATTCGGGGTTCCCCAGCCGGTCTGCGATGGCGACGATGGCCCCCAGCGGGAACGCGATCTTCGCCGCGGTAACCACGGTCTGCTTCATCACGGATCCCATTGCCTGGGCGATCGTGTTGCTGAGGTCGAATTGCGGATCGTCGAACTCGCCCGTGATCGGGATCGAAAGATTCATCACGCCGTCAGAATTCTCGAGAAGGCCCATCGCCGTCTCGATGGGAAGGCTGGCGGAGGGTGTCTTGCCGTTCTCGTCCGGGCGGAGGCGCCGGAGCTTGACCTTGCTGAGGGCAAGCTTTGTGTCGGCGTCGATTCTGCCATCCTTCAAGTGAAGCGCGATGTTGCCGTCGGCGCGGCCCTGGCGGATCTCCCGACCGATCGCCTTCGCCGCGTAGGCGTTGAAGCGCAGCAGTTCGATGTCGCGGAAGCCGATGTCTAGGTCCGCATCGATACGGTCGAGAGAGGGCGCGACGGTTCCTGCGGCACGCAGGCTGCCATAGCGGTCGAGCCCGATCGTCGCCCCGACCCTGGCACGCGAGCCTGGCTTCCCGCTGTCGTAGTCCGTGAGCGAGACTTCGAATTTGGAAGTGCGGATATCGAACGTCGGCGACACCGAGCGGTCTGTGAACGTAAGATGGGTGTCGCCGATCCGTGCCTCTCCGATCCGGAGGCGGCCGAGCAGGTCTGCTGCCGAACCGGACGGGGTCTCTTCCATCGATGCGGCGGCTTCCGTCGTGGCCGACGCGGTTTCGTTCGCGACAGTCTTTGGATCCGGCGCGCCGCCCGGCAGGGCGATTTTCCCATCCGCCGTACGGGTGATGCGAAGCTCGCCGCCGCGCGCGACGAGCGCATCGACCGATGTCGACCGGCCCGGCGAAAACACCGGATTGCGGAGAACGAGGGTGGCAAGGGACGCATCCGGAAGCGGAGAGGAGGACGACAGCGGCCGAGCGCCGAAGCCCGCGACCGCGACCTCTCCCGCACCGATTGCCACGCCCCGGATGTCGATTCCATGCACCGACATCTCGCGCAGCCTGAGCGACATGGTCTCGGGGAGCGAAAGCGACCCTTCGATGTCGGCCACGCGGCTCTTACCGGAGACGAGGAGCGAGTCCTTTTCCGTCGTCGCTTCCGCTTCACCGGTCCAGCTGAGAGCGCCGACGCTGGCTTCCAGGTTGCCCTTTCGGCTGGCGACGTAGACGCCGGCGCCGTCGACGGTTCCTTTCGCCGCCCAGCGTGCGCTTCCTCCCGCGCGGCCTGCGAGTTCAAGCGATCCCTGCCAGGCAAGACGGTCCTGCGTCACTCGCCAGGCTTCGTCCGGCGCCTTTGCGGACAGGGATGCCGCGGCAACTGGCCCGGAGAGACCGAGGTCGAGATCGCCGCTGCGCGCCCGGTCGAGCGAGGCCCGGATGCCGTCGCTCCGGAGCTCGCGTGCATCCATCGCAAAACCGTTGCGCGGTGTATCCAGCCGGAAGCCCCGGGCGCGGAAGGACGTCTGACCTGACGCGATCATTCCGCCTTCGCCATCGAAGCGGACCTGCGCGTCGCGGTAGGAGAGGCTGAGCGCGCCGGCTTCGAGGCCGTCGATTCCTGCCGCCCGCATCGCTCCCGAAAAGCGCGTGGTCGTAAGCTCGCCCGAGAGCGACGCGGATAGCGCGTTGGATCCGGCAGGCAGCCGGATGTCGGCGGCGCCGCTCCAGGTCAGCGAGCGGGGCGCGATTTCGAGCCCCGAATCCGGCTGGACGAAGCGGGCATCCTCCAGCTTTGCCGTCATCGCGCCTTCGATGCGGAACTCGCCCTTGCCGTCCGCATTCGGCCGAAAGAAAACGCCCCGCTCGGCGAGATCGAAGGATGCCGACCGCGCCGAAAGCGTTTCTCGCGAGATCGCATTCTCGAAGGCGAAACCGGACGCCTCCGCGCGGCCCCTGAGCGTCGCGCCAGGAAGCGGATCGTCGGGACGGGCTGAGATGCGGAGGTCGGCATCGCCCGCCCACGACAGATGCGTCGCGCGCGTCACGAACAGGCCGGAGTCGAGCGCGAAGTCGCGGGCGGCGGCGGAACCGGAGAAGGCCAGCCCCGTGCCGTCGGTGCCGTCGAGGCTGCCGCGCACGCGTCCGTCGATCTCCACCCGGCCCGCGACCTTGCGAAGCCGGCCCTTGGTGAAGAGGTCCGCGAAGGCGCCGATGTCGAGGCCGGTAACCGAGAGGTTCGCCGCAAGCGACGGCTTTGCCGCGAACGGACGGAGGGTGCCGGAAACCCGGATTTCTGCTCCCGCCGAGCGCCCCTGAAGCAGCACGGTCGCAGGTTCCTCGGGCCTCAGCGTCGACAGATCGTCGACGCGCAGGATGTCCACCTCGGCGATGCGGAGTTTCGGTCCGGCATCCACACTCAGGCGACTGCTCCGCACCAGGATGCCCGTCGCCTTCACCTGCCACGGATCCTCGTCGCCGAGATCGGCGTGGACCTCCGCGCCGCCGAAAGCCATCGGAAATCCCGAGACCGACCACTGCCCGTTGGGAAGGCGGCGGAGTCCGATGTCGGCATCGCGCAGCGTGAGGAAGCGGATCGTCACCTGACGGCGGGCGAGGGCACCCAGGCTGATGTGGATGCGTCCCTCACCGATCCGAATCTCGCGGCCGTCGGGGCCGACCGAGCGGAAATCGGTGAGAGTCAGCTCTCCGTTCGCCGGGTCGAGATGAAGCGAACTGATGGAGACGGCCCGCGCGCCGAGGTTCCGGAGCTGTGTCTCGATCTGCCAGCGCGCGACAGGCGGCAAAAGCGCGAAAAGGACAAGCGCGAGCGAGATCGCGCTCGCGAAGGGCACGAAAAGGCGTCGCAGCCGGGCGCGTACGCGGTCGGGCGGAGAGGAAGGGAGCGAGGAGGTCATGTTCGGGAAAACTGGGGTTGCCGTGGCCGGAAATCAATGCGGCCGAAGGTTCGCAGACTCTGCATGGCTTCGTTCGCAATCGTACGATTTCGGCATATCCGGAACTCCGCTATTGTCTTCGCCGAAATCAGACAAACACGGAACAGGGGCGAGAATATGGCAAGGGACATTCCGATCACGATAGCCGTCGGCGACACCGACCGTGTCCAGGCGATCAAGGACGGCCGCGTCAAGGTCGAAGGCTGCGACGTCACCTTCATCCCGATGGAGCCGGAGGAGGTTTTCTTCCGCGCATTCCGCTACAACGAGTTCGACTGCTGCGAACTGTCGTTCTCGAGCTATATCCGCGTCACCTCTCAGAACAAGAGCCCGTTCGTCGGCATTCCGGCCTTCATCAGCCGCGTGTTCCGCCATTCCGCGTTCTATATCCGCACCGACCGGGGCATCAAGACGCCGGCCGACCTCAAGGGCAAGCTCGTCGGGGTCCCCGAATATCAGATGACCGCGCCGGTCTGGATGAAGGGCATCCTCGAGGACGAGTACGGCGTGAAGCCGACCGACATCCGCTGGCGTTCCGGCGGGCAGGAGGAGCCCGGCCGCGACGAGCGCACGCCGTGGACGCCGTCCCCCGATCTCGGTCTCGACCTCGAGCCGATTCCGGCCGACAAGACGCTCGTCGGCATGTTCGAGG
>JAYOEF010000004.1:32783-61095 GCA_038106605.1 Alphaproteobacteria bacterium
CGCGCACCGTCGAGCTACCGGCTCGGCAAGCCGAACATCGACCGGCTGTTTCCCAACTTCCGCGAAGTCGAGATGGCCTACTACAAGAAGACGAAGATGTTCCCGATCATGCATCTCGTCGGCCTCAAGAAGGAGCTCCACCAGCAGTATCCGTGGCTTGCCGGCAGCCTTTACAAGGCGTTTATCCAGGCCCGCGATATCGCCTACGAAGAGCTGACGAAGACGGCGGCCCTCGGTATCACGCTGCCGTGGGTCGAGGCCGAGATGAAGGCGACCATGGAGCTGATGGGCAGGGATTACTGGCGTTATGGCGTCAACGAATCCCGGCACGAGATCGAAGCGCTGTGCCGCTATTCCTACAGCCAAGGCCTGTCGGAGCGTCTGGTGACGCCGGAGGAGCTGTTCGCGCCTTCGACATTCGAAATTTCCAAGATATGATCCGGGCCAGAATAAGAAAGTTGGGCCGAAGGGAGAGATGATGGAGCTGCCGTCCAGCGACGATATCTACGCGCTGAAGGTCGACGACTTCGACACCTCGAAGCTGCTCACCAACGCCGCGCGCCAGCGCGACGAGCGGGGCCTCAAGGACGTCTTCATCGTCGATGCGGACTCGCATCATTACGAGACCGAAGAGGTCGCCGCGCTCCTCGAATACATCGAGGATCCGGTGATGAAGCAGCTCTCGCTGTCGGCCCTCGGGGTCGCGCGCAAGTCGCGCGGCTTCCCGTACTCGCGCGTCGGCTATCAGGACGTCGGGGGCCGCATCACGCGCGAGCCGCTCCGCGTCCTCGAGAAGACGTCGCCGACCGAGGGCCACCGCGACGTGCAGCTCGCGCACAAGCGGATGGACTCGATGGGCGTCGACGTCGCGGTCCTGCTGCCGACGCCGATGATGCTGATGGGTATGCATCCGCAGATCGAGTTCGAGGTGCAGATCGCGCTCGCTTACAACCGGTGGCTCGTGAAAGAGGTGCTGCCGGGCTCGGATCGGCTGAAATCGTTCGCCTACCTTCCGTTCAACGATCCGGAGCAGTCCTACCGCATCGTCCAGGAGTTCAAGGACGTTCCCGGGATCGTCGGCTTCCTCGTCACTTCGGTACGCAAGAACGCGGTGCACGACAACCTCTACGCCAAGACCTACGCGGCGATCCAGGAAGCCGGGAAGGTGCTGTCGTTCCATACCGGTTACGACTGGGACGATCCGACTTTCGGCAGCCCGAGCCGTTTCGTCGCCGTGCAGGCCATCGGCTATCCGTTCTACAACGTCGTGCACTGCGTGAACTGGCTGTGCAACGGGATGAACGAGCGTTTCCCGGAGCTCAACGTGCTCTGGATGGAAGGCGGTCTCGCCTGGGTGCTGTGGGTGATGCAGCGGATCGATTCCGAGTACCGCATGCGCTCGTCCGAATGTCCCGGTCTCCGCAAGCTGCCGAGCCACTACATGCGCGACATGTATTACACGTCTCAGCCGCTCGAGAACGGCGATCCCTACCTTTTGGAATCGACGCTGAAGGCAATGGATGCCGGCAACACCGTGCTCTACGCCTCGAACTATCCGCTGCCGGATATGGACGTGCCGTCGGTGATCTGGGACCTAGATTTCCTGACCGAGCAGGAGAAGCGGAACATCCTCGGCGAAAACGCGCGCAAGCTGTTCAAGCTCTGACGCCCACCAAGGCGAACGAGAGAAAACGGCGGCCCAAGGGCCGCCGTTTCCATTTCAGCTCGAAAGTTGCGAGCCGGTCAGCGGACTGCGTGCTTCACGGGCTTCAGCGAACGCAGATAGGCGACGATCGCATCCAGATCCTCCGCCTTGATGTTCTTGTAGTAGGCGAAAGCCATCGGCGGGCGCAGCTTGGTGCCGTCCGGCCGGACGCCCTTGGTGATCGCGTCCTTGATCTGCGCGTCGGTCCAGTTGCCGAGGCCGGTTTCCTTGTCGGGCGTCAGGTTGGCGGCGACGCTCTCGCCCCACGGACCCGTGAAGGTGAAGCCGCCGGCGCCGAGCATGGTCTCGTAGTCGCGCCGTCCCGGCTGCTTGCCCATCGGCGTATGGCATTCCATGCAGTGGCCGAGCGGACCGGCGAGGTAGCCGCCGTAGGCGACCTTGTCGTTGCGGTCGACGTCCGCGACCGAGCCGACGGGCGGGCCGTAGGCCGGCGGGAGCGGCATGTGATAGACGGACTTGCGGGTCGCGTTCTTCACCGGCTTGAGCGTCCGAAGGTAGGCGATGATTGCCTTGGTGTCGTTGTCGGACAGGCCGCGATACATGTCGAACGGCATCGGCGGGCCGATTAAGGAACCGTCGGGCCGCTTGCCCTCGCGGATTCCGACCATGAGCTGGGCGTCGGTCCAGTTGCCGATGCCGGTCTCCTTGTCGGGCGTCAGGTTGGGCGTGACCGCGTCGATCGGTCCTTCCTTCATTGGGAAGCCGCCGGCGAGCTCGTGCGCCGCCATCGGCCCGAACGGCGGCGTGTGGCAGTTGCCGCACGCCACGACCGACTTCATCAAATAGGCTCCACGCTCGAGCGGCGTTTCCGCGGATGCCTGGATGGGCGCCGCGAGGACGGCTGCCGTGCCTGCGGCAGCCATCGATTTCAGAAATAACGTACGCATGGATTTCCCTCCCCACATAAATGCCTCGGTTGGCGGCCGAAGATTAGCCGCAAACAGGCGGGCTTTAAATCGGCTACACTGACGGAAAAGACGCATTCAGGGAGTTCTACATGTCTGCGCTCAGGGTCGGCGACGTCCGGATCGACAGTGTGCTGGAGACCGAGGTTCCGTATCGCTTTCCGGCGGAAATGTTCCCGGGCGCGGACGACGCGCTCGTCGATACTCACCGCGGCTGGATGGAGCCGCACTACCTCGATCCCGATTCGGGGAAGATGGTCTTCGCTTTCCGGAGCTTCGTGATCCGCATCGACGGGCTGACCATCCTCGTCGACACCTGCGTCGGAAACGAGAAGAACCGGCCGCACCGTGCCAACTGGCACAGGCAGAACTGGCCATGGATGAACAATCTTCAGGCTTGCGGCGTTTCGCCGGAGGAGATCGACCTCGTGATGTGCACGCATCTCCATGTCGATCACATCGGCTGGAACACGAAGCTCGAGAACGGGTGCTGGGTGCCGACCTTTCCTAACGCGAAGTATCTCTTCCACAAGACGGAATACGCCTTTTGGGAGAAGGAATATCCGAAGCAGGCATGGATCGAGGATGCGTTCGTCGACAGCGTGCTGCCCGTGGTCGATGCCGGACAGGCGGTGATGGTGGAGTCCGGTCACGAGATCGGGAACGGCGTCTGGATCGAGCCGTCGCCCGGTCATACGCCGGGTCATTCTTCGCTCTGCATCGACCGTGCGGGCGGCCGCGCCGTGTTCTGCGGCGACATGATGCATCATCCGCTGCAGATTCCCGAGCCGCAGCTCGCGAGCATTTTCTGCACCGACGCCGCGCAATCGACGGCGACACGGCGGGACTTCATCGACCGCCATTGCGACACCGGCACCGTCGTTCTGCCCGCCCATTTTCCGGGTGCGGGCACCGGCGGCGGGCACATCGTCGGGCGCATGCATGGGGACAAGGCGGGCTTCCGGCCCGTCGGTCATTAATTCACGGACGAGATACGGGGAGATAACGCAGTGTCCGATATCGGATTCATCGGTCTTGGCAACATGGGGGCCGCTCTCGTGCGGCGCCTGGCCGCGGCGAACACGGTTCACGTCTGGGACATCAATCAATCGGCTGTCGGTGCTCTGGTGAAGGACGGCGCGGTCGCGACGAACGGACCGGGCGGCGTCGGCGCCTCCTGCGCCGGCGTCGTGATCACCTGCCTGCCGACCTCGAAACAGGTCGAGGAGGTGATCTTTGGCGAGGGCGGCGTCGCCGCCTCCGCAGCGCCGGGAACGCTGGTGATCGACATGACGACCGGGGATCCTCTGGCGACCAAGGCGATGGCGGCGCGGTTGGCGGAGAAGGGCATCGACCTGATCGACGCGCCTGTCTCGGGCGGCGTCGTCGGCGCGGTGCAGGGGACGATCGCCATCATGATCGGCGCGCCGGACCCACTGTACGAGAAGGCGAAGGCGGCGCTCGCACCGATCAGCCCGAACATCTTCCACGCCGGCGACACCGGCGCGGGCCACGCGATGAAGCTGATCAACAACATGATTTCGTCCTGCGTGCGTCTCGCCACATTCGAGGGGCTGACGCTCGCGGTGAAAGCGGGAATCGAGCCGAACCGCTTCGCCGAAATCCTGTCCAAGGGTTCGGGGCGCGGCTACGTCGCCGACACTTCGCTGCCGAAATACGTCATTCCCGACCGCAAGGATCAGGGCTTCGGTCTGGCCCTGATGTACAAGGACCTGTCTCTCGCCACGAAACTCGGTCAGGACATGCAGGTGCCGATGATGTGCGGAAACTACGCTCGCGAGGTCTTCCGGCTCGCGCTCAACGAGCTCGGCAACGATGTCGACATCACCCAGCTCATTCGCGTGTTCGAGCGTGCCGCCGGCGTCGATGTGTGTGCGGCGCGTTCAAATAACTGATTGATATAATTGGAAAAAGGTCGGAGCGAGGTCTTTACGCGATCTTAACCCCGCTCACGTGACACTAGGTTCGGGTTCAACCATCCGGATCGATCCGTGTTTGGCCTTTTCAAGAAAAAGCCCGCCAATCCGCGTGAGCGGCGCCGTCTTGTGCGTCTGCCCGAGGACAATGCGATGTTCGTCATCGACGACGTCAGTTATGCCCTCGTGGACTGGAGCATCGAGGGCTTCCGCGCCGCCGGCTATCAGGGCGGGCGCATGAAGGGTCAGGAGGCGAAGGCGCGGCTGATCGTGCTGCACAGGGCCATGCCGATGGGCTTCGACATGCCGTTCCGGATTCTTAGGGAAAACAGCGACAGCGGCGAGATCGCGGGCCAGATCACGTCGATGTCGACATCGGCCCGCAAGGATCTTGCGCGGGTCTACCGCGAACGTCTCGCGGCCTATCAGGCCAAATACGGCGCGAAAGCCCTCGAACGGGTCTGATCCGCCTCAGCCGTCGCGCTGGCCGCCGGCGGTGATCGCCGGATCGGGGACGACGCTGATCAGCACGTTGAGGTCGCCCGGCGGGCCGCCCCCGAACCCCTCGATGCCGAACCCGGGCAGCACGACGATGTCGCCGTTCGCAGCGCCTTCCGGCACCTCGACCGCGACCGTGATCCCGGTCATCGTCGTCACAAGCTTGCAGACCCCTTCGCGTGCCTCGGTCTCCGTGACCTTGATCGGCGCAGCGACGTCTTCGCCCTTCATCCAGAGCGACGTTGCGGCCGCGCCCTTGACGCGCCCGAGGCGGGTGCCTGCAATGTCGCCGAACAGGTCGACCATGCGGTTGCCGGTCGCTTCGTCGATCTCGAAATCGAACCAGGCGCCGCCCTTCTGCCAGGGTTTGCCGCCGGTGCGGGCGCGGGCAAGGCTGCTGTCGATCTCGGCGCGCCGCTTCTTGTCGGCGAGGAGATTGTAGGCAGCCGTGATGCGTTTGAAACGGTCGGCGGCCTCGTCGTTCCCGGAATTGAGATCCGGGTGGAGTTCCTTCGCGAGCGCACGGTATGCGCGCTTGATCGCCTCGAGATCGGCGGACGGCTCGACGCCGAGCAGTTCATAGGGTGTCATGGTCGCAGTCTCGATCCGCCGACGCAGCCGGTCAAGCGGCGCTCACGCAGGGTTCATGCCTGGAATGCCGGACTCCCCGTCAATCCACCGGCTTGAAGAACTTCGCCGCCGCATATTGCTTCGGCCAGGCCTGGTCTTCGACGCCGAGGGCACGCGCCGCATGCTGCGCAAAGAACGGATCGTAGAGCTGGCCTTTCGCCATCGCACAGAGGTCGGCCTTTCCGGAGGCTATCACTTCGTTGATCTGCTCCGGCCCCGCGGCATTGCCGACCGTGATCGTCGGGATGTCGGCACCTTTCCGCACGGCTTCGGAGAAAGGCGTCTGGTACATGCCTTCGATCCGGACCCTCTGGGTGCTGGTGACGTTGCCGCTCGACACGTCGAGAATGTCGAGGCCTGCCTTCTTCATGATCCGGCCGATCTCGACGGCGTCCTCGACCTGCGTTCCCCCGTCTTCCCAGTCGAAGGCGGAAATTCGCATGGAGATCGGCTTGTCCTCCGGCCAGTTCGCCCGGATCGCCCGGAACACCTCAAGCGGGAAGCGCATGCGGTTTTCGAGCGGTCCGCCGTACTCGTCGTTTCGCCGGTTGGTCAGCGGCGAAATGAAACTCGAGATCAGGTAGCCGTGGCCGCCGTGAATCTCGATCATGTCGAACCCCGCTGCGTCGGCCATGCGCGCACCCTCGGCAAAGGCCTCGATCAGCCGCTCCATGTCTTCGCGGGTCATCTGACGCGGCGTCTGGCTCTCGGGAGAGTAGGGCAGGGAGGAGGGAGCGATGATCTCCCAGGCCTCGTCCTCGGGCAGGGATTTGCCGCCGAGCCACGGCGGCGTGCACGCTGCCTTGCGCCCAGCATGGGCGAGCTGCACCGCTATCTTGGAATCCGAATTGGCGTGCACGAAATCGACGACCCGTTTCCAGGCGTCGACATGTTCCGGCCGGTACATGCCGGCGCAGAAGGGCGAAATCCGTCCTTCCGGCGAAACGTCGGTCATTTCCGAAATAATCAGCCCGGTACCCCCAAGCGCGCGGCTGCCGAGATGGACGAGGTGCCAGTCGTTGACCGTGCCGTCGACGGCGGAGTACTGGCACATCGGCGACATGACGAGGCGGTTCTTGAGGGTGAGGCCCCGCAGCTGGAAGGGGCTGAACATCGAAACGGTACCGGACACGGCGGCGTCTCCCTGAATGATTGTATTTATGGTGCGGTTCGGCGGCTCGTACTTCCGCCCTTGGGCGCGAGGATAGGTGATTGGCGGACAGCGTCCAGCGGGGATTCGGAGGTGCGGCAAACCCGCCCCCGGCGGGTCGAAGAGCGGACGCGGCATCGGAAAGTGGGGATTTTCCGAAACCGCGCCCGCATCAACAGCCCCTTTGCTTCAGCAATAGGTGCCGTATTCCGACTGGTTCGTCACGTAGGGCGCCACCCGAACCGAATGTACGACTAGACTGGGCAGTCTAAGGGCTTATGTGAGATTAAATCCGTGTTCCAGTCAACCTATTACCGGTTGAATCACGGGATGCCAGCGCGCTGTTTTCTGGCGGGCGCGGGAGGCCTGGAACGAATTGGCCGGACTTGACTGCTTACGACCGCCGGGGCCAGGCCGAGAGGATCATTGCTCCGGCTCTCTGAGCCTCTGCCGCCGCTTCGACGTCGCCCTCATGCCCGGACACGATTGCGCCCTTCATGAGCATGTGCCAGACGCGGGCGAAGTCTTCGGGCCGGTCCAGGCGCGCATCCTCCGCAAAACCGTTGACCATCTCGCGGACCTTTGCAAGCTGGCCCCGGACCGCACTGTGAACGTAACTATCCGGTTCGGCCTCCAGCAGCATCTTGATCAGCGTACAGTGCTGGAAATCATCGGTCTTCAGCCATCTGTCGAGGACATCGAAGATGATCAGCAGCCGTTGTTCCGGATTTTCCGATCGTTTGCAGACCTCGGCTTCGAGGAGGACCCGCGTCCGTAACTGCTCCCGCCGGCGGAGAAACGCTGCGACGAGTTCGTCCTTGCTTCCGAAAATATTATAGAGACTGGCGCGCGCGCATCCGGCATGGGCGACGATGGCATCGACGCTGACGCTTTTTATGCCGTCGCGCGAAAAGAGCTCGAATGCCGCGGACAGCACCCGCTCGCGTACGCCTGAATTTTTCGGAAGATCTTCGACTGGCATGATTTCGGTAAACAATATAAGCGGGCGGTTGGATTTCACCTATGAAATCGTCGGATCATGGGATTTGAATATTTATAATTACAGGGCATAAATTAGTGCCTTGAATTCAAATTAAAAAATTAGCGAAATATTCGTTTTGCCATATGTGCGTTTCCGTAGGCCTTCCAATTCCGCGACGTCTAATACTATTGAGTGCGGAAGCGTGCAACGCCGAATGGGGTGCGGGCAGCGGCATAACGGCTATGCACGGGTTATGGTTAATGGAAATTGCGGGTTAGGAACCTAATTCCCGCCATGGGAAATGCACGTAAAAGTAGAAATAGAAGTATATCTCGGCGGGCGGCGCAACGGAGTGTTCTGATGCTCGTCGGCAGTATTGTTTATTTCATTGTCGCGTATTTGGAACGAATTGGAAATCGATGGGCGTCGGCAATTTCTTCTCCGGCGGCAACCGGCATGCGAAAAAACGGCTTGCAATTGCAAATCATTCGCAATAAAAAGCCATTGCGTCAGGACGACGCGGGACAGGTGCGGCGTATCCCAATGGAGCGGACGTCTTGTTTCGGGGTGAAAGAAGTGGGGATTTCATGAGCGACCCTGAAAAGGGCCCAGAGACGTCGGTGGGCGCCGACGCGTCGCGGAGGGGGGAGCCGGCCGTTCCGGCCTCCGTCACCGTGACGAGCGAGAGCCTGTTCCGAGGTGCGCGTGAAATCCTGATCCGCCATGGTGCGGATACCTACAGGCTCAGGTCGACCAGCAAGGGAAAACTGATCCTCACCAAATAAGCCCCCGGCCGGAGCGGCGATGCCGCGCGGCCGTCCTCGATCCGACGACACAATTCACGTCCTAGCCAGCCACCAAGTGACCATCGCGGTCTCGGCAGCCAGCCCCGGGCAGCTTCAAACGCGATGGAGATATTACGCATGGTGGCGGAACGAAACTCATTCTTGGGACTGGCGGCGCTCGGTCTCGCGGGAACCCTCATTGGAACACTCGGTGCATCGGCGCCTGCGGCAGGGCAGGAAGCGGCCCAGAACGCGCAGGCGGCCCAAACCGCCCAGCGCGTCCAGAACGCCGGGGCAGCCGAAGTTCTGACGCTCGACCGGATCGTCATCGGCGCGGGCCGCGAGAAGATCGCGATCGAAACGCCGCAGTCGGTGACGGTGGTCGACCAGGACGAAATCGACCAGGAGCAGGGAACGACGATCGGCGACGTCATCAACGACATTCCCGGCGTAAAGGCGGTCGGCTCCGAGCGGATCATGGGCGAGAGCTTCAACATCCGGGGTATCGGAGGAGCCGCTGCGGCGGACGAACCTCGCCTGATCGTCAGTGTCGATGGGGCGGTGAAGTTCTACGAGCAGTACCGGATGGGATCGTTCTTCTCGGACCCGGAGCTCTACAAGCGGGTCGAGATTCTCCGCGGCCCGGCCTCGTCGACGCTGTACGGCTCCGGAGCGCTCGCGGGCGTCATCAATCTGACGACGAAGGATGCCTCCGACTTCCTCGACGAAGGTGAGGATTTCATGGTCCGCGAGAAGCTGCAGTACGGCTACAACGGCAGCGAAGCGCTCACGTCGACCATCGTCGCCGGCCGTCCGGGCAAGGACACCGAAGTGCTGGTGACCGGCAATTACCGGCGGATGGACGCCTATACCGACGGTCACGGCAACAAGGAAAACGGCACCGACGGCACGTCCCATTCGCAGCTCGGGAAGATCCGCCACACGTTCGGCGACGACCGCGAGTCCGCCGTTACGGCTAGCCTGCAGCAGTGGCGCAGCGTGCAGAACGACCAGCCGTATTCCCAGACAGGCGTCAGCAACGGCGTGTTCAGCAGTTTCGGAACCGTCGATCGAACGGTTACCGACCGCACGGCCGTGTTCAAGTTCGAGCATGCCCCGCCGGACGTTCCCTGGCTCAACCTTGCGGTCACCGCGACTTATGCGAACTCGCTCAACGAGCAGTCGGACGTTTCGCCTTCGCTCCAGTTCGCCTTCGGCAACCGGTAGGACGTCGCGTACAAGACCTGGCAGCTTCGGGTCGAGAACTCGACCGAATACCGCGGTGAAGACTGGAAGAACTTCCTGACCTACGGCCTGCAGGCGTCGACCCAGGACCGTGTTTCGAAGGCATTTCTGGCGTCCGGCGCGCCGACGGCGATCGGCTCCCATCCGGGGGGCAACACAAACATTTTCGGCGCTTACGTCCAGTCCGAGGTCGTCTTTGACGAATGGCTGACGCTCATCCCGGGCATGCGGGTCGATACCGTAAATCTCGATGCCGCCGACAATGTCAGCGCGGACGTGAAACAGCGGAGTCACGGCTTCGTCCTCTATTCGCCCAAGCTCGCAGCGCACGCAAAGATCACGGAGAACTACGCGATTTTCGGTTCGGTCGCCCATACCGAACGGGCGCCGGTTCTCGACGAGCTCTACGACACTGACGGGCACCTCTACCTCGACCCGGAGAAGTCAAACAACTTCGAGGCCGGGTTCTCGCTGTCCTTCTCCGAGCTGTTCCGCGAGAAGGATAGTTTCAAGGCGAAGTTCACCGCCTTCTACAACGATATCGGCGATCTCATCTATCGCGCTGCGGACGCCCAGCCCTATTTCAATGCCGACGGCCAGACGATACAGGGCGGCGAGATCGAGGCGGCATACGACGCTGGCATTGCCTTCGGCAAGATCGGGGCGAGCGTCATCCGCGGCAAGCTCTTCAACGGGCAGAACCTCGACACGATCCCGGCCGACGAGGTCACGCTGACCCTCGGCGCACGTCTTCCCAGGCAGAAGCTAACATACGGCTACAAGCTGGTGATGGCGGCTGCCCAGAACCTCGTATCGAATGTGGGTTCGACGGCCGAGGGCGGCGGCAAGCCGACGTCCGGATACGCGGTCCACAATCTGTTCGCCACGTGGCTGCCGGACGAGGGGGTGCTTGCCGGAACGGAGTTCCGTCTCGGCGTCGACAACCTGCTCGACAGGAGCTACCGGCAGCACCTTTCGGGCGATGACGCCCCCGGGTTCTCGGTGATCCTGACCGTCGCGCGGAAGTTCTGATGGAACTGCGTGGCGGAATTCCCAACGACCGCGGCATCGAGGCCGCAATCCCAAACGGCACAGCGATGGAGGGCTGACCATGACGACAGTTGTGACACTCGACGAACGTTCCGGACCTGCCGGACTATACGACCGCTGGATCGAGCTCCGGTCGGGCGAGCCGGCGGTGCGCGCGCGCGACGCGGCCGATCGGCTCGGCGTGAGCGAGGCTGAACTCGTGGCTTGCCGCTGCGGCCGCAATGCGGGCGTTCGCCGACTCGCAGGTCCGTGGGGCGAGCTTCTCAGGGCCCTGCCGTCGCTCGGTGAGGTCATGGTGCTGACGAGGAACGAGCATGTCGTTCATGAGAAGACCGGCACGTTCGGCAAGGTCTCGGTCAACGGGCCGATGGGGCTCGTCCTCAACCGCGAGATCGATCTCCGCGTCTTTCTCGGCTGGTGGGCGAGCGGTTACGCCGTGACCGAGGGCAAGCCGGGCGAAGAGCGCCACAGCCTGCAATTCTTCGCTGGAGACGGCGCGGCCGTCCACAAGATCTATTTCAAGGCGGGCGCGGACATTGCTCCCTACGAAGCGCTGGTCGCGCAGTTCCACTCCGACGACCAGTCTGCGGCTCAGTCCGTGACGCCGTCGGCGCCCCCGGCGCCCGACGGGGCCGACGCTGATATCGACGCGGGCGCGCTTCGGGAGGACTGGCTCGCGCTTCTCGACGTCCACGATTTTGCGGCGATGCTGCGCAAGCACAAGGCCGGTCGGATCCAGGCGATGCGCCTCGTGGGCGAGGATCTCGCGTGGCGCGTCACGCGGGAGTCCTTCACCGCGGCGATCGAGGCGGCTTCGCGGCTCGACCTGTCGGTCATGATCTTCGTCGGCAGCACGGGCGTTATCCAGATCCATACCGGGCCGGTGAAGACGCTGAAGCGCGTCGGGCCGTGGTTCAATATTCTCGACCCGGGATTCAACCTGCATCTCAAGGACGGCGGGATCGCAGAGGTCTGGGTCGTGCGCAAGCCGACCAAGGACGGTATCGTCACATCGCTCGAAGCCTACGACGCGGACGGAGGGCAGATCGCCCTGATGTTCGGCGAACGCAAGGAAGGCAATCCGGAGCAGGACGCCTGGCGCGAGGTGGTCGCGGCCCTGGAGACCGCAGCATGAGGACCGCCCGCTCTATCTTCGCCGCCGTAGCTCTTGCCGCGGCGGCCGGCCTTTCCACGCCCGCGTCGGCGGCCGAACGGATCGTCTCGATCGGTGGGGCGATCACCGAGATCCTCTATACGCTGGGAGCCGGTGACCGCATCGTCGCGGTCGACACGACAAGCCTCTATCCCGAGGCCGCTCCGAAACTGCCGCAGGTCGGCTATCTGCGCTCGCTCGCGGCCGAGCCGATCATCGCACTCAAGCCGACGCTGATAATCGCCGACGGCGACGCGGGTCCGCCGGCCGTGATCAAGCAGATCCGCGAAGCGGGCGTGCGGCTCGAAGTCACGCCCGCGGATCCGTCAGTCGCGAACGTCTACGAAAAGATCCGGATCGTTTCGGCGTTGGTCGGGGAAGAGGCGAAGGGCAACGAACTCGCCGAAGCCATCCGGCGCGACTTGCGCTCTTTGGCGAAGGCGGTGGCGGCGATCCCGGACCGGCCGCGCGTCCTGTTCCTGCTTTCCGTCGGCCGCGGCTCGCCGCTCGCCGGCGGCAACGAGACCCATGCCGACACGATCATCGCTCTTGCGGGCGGGGTGAACGCTGCGGCGGGCTTTACAGGCTACAAGCCGATACCGGCGGAAGGCGTGGTTGCGGCGCGACCCGACGTCATCCTCGTCGTCGACCGCACGGCCGCGGCGCTCGGCGGTGAAAAGGTGATCCTCGCCCGCGCCGAGATAGCGGCCACTCCGGCGGGAAGGGCGAAACGTATCGTCACGATGGACGGCCTGCTGCTGCTCGGCTTCGGGCCGAGGACGGCTGTCGCTGCGCGCGAGCTCGCATTGCGCCTCCATCCCGGCCTCCGGCTCGACTGAGGACGGCGATGGGCGCTTCGCTGTCGTTGGACGTGCAGCGGGCGGCGGGCGACCGCCGCCGCGGGCGCGCTCGTCTTCTGGCCGGAGCGGCCGGTCTGTTCGCCGTGAGTTTCTTCCTGTCGGCGGGATACGGAGCGGTAACGATCACGCCGGGCCAGATACTGTCCATCCTGGCGGCGCAAGCCGGCATCTCCCTGCCGTGGAGCTATACGTCGGCGGAGGAAACGGTGTTCCTCGCGATCCGCCTGCCGCGCGTTTGTCTCGGCGCGCTGGCCGGCGGCGTGCTTGCGGCGTGCGGCGCATCGCTTCAGGGCCTGTTCCGCAATCCGCTTGCGGACCCGGCGCTGATCGGCGTCTCGAGCGGCGCGGCGCTCGCCGCCGTTGCCTGCATCGTCCTGGGATCCGGCGGCATTCTCGCCCATGTCGGGGCCGAATACCGGCTTCCCGTTGCGGCCTTTATCGGCGGCCTCGCAGCGGTCTGGCTGGTCAACCGGATGGCCACGCAGAACGGCCATACCGACATCGCGACGATGCTGCTTGCGGGCGTCGCGATCAATGCGATCTGCGGCGCGGGGATCGGTGCCTTCGTGTTCGCGAGCGACGACCAGCAGCTCCGGCAGCTCAATTTCTGGATGCTGGGGAGCCTCGGCGGCGTGACGTGGGGAAAGCTTCTTCCGGTCGCGGTGCTGGCGCTCCCGGCAATCCTGCTGCTTCCTGCGTTCGCGCGCTTCCTCGATGCGATGCTGTTGGGCGAATCCGAGACCCTCTATCTCGGCTTCGAGGTCGAGCGGACGAAGAAGATCATCATCGCGCTTGCCGCCGTCGCCGCGGGCGCAAGCGTGTCGGCGACCGGGATCATCGGCTTTATCGGCCTCGTCGTCCCGCACGTGATCCGTCTGCTTGCCGGGCCGGGGCACCGCGCGCTCCTGCCGGCTTCGATCATGGCAGGCGCGGCGCTGATGTTGACCGCCGATATCTTCGCCCGAACCCTCGTGCTGCCTGCGGAACTGCCGATCGGGATCCTGACCGCCTGTGTCGGCGGCCCGTTCTTCATCTGGCTTCTTGTCCGTCGGGTCGGCGGGGGAGGCTGGTCGTGATCGAGGCGTCCGATATCGTCGTCCGGGCCGGCTCTGCCGTGCTCCTCGACCGCGTCAGCTTCGAGGCGCGATCGGGCAGGGTCACCGCGGTCCTCGGCCCGAACGGCGCCGGCAAGTCGACCCTTCTCAAGGTCCTCGCCGGAAGTCTCGCACCCGCTGCGGGTTCCGTCTCGCTCGGCGGGCGGCCGCTCTCGCAATGGACGCGGCGGGAAACGGCGAAACGCCGAGCCATCCTGTCCCAACGCACTGATCTGACGTTCCCGTTCTCGGTGATCGACGTCGTTCTCCTCGGGCGTAGCCCTTACGCGGGCGAGACCGGGCGCGCGAAAGACACGGAGATTGCATTCCGCTGCATGGAAATGGCGGGCGTTCCCCATCTCGCGGCGCGCACCTACACGACGCTGTCAGGGGGCGAGCAGCAGCGCGTCCAGCTTGCCCGGGTGCTTGCCCAGCTTCACCGGCCGGACGGCGTCGGCCAGGCCGCGCTTCTCCTCGACGAGCCGACGTCGAGCCTCGACATCGCCCACCAGCACGGCATGCTTGCTCTGGCGCGTTCGCTTGCGGGAGATGGGCTGACGGTGGTCGCGGTTCTGCACGACCTCAATCTCGCGGCGATGTTCGCCGACGAGGTCTATCTCATGAAAAGCGCCCGTGTGGCCGCATACGGCCCGCCGCAGGAGGCGATTGCGCCCGAAACGATCGAGGACGTTTTCGGCGTCCGGGTACGGATCGTGCCCCATCCGGACCGACCCGGCGGCTACGTCCTCCCAATTCATTGAGTCAAAGAAAACGGCGGGGCCGATGACCCCGCCGTCTTTATCGTGCCGTTATCGGGCTACTTCGCGTTGCGGGTCGCCTTCACGGCGTCGAGCATCCGCGTGAACATCGCCTGGGTCTTCTCGTTCTTGCCGAGAATGTCGGGGCCGATCGAGGCAACCGCCTCGCGCGCCCACTTCTGTTCCGCTTCCGGAAGTTTGGTGATCTTGCCGCCGGCCTCGACCCATTTCTTCTCGGCATCCCGCGTCATTTCCTCGCCCCACTTGATCACGTGCGGGGTGACGGCGCGTCCCGAGTCGGTGACGGCCTTCTGCAGGTCGGAGGGCAGCTTCTTCAGCCACGCGGCGCTGAGCCACTGACCGCAGGAGATGTGGCTGAGGGCGGTCAGGTTGAGGTACTTGGCGACCGTGTAGAACTTCGACGGGTACATGACGATGACGCCGGTCCGGACCCCGTCCACGGTTCCACGCTGCATGGCCGGCAGAACCTCGGAGTAGGGCATCGGGACGCCGGTGGCGCCGAGCTTCTCGATCACGGCCCGCTCGATCGGCGTCGCAAGGACGCGAATCTTCCGGCCCTTGAGGTCGGCGAGTTTGTCGAAGGGCTTCACGGTGTTGATCGCCGTGTCGCCGCACGACCAGATCACGTTTCCGACGACGCCCTTCTCCTCGGCGAGGTGGAAGAACTTGTCCCGAAAAGAGTCGTGATTCAGCGCGCGCGCCTGGTGGGCGATGCTGTCGAACACGCCGGGCGCGTCGGTTACCATGAAAGCCTGGTTGAGGCCGATGAGGAAGCCGGGCGGTCCGAGGAACGCTTCCTGGGTGCCGAGCTGGATGCCCTCGATCTGGCGCGGGATCGTGCCGAGCTGGGCGGCCGGGAACACCTTTACGTCGATGCGGCCGTTGGTGCGCTTGGCGAGATCCTCGGCCATCCATTTGGCCATGACGTGGTTGGAATCGTTGATCGTCGCCATGCCGATCTTCATCGTGTACTTGTCGGCGGCGATGGCGGCGGAGGAGGCGAGCGCGGCGGCGACGAGCGCCGACACAACCGCTCCGGTCTTCGTGCTAATCATGAATATTCTCCCATATCATATTGTTTTTATGCGGAAAAAATCCCGTTCGGAAATGTTTTCCGCACCGAACTTCCCTATATCGCCCTTTTGGACGTAGGTGAATATTACAGCATGTAGCCGCCCGCGTCCGGCCTTTTCCGAACAGGACGGCGCGGGTTGAAATCGGTAATTGGGGTGGAGATGGTGCTGCCGGTGAGGATTGAACTCACGACCTCTCCCTTACCAAGGGAGTGCTCTACCACTGAGCTACGGCAGCGACCGGTCGGGGGCGCGGCGGCGCCCCGAAAAGCGCGGCGCACAATGCCACCGCAAACACTAAAGTTCAACTGCGCGAATGCCTAATTTCGGCTAATGATCGGACATGGAAAAAAGCGGCGAAAAGCGGCCTGCGGAAAGCGAGGCGGAGCGGCGGCAGCGTCAGGCGGAGGCGCTCCGCGAGAACCTGCGCCGGCGTAAGGAGCAGGCGCGGGCGCGCGAGGCCGGCGTACCGGCGGACGCTGACCGGAATGTCCCGGAAAAGCCTTGCTGAGACTGGAAAAGTGGCGCCGCGGGAAGTATATATCCCGCCAAGACGTCTCGATTTAACAAGGGTTTGCCGCGCCCTCTCCGAACGGTGGGGCGCGGTGGTGATTCCGGCATGGACCAGATCGTTATTCAGGGCGGAAAGACGCTTTCCGGCGCCATCGACATCAGCGGCGCGAAGAATGCGGCGCTACCGCTGATGGCGGCGAGCCTGCTGACCGACGAGACACTGACGCTCACCAACCTGCCACAGCTCGCCGATATCGCGACAATGGCCAAGCTCCTCGGCCAGCATGGCGTCGCCATGAACATGGACGGCGAGGCGGCGAACGGCGGACATCTCGGCAAGGCGTTCTCGCTCCACGGAAAGGGCGTCGATAACCCGGTGGCGCCCTACGACCTCGTCCGGCGGATGCGCGCCTCCGTCCTGGTGCTCGGTCCGCTCGTGGCGCGGCTCGGCGAGGCCAAGGTCTCGCTGCCGGGCGGCTGCGCCATCGGCACGCGGCCCGTCGACCTCCACATCAAGGGGCTCGAGCAGCTTGGCGCCGAAATCGAACTCGATGGCGGCTACGTGACGGCGCGGGCGCCCAAGGGACTCCGCGGCGGCAACGTCGTCTTCCCGTTCGTCTCCGTCGGCGCGACCGAGAACATCCTGATGGCCGCCTGTCTTGCCAAGGGTGAGACGGTCATGACGAATGCCGCGCGCGAGCCGGAGATCACCGACCTCGCCCAGTGCCTCATCGCGATGGGCGCGAAGATCGACGGCGTCGGCACCGACCGGCTGGTCGTCCAGGGCGTCGACCGGCTGCATTCGGCCCAGCACTCCGTCGTCGCCGACCGCATCGAAGCCGGCACCTACGCGATGGCGGCGGCGATCACCGGCGGCGACCTCGAGCTTCGCGGCGCGCGGCCGGACCTGCTGGAAGCGGCGTTCCTCAAGCTGCGCGAGGCCGGCGTCCTCGTCGAGCCGACGGAGAAGGGCGTGCGTGTCCGTCTCGGGCCCAAGGGCCTAATCGGCACCGACGTGATGACCGAGCCGCATCCCGGCTTTCCGACCGACCTGCAGGCGCAGATGATGGCGCTGATGTCGATCGCGGGCGGCGCGGCGATGATCACAGAAACGATCTTCGAGAACCGCTTCATGCACGTGCCCGAGCTCGCCCGCATGGGCGCGAACGTCACCGTCCACGGCGCCTCCGCGCTCATTCGCGGAGTGGGCAAGCTGACCGGCGCAGAGGTGATGGCGACCGACCTCCGGGCTTCGGTTTCCCTCGTGCTTGCGGGGCTTGCGGCCTCCGGCGAGACCACGGTGCGCCGTGTCTATCATCTCGACCGCGGCTACGAGCGCATCGAGGAAAAGCTCGCGGCCTGCGGCGCCGCAATCGAGCGCGTGAAGGAGCGCGGCTGACGATGGCGGAGCAGACGCCCCTCCGGCTTGCCGCCGGCGATCCCGACGATTTCGCCGTGCTGTCGGCGCTCCTGCAGGACGCCGTCGTGCCGATCAGCGAGATGATCTATCTCGCCGCGGAAGGCCGCTTCGCGATGGTCGCCAACCGTTTCCGCTGGGAGGACGCCGAGGGGCCGAAGGTTCCGGGCCGCATTTACGAGCGCGTGCGCTGCGGCGTGACGTTCGACCGGGTGACCGGAGTCCGGCGGCGCAATTTCGATCCGTCGCGCCGCGGCCAGGTGTTCGATCTGCTGGCCCTCGACGCCACGCCGGAGTATGTAGACCTCGTTTTCGCGGGCGGCGCCACGGTGCGGCTGGAGGTCGAACGGATCGTCTGCCATGCCGAGGATTTCGGCGAGCCTTGGCCAACGCAGTGGCGGCCCGAGCACGGCCTCGAGGACGAGAACCGGACCTAGGACCGAACAGCGACCGGGGGCAGGGGCCCGCCGGAGCGGAGAATGCCATGACGACCGCGAACGACAATCTGCGCTTTGCCATTCCCCGGGGCCGCATCCTCGACGAGCTGATGCCGGTTCTGGCGCGCGCCGGGATCGAGCCCGAGGCGGCGTTCAACGACAAGCGCGAGCGCAAGCTCGAGTTCGCGACCAACATCCCGAACCTCACGCTTCTTCGCGTCCGGTCCTTCGACATCGCCACCTTCGTCGCCTTCGGTGCGGCGCAGATGGGCGTCGCCGGGCGCGATGTCCTGATGGAATTCGACTACCCGGAGGTCTATGCGCCGCTCGATCTCGATATCGGACACTGCCGCATGGTCGTTGCCGAGGCTGAGGATCTGAGCCTCAAGGACAACCCCAAGCACTGGAGCCATGTCCGGGTCGCCACGAAGTATCCCGAGATCACGCGCCGCCACTTCGCTGCGCGCGGCGTCCAGGCGGAATGCGTGAAGCTCAACGGCGCGATGGAAATCGCGCCGTCGCTCGGCCTCTGCCGGCGCATCGTCGACCTCGTTTCCACGGGCTCGACCCTCAAGGCCAATGGCCTCGTCGAGATCGAGGAGATTGCGAAGATTTCGTCGCGCCTTGTCGTCAACCGCTCGGCGATGAAGACCCGTTCGGTCGAGATCCGCGGCTGGATCGATCGCTTCCGTGAGGCGCTGGATGCCGCTTAGGCTCTCCGCGCGCGACCCGGGCTTTGCCGCGGCCTTCGACGGTTTCATCGAAACGCGCCGCGATGCCGCCGAGGACGTCGCTGCGACGGTCGCTTCGGTCATCGCCGACGTGCGCACCCGCGGCGACGCCGCCGTTCTCCACTACACGAAGCGCTTCGATCGCATGGCGCTCGCATCGGGTGCCGAGCTTCGTCTGAGCGCCAAGACGATCGACAAGGCGCGGGGCGACTGCAGCAAAGAGCAGATCGCGGCCCTCGAACTCGCTGCCGAGCGCATCCGCGCCTTCCACGATCGCCAGAAGCCCTTGGGTTTCGAGTTCACCGACGACGATGGAGTGAAGCTCGGCGCGCGCTGGACGCCGGTCGGTGCTGCCGGGATCTACGTGCCGGGCGGCACCGCCGCCTATCCGAGCTCGGTCCTGATGAACGCCGTTCCGGCCGCCGTCGCCGGCGTGAAACGCATCGTCATGGCGGTGCCGACGCCGGACGGCGCGATCAACCCGCTCGTCCTCGCCGCAGCCCATCTCGCGGGCGTTACCGAGATCTACCGGATGGGCGGCGCCCAGGCGGTGGCCGCGCTCGCCTACGGCACGGAGACGGTCTCGCCGGTCGACAAGATCGCGGGCCCAGGCAACGCCTATGTCGCTGAAGCGAAGCGCCAGGTTTTCGGCACGGTCGGCATCGACATGATCGCGGGCCCCTCCGAGATCCTCGTCGTCGCGGACGGCGACAACGACCCGGAATGGATCGCCGCCGACCTGCTGTCCCAGGCCGAGCACGACACCTCGGCACAGTCGATCCTGATCACCGACGACGCCGCCTTCGCCAATTCCGTTTCCGCAGCGATCGACGCGCGTCTCCGACATCTGCCGCGCGAGGAGATCGCGCGCGCGAGCTGGGAGACCCACGGCGCAATCGTCGTCGTTGCGAAGCTCGCGGACGCTGTGGCCCTCGTCGACCGGCTGGCGCCCGAGCATCTCGAGCTTGCCGTCGCCGATCCCGAGCCGCTCGCCGAACGCATCTCCAACGCGGGTGCGATCTTCCTCGGCCGGTACACGCCCGAGGCCATCGGCGACTATGTGGCGGGCCCGAACCACGTGCTGCCGACCTCGCGCAGCGCGCGTTTCTCGTCGGGCCTCGGCGTCGGAGACTTCATGAAGCGGACGACGCTGGTCTCGTGCGATGCCGCGTCGCTGTCGCGCATCGGCCCGGCCGCCGTAACGCTCGCCGATGCCGAGGGGCTGCACGCCCATGCGCTCTCGGTCTCGGTACGGCTCGGCGGCGGCTAGGAGCGTATCGTGGCGGGGGGGGAGCGCAACCGGCTGTTCGACGTTGTGCTCGACGACGCGAACTTCGTCGCGCGTAACCCCGAGGTCGAGCACGAGCGCCGCGTTGCCATCTTCGATCTGCTCGAGGACAATTCCTTCCGGCTCGTCGACTACGACGACGGACCTTACGCGCTCCGCCTCGGCCGTCAGGAAAACCGCCTGCTGTTCGAGATCACCGGCGACGACGGGCTCCATCTCGCCGACATTCCGCTGTCGCTCGCGCCATTCCGCTCGATCATTCGCGACTATTTCACGGTCTGCGAGAGCTACTACGACGCCATCAAGTCGGCGAGCCCGTCGAAGATCGAGGCGATCGACATGGGCAGGCGTGCGCTCCACGACGAGGGGGCGGAGCTGCTGCGTACCCGCCTCGCCGAACATGTCGACGTCGACGAAAGCACGTCGCGGCGGCTGTTCACGCTGATCTGCGTTCTTCACGTCCGGGGCTGAGGGGAATGGAGACGAACCTGCCGTCGAGCATTCTCTTCGTGTGCAGCGAGAACGCGCTGCGCTCGCCCATGGCAGAGGCGCTGACCAAGGCGATGTACGGCCGCAAGGTATTCGTCGATTCCGTGGGCGTGCGCGACGGAGATCTCGATCCGCTGGCGATCGCCGTGCTCGACGAGATCGGCGTCGACATGTCGCGTCACAAGTCGAAGTGTCTCGACGACCTGATGGATACCTCGTTCGAGGTCATCGTCACGCTGTCGCCCGAGGCCCAGCACAAGGCGATCGAGCTGACCCGCGTCACCTCGTCCGAGGTCGAATACTGGCCGACGCCGGACCCATCCGTGGCGGAGGGCCATCGCAATGCGAGGCTTGCTGCATACCGGGATCTCCGGGATTACCTGCGAAAACGTATCCGCGAGCGCTTCGGCGAGCCCGAATAAGGTGATTGCAAGGGGGGCGAAGGGGGTGACCCCGGCCCGGGAACCCTGTAAAAGCCTTGACCTCGGGCCGCCGAATTAGCACCTTCGCCCGAATTCATGCCGATCCAGGAGAAAAGATGGCAAAAGAGGATCTGATCGAGTTTTCGGGGACCGTGGTCGAACTGCTCCCCAACGCGATGTTCCGCGTCAAGCTCGACAACGAACACGAAGTTCTCGCCCATACGTCGGGCAAAATGCGCAAGAACCGCATTCGCGTGCTCGCAGGCGACCGGGTGAACGTCGAGATGACGCCCTACGACCTGACCAAGGGCCGCATCACCTTCCGCTTCAAGTAAGAATTCATGGTCCGGACAGCCGGGCCCCAACGGCTGGTCCTTGCGTCGGCCTCGCCCCGGCGCCTCGAGCTCCTGGCCCAGGTCGGCATCGTGCCCGACGCCGTTTCACCCGCCGACATCGACGAGACGCCTGCGCGCGGAGAGCTTCCCGCTACGCTGGCCCGCCGTCTTGCCGCGGAAAAGGCCGCTGTCGCGGCCGGGCGGCATCCGGGCGACTGGATCCTCGCCGCCGATACGGTCGTTGCCGTCGGGCGGCGCATTCTCGGCAAGCCCGAGGACGAGGCCGAAGCGGCACGCTTCCTTCGCCTGTTGTCCGGCCGCCGCCACAAGGTCCTCGGCGGCGTTGCCCTCGTGTCCCCGGGCGGAGCGGTGCGGACGCGCCTCGTCACCACTGCCGTCACCTTCAAGAGGCTGGAGGACAGCGAGATCGGCGGATACATCGCAAGCGGCGAATGGCGCGGCAAGGCCGGAGGCTATGCCATCCAGGGCCGCGCCGGCGCGTTCGTGCGTGCGATCGGCGGCTCCTATTTCAATGTCGTCGGTTTGCCGCTTTACGAGACCTTGTCGCTTTTGCAAGGATCGGGCTTCCGACTGCCCGATGCCGCGGGGCCCTAATGAGCCAGGACCTCTTCATCAACGTCATGCCGGCGGAGGTTCGCGCCGCGCTGCTCGATGACGGGGTTCTCGTGGAGCTCGTGCTCGAACGCAGGAAGCGCGCCAGCCTGATCGGCAACGTCTATCTCGGCCGCGTCCAGCGGGTCATGAAGGGCATGGAGGCGGCGTTCGTCGACATCGGGCTGTCGCGCGCGGGCTTTCTCGGCATCGACGACAGCCGTCGCGGCACCGGACCCGGAGGAACGGTGCACGAGGGCGAGGCGGTCCTTGTCCAGGTAGTGAAGGACGCGATCGGCACCAAGGGTGTCCAGCTTTCCCGCCGCCTCACGCTGCCCGGTCGCCATCTCGTCCTGGCGCCCGACCAGGACCGGGTCATGGTCTCGCGGCAGATCGAGGACGAAAGGGAACGCGATCGGCTCACGAGCCTGATGGAACGGATCGCACGGCCGGGAGAAGGCTATATCCTCCGGACCGCTTCGATCGGCGCAAGTGCGGGAGAACTCGCGTCCGATGCCGACAACCTCCGTGCCTCATGGGCCGAGATCGAGGCCGCGCGCAACAAGGGTCGGGCGCCCGCGTGTCTCCATACCGATCTCGATCCCGTGCTCCGCATCCTTCGCGACAACGCACTCGGCGACATCCGGGCGGTCCACATCGACGACGGCGCTTCGGCCGCCTCGGCGAGGGCGTTCTGCGAGCGCGCGATCCCCGGGTTGGCTGAGCGCGTGCGCCTGCATACCGGCGCCCTGCCGCTGTTCGACCTCGCCGGGATCGAGGACGAGATCGAGCGCGTGTGCAGCCGCCAGATCGATCTTCCAGCGGGCGGCGGCATCGTCATCGAGATGACGGAGGCGCTGACCGCGATCGACGTCAATTCCGGCCGTTTCGACGGGGGAGGCGATCTCGAGCAGACGGCGTTTCGCACCAACTGCGAGGCGGCCCTGGAGGCGGCGCGCCAGATCCGGCTCCGCAACATCGCCGGGCTGATCGTCATCGACTTCATCCACATGGAGGAGGGGGCGCACTGGGAGGCGGTCCTCGACATTCTCCGGAGAATGGCGGCGCGCGACCGGAACCCGACGCGCGTCCTCGGCGCGACCCATTCGGGCCTCGTGGAGATCACGCGCCGACGCCGACGCGAGCCGCTGCTCCATACATTGACCGAGGTCT
The DNA here is from genome assembly GCA_038106605.1 of Alphaproteobacteria bacterium. Classification (GTDB taxonomy): domain Bacteria; phylum Pseudomonadota; class Alphaproteobacteria; order MPNO01; family UBA830; genus JAYOEF01. The sequence continues at coordinate 56,068 of JAYOEF010000004.1, forward strand.
GCCGATCCTGCGGCGGCACCGGGCGGGTCCGATCTTCGGATGCCGTCGCGATGGAGGCGCTGCGCGCGCTCCGGCGCGAAGCGCGATCGTCTCCGCCCGGACGCCTCGTTCTTCACGCCTCCGGCGAAGTCGTCGATTCGCTCCAGACGGGCTATGCGGATGCAGTGGAGGCATTGGCTGCGGAATGCGGGCGCGCCCTGTCGCTCCGTGCCGAGGCGGGTTACGGACGCGAGAGCTTCGATGTCGTCGTCGAGTGAGGAGAACATGGCCCAGTATGCCGAGCCCAAGTGCCCCGTCTGCGGGGCGCCCCGGGTCCAGAAACACCGCCCGTTCTGTTCGAAGCGGTGCGCCGATCTCGATCTCGGCCGCTGGTTCACGGGTGCCTATGCGATCCCGAGCGAGGAGCTTCCCGATGAGGAGGAATTCCCTACGATGCCGGCGCGGCGCGACGACGACGGAAACTGACCCGGTCGGGACGGCGCCAGGGCTGTTCGGGCCCGGATTTTCGCGGGTTCGTACTGCTGGACAGGTCCGGCGATATTGCCTATAAGCTGCCTTCCGCCGGAAGCGACGGCATGCCCAGGTAGCTCAGTTGGTAGAGCATCGCACTGAAAATGCGGGTGTCGGTGGTTCAAATCCGCCCCTGGGCACCACTTCCCCGGCCCGTCTCCGAACCCAAGGATACGAAAGAAAAAACGCCCCGAATTTCGGGGCGTTTTTCGTCGGTCGAGCGGCCTTCGGGGCATCGCCCCGCCGTCGACGGGCTTGGCTATTTCCGGCGGCTTAGAGCCGGGCGTCGCTGTTCATGCGCTGCGCCGTGCTGAACACGTCGGCCCAGCGGCGGAGCATCGTACGGACCTTGCGGAACGCCATGCCGAACATCTCGTGGAGATAGATGGCGCGGGCGATCTCCGCCTCGCGGCGGACGGTCTTGGAGTGGGTGTAGAACTCGGAGACGTCGGGAAGCGACATGTCGGAGCGGGTGGTCTTGCTGGTCATTGGCCTATCCTTGGTGCAATGCGATGCACCTTATCTGCTTCTTATTGCACAATATTCTATTCAAATTGCTGCATCGCACAATTGCGCGGCGCGCATGAATTAAGGTTTGCCGTCATATTTCTTTCGCAGATGCGAAGGACGGTGCTCAAAAACGACAGAATTCCGCGAAAAAATGAAAACGCCGGATCGCGCATTCGCGTCCGGCGTTAACCATTCGGAGCCTCGAATAAACTGAGATTCAGCCGAGCGGGCGATCGAGCAAGGGCCGAATCAGGGGCGCGCGGGCTGTTCCATCGGCCCGGCGAAGGACGGAACGACCTGCTCCCGGGCAGGGGTGCCCATGAGGCGGCGGATCGCATTGCCGAACATGCGTGCAAGCGCGGCATTGCGGTAGACCTGCGCGCGGCGCTCGATATCCCGTGTATCTACATAGAACTTGTTGAGTTCGGGCGCGGCGAGTTCGAAAAGGGGCCTGGACGGCATGGACGGACTCCTTACTTGCGGCTGCTTTTGCTCTGGCCGCGGAAACGGTTGCGATAACGGCCGGAATCGCCGCGGTTCGCGGACGTTTCCGTAGGGCACGCTGGCTGGGGAAAGGGCCGGCCGAAAAGACCGGGAAGCGCCTTCCTGGCGCCGAGTGTGCAACTGCGAAGGGATTTAGACCCCGTCCGTTAACAACTCGTTTCCATGCGCCCGGAAAATTGCAACCGAGCCTTGCGGAAACCGGAAGTCAGGCGCGTTTGGCGTCCTGGAGGGCCCGCCAGATGCGCTGCGGCGTCACCGGCATATCGATGTCGGTCACTCCGAGCGGCCCGAGTGCATCGAGAACCGCGCTCACGATCGCTGCCGGTGCGCCGATCGAGCCGGATTCGCCGCAGCCCTTGGCTCCGAGCGGGTTGTGGGTGCAGGGCTGGGATTCGTCGAGTTCACCCCGGAAATCGACGAGGTCGTCGGCGCGCGGGATACCGTAGTCCATGAACGACCCGGTCAGGATCTGCGCGTTGCCCGCATCGTAGACGCAGCCTTCCATCATCGCCTGGCCTATGCCCTGGGCGAGGCCACCATGCACCTGGGCCTCCACGATCATGGGATTGATCACGGTTCCGATGTCGTCGACGACGTAATAGCTCAGAATATCCATGCGCCCGGTGTCGGTATCGATCTCGACCTCGACCACGTGGCCGCCGTTGGAATAGGCGAAATTGGGCGGGTCGTAAAAGGCGGTTTCGTTAAGGCCGGGCTCGACGCCGACGGGCAGGACGTGGCCGAGATTGGCGACCCGCGCGACCTCGCCGATCGCAACCGTGCGGTCGGTTCCGGCGACCGAGAAGAGACCGGCCGCAAAGGTGACGTCTTCCTCTGCCGCTTCCAGGAGATGGGCGGCGATGCGCCGGCCCTTCTCGACGATCTTGTCCGCGGCGACGGCGATCGCGGACGCACCGACGGCGATCGAGCGCGAGCCGAAAGTTCCGGTGCCCATCGGGACGGCGGCGGTGTCGCCCTCGACCACGGAGATGCCCTCGTAGGGGACGCCGAGCCTGTCCGCGACGATCTGGGCGTAGGTCGTCTCGTGCCCCTGTCCGTGATTGTGCGTGCCCGCCAGGATCTGCGTTCCGCCCGAACCGTCGATCCGGATCTCCGCACTCTCGAAGAAACCGATACGGGCGCCGAGCATGCCGGCGAGTTTCGACGGCGCGACGCCCGACGTCTCGACATACATCGCGAGCCCGATCCCGCGGAGCTTCCCGCGCTCTTCGCTTTCCGCCCGGCGGGCAGGGAAGCCGTCCCAGTCGGTGGCGGCGAGAAGCTTTTCGAGGATGTTCGGGAAATCGCCGCAGTCGTATGTCGGTCCGAGCGGCGTCGCGTAGGGCATCGCGTCGGCGGGAATCAGGTTGCGGCGGCGCACGTCGGCGCGGTCGAGGCCGCGCTCGCGCGCCACGGCGTCGGCGAGGCGCTCCAGCACGTAGCACGCCTCGGGGCGTCCGGCACCGCGATAGGCATCCGTCGGGACGGTGTTGGTGAGAACGCCGGTGACTTCGACGAACACCGCAGGTGTGCGGTAGACGCCTGCGAGGAGGGCGGAATAGATCGCGCCCGGGATGCTCGCGCCGAAGGTCGAGATGTAGGCGCCGACATTGGCGAGCGTGTGCACGCTGAGGCCGAGGAACCGGCCGTCGTCGTCGTATCCCAGCCGCGCGACCGTTCTGTGATCGCGCGCCTGGGTGTCGGTGACGAAGGCTTCGGCGCGCGTCGAAATCCAGCGGAGCGGCCGGCCGAGCTTCCGCGCCGCCCAGACGAGCACGGTCTCCTCTGGATAATGCTTGCCCTTGGTCCCGAAGCCGCCGCCGACATCGGGTGCGACGACGCGGAGCTTCTGCGGTGCGAGGTCGAGGGCCTCGCAGACCGACCGGCGGATCATGTGGGGTGCCTGGGTCGCGTTGTAGAGCGTCGTCACGTCGGCGAGCGGGTCGTACGTCGCGATCAGCGCGCGCGCTTCCAGCGCGGCGCAGGCGAGGCGGTTGTTGACCAGGTCGATCTCGATCACGTGCGGCGCTGCGGCGATCGCGGCCTCGGCGGCGCCGCGGTTGCCGCGCCCCCAGGTATAGATCTCGTTGCCGGGAACCTCGTCGTGGACGACGGGGGCGCCGGACTCCAGCGCCTCGCGTACATCGGTCACCGCCGGCAGCGCCTCATATGCGACTTCCACCGCCTCGGCTGCATCCATGGCCTGGGACGGGGTTTCCGCAACGACGAGGGCTAACGGCTCTCCGGCATGGCGCACGCGGTCGCGCGCGAGCGGCCAGCGCGGCGGCTGCTTCATCGGGCTGCCGTCGTTATTCTTCATCAGCCACATGAACGGCATCGAGCCCACGCCGTCCCGCGCCATGTCGTCGCCGGTGAGAATCGCAACGACGCCCGGCATGGCAGCGGCGGACGCGATATCGAGCGAGGTAATCTTCGCGTGACCGTGCGGCGACCGAACGAAGGCGACATGGAGCTGGCCGGGCAGGGCGAGGTCGGCGACGTAGCGCCCCTTGCCGAGCAGGAAACGCCGGTCCTCCTTGCGCAGCACCTCGTCTCCGATACCGCCCCGTTCCAGCAGCTGGCTCATCCCGTCTTCGCTCCCTGTATCGCGGCGCTGACCGCCGTCGGCTGTTATCGGCGCGCACTATAGCGCGTCGCCCCGGGCTTGCTATCGTCCGAATGAAAAACGGCCGCCCCGATGGGGCGGCCGCCATTCAGGCAGTCCTGCCGGTTACTTGCCGAAAAGGTTCTTCAGCGTATCGCCGGCGCCCTTGGCCGCGTCCTCGACGCCCTTGGCACCGCCGCCGGCACCTTCGATGATGCCCTTGACCGCACCTTCTGCACCTTTGCCGAGGTCCTTCAGCATATTGTTCACGCCGCTCGCGCCTACGGCGGACCCGATCTGCTTCTCGAGTGCGTCCATGACCTTGGCGACGACCTCGGCCGGCGAGGCGCCGTCCTTCTTGTCCTTGCCGATGTCCTTGAGACGGATGGTGGGGAGCGCGGAGCCGATCTTCTTGCCGGCGAGGAGCGGATGGCTGATCGACACCTTGCCGTTCGAGATGACGAGGCTCTCGACGATCATCTTCTTCTCGGGTTCCTTTTTGTCCGAGGCGGCCGGCTTTTGCGGCGCCCCCGCGCCGCCGCCCGGGCCGCCGGCTGCTTTCTCGACGTTCTTGCCGATAACGTCGATGTTGCTGCCGCCGTCGCCGAATTCGTAAGTCACGTCCGGCGCGTCGATGTTGATCGACTTGATGACGATCGTGTCGCTCGTCAGGCTCTTGATGTCGATGACCATCGCGATGCTTCCGAGGCGGAAGGCGGCATCGGTCTTGTATCCCTTCGGATTGCCGATCAACAGGCCGGAGAGTTTGCCCTGTCCGTTCTCTGGCGAGAGTTCGACCTTGTCGAGTTTGACCGCGACGCCGGTGTACTGCGGCCCGTATTTCTCGACCGCATCCTTAACGATCGAGTCGAGGTTGGAGTAGACGTAGATGAAGATGC